>NZ_JAVKSH010000103.1:2461-12998 GCF_039583805.1 Mycobacterium sp. | reverse complement strand
GCTGTGAGCCGGGCACCTCGGGTGCCGACCGGCGCAGAGACACCTGTGGCAGTTGTGACCAACGCGACGTGACCGCCCCACGGTGTGCACCAATTCGAGCCAAGTCGGGACTGAGACAAATCTCATCCGCGGCCTGCTGACGCGCGTTGGTAGGCTCCGCTGGCGAAGGTCTTTTCGCACCTCGACGAGTCGTTGCCGCAGTTCGCGCACCTGCGACACAACGGCCGTATCACCGTCATGTTCTGCTCGTTTGCCCCAAACTCACGAATTCTGCGCCTGTTCGGGACAGGGCGAGTCGTACGCTCCGACGATGCTCACTTCCACACTCTTAGAAAGTATTTCGGACTTCACCATCAAGGTATTCGCGCCGTCATCGTCATCTACGTCGAGCGGATCGCCGACGCCTGCGGATTCTCGGTGCCTTACTACGAACTCATCGACGAACGGCCGGTGCTCGACGCGTATCACGCGCAGGAAACCTGGACGCCGATCGTCCCCTGCCGTCGTCGATCGAACGCTGAGCCACGCGGAGCATCCGGCGTCCCGGCGCCGTGCCGGCACGGTGCTTGCCACTCACACGTTGAAGTACTTGGCTTCCGGGTGGTGCAGCACGAAGGCGTCGGTGGACTGCTCCGGGTGCAGCTGCAGCTCGTCCGAAAGTGTTACCCCGATGCGCTCCGGCTCTAGCAGCACCATCGTCTTGGCGCGGTCCTCCAGGTTGGGGCAGGCGCCGTAGCCGAATGCAAACCGGGCGCCGCGGTAGCCCAGCGCGAAGTAGTCTTCGACGGCCTCGGGATCCTCCGCCGACATCGCCCGGTCGCCGGAGAACCGCAGCTCCTCGCGGATCCGCCGGTGCCAGTACTCGGCCAGCGCCTCGGTGAGCTGCACACCGATGCCGTGCACCTCCAGGTAGTCGCGGTAGGAGTCCGATGCGAACAGGTCGTTGGCGAAGTCGGCGATCGGGTTGCCCATCGTCACCAGCTGGAACGGCAGCACGTCCACCTCGCCGCGCTCGGCGGCCAGCGCCCGCGACCGGATGAAGTCGGCGATGCACAAGAAGCGGCCGCGCTGCTGGCGCGGGAAGGTGAACCGGAACCGTTCCGCGGCATCGGGTTTCGGCTCGGCGAGCAGTACGACGTCGTTGCCCTCGGAGACCGCCGGGAAGTAGCCGTAGACGACGGCGGCGTGGGCGAGCACACCGTCGGTGGACAGCCGGTCCAGCCAGTACCGCAGCCTAGGGCGGCCCTCGGTATCCACCAGGTCCTGGTAGGACGGCCCTTCGCCGCCCCGGGCCCCGCGCAGACCCCACTGGCCCAGGAAAAGCGCCCGCTCGTCGAGCATTCCAGCGTAGTCGGCCACCGCCAGACCCTTGACGATCCGCGATCCCCAGAACGGCGGCACAGGAACCTCGACGTCGGCGGCCACGTCGGAGCGCTCCGGCACCTCGACCGGCGTCTGGTTCGCCTTGCGCTCGGCCGCAATACGTTTCGACCGCTCATGCCGCGCCTTGCGCTCGGCCACCTTCTCCCGGGCGGCGACGGCCTCCGCGTTGTCGGTGTCGAACCCCTCGCCGCGTTTGGCGCTCATGATGGTGTCCATCAGCTTCAGGCCCTCGAAAGCGTCTCGGGCGTAATGCACTTCGCCGTCGTAGATCTCGGCGAGGTCGTTCTCCACGTAGCTGCGGGTCAGCGCCGCGCCGCCGAGCAGCACCGGGAACTTGCCGGCGACCCCGCGGGTGTTCATCTCCTGCAGGTTCTCTTTCATCACCACGGTCGACTTCACCAGCAGGCCCGACATCCCCACGACGTCGGCGCTCTTTTCCTGCGCCGCGTCCAGGATGGTGGAGATCGGTTGTTTGATGCCGAGGTTGACCACCTCGTAGCCGTTGTTGGAGAGGATTATGTCGACCAGGTTCTTGCCGATGTCGTGCACGTCGCCCTTGACGGTGGCCAGCACGATGCGGCCCTTCCCGGCTGAATTTTCTGGGTCGTCGGAGCGCTCCATGTGCGGTTCCAGATAGGCCACAGCGGCTTTCATCACCTCGGCCGACTGCAGCACGAACGGCAGCTGCATCTGCCCGGAGCCGAACAGCTCACCGACGGTCTTCATGCCGGCCAGCAGGTTCTCGTTGATGATCGCCAGCGGCGGCTTCTGCGTCATCGCCTCGTCGAGATCGGTCTCCAGGCCGTTGCGCTCGCCGTCGACGATGCGCTGCGCCAACCGCTCCAGCAGCGGCAGCTTGGCCAGCTCGGCGGCGCGGGACTCCTTCGACGACGCCGCCGACACGCCCTCGAACATGGCCATCAGCTCTTGCAGCGGGTCGTAGCCGTCGCGGCGGCGGTCGTAGACCAAGTCGAGCGCGGTCTGACGCTGTTGGTCGGGGATGCGGTTCATCGGAACGATTTTCGAGGCGTGCACGATCGCCGAGTCCAGGCCCGCCTCCTGGCACTCGTGCAGGAACACGGAGTTGAGCACCTGGCGCGCAGCGGGATTGAGGCCGAACGAGATGTTGGACAAGCCCAGCGTGGTCTGCACGTTCGGGTGGCGCTTCTTCAGTAGGCGGATCGCCTCGATGGTCTCGATACCGTCTTTGCGTGACTCCTCCTGACCGGTGGCGATGGTGAACGTCAACGTGTCGATCAGGATCGACGACTCGTCGACGCCCCAGTTGTCGGTGATGTCGGCGATCAGCCGCTCGGCGATCGCGACTTTCTTCTCGGCGGTGCGGGCCTGGCCGTCCTCGTCGATGGTCAGCGCCACCACCGCCGCGCCGTGCTCGGCGACCAACTCCATGGTCTTGACGAACCGCGACTCCGGCCCGTCGCCGTCCTCGTAGTTGACCGAGTTGATCGTGCACCGCCCACCCAGATGCTCCAAACCTGCTTGCAGCACCGGGGTTTCGGTGGAGTCCAGCATGATCGGCAGCGTCGAGGCGGTGGCCAGCCGACTGGCCAGCGCCGCCATGTCGGCCACCCCGTCGCGTCCGACGTAGTCCACGCACAGGTCCAGCAGGTGCGCGCCGTCACGAGTCTGGTCCTTGGCGATGTCCAGGCAATTCTGGTAGTCCTCGGCGATCATCGCCTCACGAAAAGCTTTGGAGCCGTTGGCGTTCGTCCGCTCCCCGATCATCAGCACGGTGGCGTCCTGGGCGAACGGGACGGCGGTGTACAGCGACGACACCGACGGCTCGTAGCTCACCTGCCGCTCGGGCCGTGTCACGCCGGCGACGGCGGCGGCGACCTGGCGGATGTGCTCAGGCGTGGTGCCGCAGCAGCCGCCCACCAGCGCCAGGCCGAACTCAGCGATGAACCCGGACAGCGCCGCGGCAAGTTCGTCGGGCCGCAGCGGGTATTCGGCACCGTGCGCGCCCAGCACCGGCAGCCCGGCATTGGGCATCACCGACACCGGGATGCGGGCATGCCGGGACAGATGCCGAAGATGCTCGCTCATCTCGGCCGGCCCGGTCGCGCAGTTCAGTCCGATCATGTCCACACCCAGCGGCTCGATCGCGGTCAACGCCGCGCCGATCTCGCTGCCCAGCAGCATGGTTCCCGTCGTCTCCACGGTGACGTGGGTGATCACCGGGATGCGCCGGCCGGTCTGCGCCATCGCCCGGCGCGAGCCCAGCGCGGCCGCCTTGAGCTGCAGCAGGTCCTGGCAGGTCTCCACCAGGATGGCGTCGGCGCCGGCGTCGAGCATGCCCAGCGCGGCCTCCGCATAAGCGTCGCGGATCAGGGCGTACTCGGTGTGACCCAGCGTCGGCAGCTTGGTGCCCGGGCCCATCGACCCCAGCACGTAGCGTTTGCGGTCGGGGGTGGACAGCTCGTCGGCCACCCTTCGCGCGATCGCGGTGCCTTTTTCGGAGAGGTCGCGGATGCGGTCGGCGATGTCGTAGTCGCCCAGGTTGGACAGGTTGCAGCCGAAGGTGTTGGTCTCCACCGCGTCGGCGCCGGCCTCGAAGTAGGCCCGGTGGATGGCCTCCAGCACGTCGGGGCGGGTGTCGTTGAGAATCTCGTTGCAGCCCTCCAGCCCGCGGAAGTCGTCGAGGGTCAGATCCGCGGCCTGCAGCTGGGTGCCCATCGCGCCGTCGCCGACCATGACACGCTGCGAGAGGCTGTCCAACAGATCGGTGTCGTAGGCATGATCTCGGGCGAACATCACCCCGACACCATAGTCGGTCCGCCCGCATGTCCCGGTTGCTGCGCTCGCGGCCGGGGCTGCCGGTCGAGTGCCCGGCTGACGCGCGGACCTGCGCGGTCTGCCTCGTCGCCGGGCGCAACGCCGTAGTCTGATGCTGTGACCTTGCCGGATCGCACCTGCGCCCTCCCCGATCTGCACAACACCGTCGTCGTGGCGGCGTTCGAGGGCTGGAACGACGCCGGTGACGCGGCCAGCGACGCCCTGGAACACCTGGACGCCATCTGGGAGGCCGATCCGATCGTCGAGATCGACGACGAGGCCTACTACGACTACCAGGTGAACCGGCCGGTGATCCGCCAGGTCGACGGTGTCACGCGGGAGCTGGTGTGGCCGGCGATGCGGATTTCGCACTGCCGCCCGCCTGGTGCCGACCGCGACGTCGTGTTGATGAACGGCGTGGAGCCCAACATGCGGTGGCGCACGTTCTGCGCCGAGCTGCTGGCCATCGCCGACAAGCTCAACGTCGACACCGTCGTCATCCTGGGGGCGCTGCTGGCCGACACGCCGCACACCCGGCCGGTGCCGGTGTCCGGCGCGGCCTACTCACCGGACGCGGCGCGGCGTTTCGGCCTGACCGAAACCCGCTACGAGGGCCCGACCGGCATTGCCGGCGTGTTCCAGGACGCCTGCGTGGCCGCCGGGATCCCGGCGGTGACGTTCTGGGCGGCGGTGCCGCACTACGTCTCGCAGCCACCCAACCCGAAGGCCACGGTGGCGCTGCTGCGCCGGGTCGAGGACGTGCTCGACATCGAGGTGCCGCTGGGGGATCTGCCCGCGCAGGCCGAGGAGTGGGAGCAGGCCGTCACCGAGATGACCGCCGAGGACGACGAGATCGCCGAGTACGTGTCCGCGCTCGAGCAGCGTGGCGACGCCGAGGTCGACCTGCACGAGGCGGTCGGCAAAATCGACGGCGACGCGCTGGCCGCGGAGTTCGAGCGTTACTTGCGCCGGCGGCGTCCCGGCCGCGGGCGCTAGCGTCTCCGGTCACCCGAGCCACGCCACTGGCTCGATCCCTTGGGCCGCAACCGATCAGAACTACGGCCAGTATTCGTTCATGGGCTGGGCGAATCGGTCGTTGTTGGTCAGCCGGGGAAGGCCGAGGGCGTCTTCGATGCGCAGCAGGCTGTAGTGGTTGTTGTAGTTGACCGCATCGATGAGGCCTTGGCGCACCCCGGAGTTCCGTGACGGGATGACGATCATCGGGACGTGGTTTCCCTCGTTGCCGATGCCCGCATACAGATTGTCGGAGTCCTCGTCCCACGTGATGAAGATGGCGGTGCGCTGCGTCTGGAACGCGGGTGAGTCTAGGATCGTGGGCAGCGTGTCCGCGAGGAACTGGTCGCCGGCGCGGATGTTGCGTTTACCTCGATCCTTCACCGAATTGAGTCGTGTCGGGTGTCGTGAACGCGAAAGGTGCACTGCCTCAACGATATTCGATGTTACGACGATCGGATTATCGAGGCGCGGAGAACATCTTTTTTGCTCTATTGCCATGAATGTGGGTCGGGTGGGGTGGGGTGTGCTATGTACCACACGTGAGGTCATCCGCATTCATGGCAATAGAGCCAAATTTTGAGGCCGACTAATAATCAAAGGTTGTCGTCCCGAAACCGCTGGGGCTTTCCCCGATGTACACCGGTCCGAGGTTGAAGGGCGTATCCCCGGTGCTGGTGAAGTCTCCCGTGGTAACTATTGGCCCGTTCGTCGCGGTTGTCGTGTAGGAGTACAGCAACGTCTGATCGTTGCTGGCGAAGAACGAGATTTGTGTTCCGGCCGGCACGGTCCCGGAGGTCTGACCGGTGTCTAGTATCGATGACGGGATCGCCCCGTATGCACCACCGGAATCGATGAAAACGGAGGACACAGGAATCAAAGGCCCGTTGTTGACCCGCACGTCCAGGGAGGCAATCGGCGCACCAGCAACCGAGACACGACCCGGTAACGGGTTGGGACCGAACTCCAACGCGCCCTTGGATTCGTTGATGAGTGCGCCCTGATTGAGGGTATCCGGCAAAGCCGTGATCACAGTACTGGTGCCCGGGTAACCATCATTGGGCCCAACACCCAAAACGCCATCTACGGGAACACTACCCAAGTAGTCCCTGAAAGATACTGCTGACGTCGTAGTCAGGAGGTCAACGGCGGTCGGGGCAGTGTCGAGTCCATTCCCGAAATCCACCGTCGTGTCATACGTGTCGTAGTTAAGCACGGGCGAGCTGCCATAAACGAACGAACCCGAGAAGACCTCGGAGCCCAGCGGGGTTTCTGCTCCTACGTATTGGGGTTCGATAACAAGACCGGTGGATCCGGTGTCAATCAGCACGGGTACCATCGGTCCGCCGTTCACCGAGACGTCTGCTATCGGGAAAGGACCATATGTCGTCAGCGTGACGGTTTCGTTCTGCAAGGCCGGGGTGCCGTTAGTACCGCCGGGGGCGCCGACGCCGCCGGCGCCGTTGATCCCCGCCGATCCGACCGGGCCGCCGCTGCCGCCAACACCACCGTTGCCGCCGTCACCGCCACTGGCTACGGTGCCGCCATCGGCGGCGCCCGCGTTACCACCGTTGCCGCCAGTGCCCCCGTCACCGCCGTGCGCGTCGGAACCGGCGTATGCGGCGCTGCCGCCGTCACCGGCGTCGCCACCATTGCCCCCTTGACCGGCGTGGCCACTGAAGCCACCGCGGGCACCGATTCCGCCTGCGCCTCCGTCGCCCGCGGCGCCGCCGGCACCCCCAGTGCCGCCGTTTCCGCCGTTCATGCCTTGTCCGAAGCCGCCGGTGCCGCCGCCGCCGGTGCCCCCGCTGCCGCCTTGGCCGCCGGTGCCGCCGGTACCGCCGACGAAGCCGATGGCGCCTTGCCCGCCGGCACCGCCGTTTCCGGCGGCACCGCCGGTGCCGCCGGCACCGCCCGTCCCTACGACACCTGGGCCGTCGATCCCGGGCCTGTCGTAGTAGCCGTCGCCGGGTGCGCCGCCGCCGCCGGCCGCCCCGCCGTTGCCGCCGTCACCGCCGTTGGCGCCGGCGCTGTCGGCACCGGCGGCTCCGTCGCCGCCGTCGCCGCCGGAGCCGCCGGTGCCGCCTGGACCGCCATCGCCGTTGGACCCGTAGAAGCCGAAGCCTGATTGGCTAGCCCCGCCGCCTTGGCCGCCTTGGCCGCCGGCGCCGCCATCCCCGCCGGCGAAGCCGGGGGCGTCGCCAGTCGCGCCGTTGGCGCCGGTCCCGCCGCCGCCGCCATCGCCGCCGGCACCGCCGTTGCCGCCGCTGCCGAAGAACACGTTGTTGGCCAAGTTGTCAGGGCCCTGGCCGGGGCTTCCGCCGGCGCCGCCGTTACCGCCCTTGCCGCCGGTGCCGCCCCCGGTCGCGGGGCCGCCGTCACCGCCGTCACCGCCGCCGCCGCCGTGCCCGCCGTCACCGCCGTCGCCGCCGCTGGCCGAGCTGCCTCCCTCGCCGCCGATGCCTCCGTCACCGCCTTTTCCACCGGATCCGGCGCCGCCGGCCGCCCCTTGGGTGGAACCCATACCGCCGGCGCCGGCATTGCCCCCGGCACCCCCGGCACCGCCGGTCCCGCCCACACCGCCGGGCACTCCCGAGTTACCGCTGTTGTCGGTGCCGGCGCCGCCCTGGCCGCCGTTGCCGCCTGGAGCGCCGTTGCCGCCGTGCCCGCCCGGGCCCTGGCTGCCGCCGGGCCCACCCGACCCGCCGTCGCCCCCGGCCCCGCCGTCGCCACCGACCCCGCCCTGGCCGCCTTGTCCACCGCTGTCGCCATTGGCCGCTCCCGCCGCGCCCGCTGCACCGTTGCCGCCCTCCCCGCCGTTGCCGCCAAGCCCGCCGGCACCGCCATTGCCGAACAACCCGCCGGTACCGCCCTTACCGCCGGCCCCGCCGTCACCACCGACCCAGCCGTCACCACCGGTTTGCCCGGTGCCGCCGGCGGTGGCGCCTGAGGTGGTGGCGTGAGCGACCGGAGCACCATTAGCCCCGTTGCCGCCGGTCCCGCCGGCACCACCGTTACCGAAATTCCCTCCGTTGCCGCCGGGCCCGCCGGCACCGCCGTCGACCACGTGCCCATCGCTATTGAGGTAGCCGGCCCCGCCGTCACCGCCCTCACCGCCGTTGCCCCCCATCTCCCCGCCGTTGCCGCCGGCCCCGCCGTCGGCGCCCAGCCCGCCGGCGCCGCCGTCACCGCCGTTGCCGATGCCGCCGGCGTCCCCGCCGGCACCACCGGACACCCCGGCCTCGGTGCTGCTCCAACCCGTCCCGCCATCACCGAAGAACAGCCCCCCGTCCCCGCCGGTGGGGGCGGCCTCGGTTCCCGACGAGCCGTTGCAAATCAGGCCGCAAAAACCCGTCGTCAAGGGCGAAAACAGCTCGTTGAGCACCTTGTCGACATCCGTGCCCAACGGGCTGGCGATCCAGGTTTCCAAGGCCGTGTGCAGCGGCAGGTAGAAATCGCTGTGAAACGCCTCAGCCACCGCGTTGCCGCCGGGCACAGAAGCGCCGGCGCCCCCCAAGCCGAGATCGCTCATCACAGCGCCCACATCCACCCCCCCGGTCGGATCCACCGCACCGGCCGCCGAACCAGGATCGACCGCGCCGACCACCAGGCTGGGGGCGATCAAATCGATGACGTTGAACAGCACGTCGTCGATGATGTCGGCGTGAGCGGGCGGTACGGCGGCCAACGGGCTCAACCACAACGCCACAAACGCCCCAGCCCCCGCAGACGGGCCGATCACCCGGCGGCGCCGACAAGCCCCGGCGGTCCGTGATCGACGACTCCGCTTGCCGCCGTGCCGACCGATCATCCCACCTCGATCTTTCACCGAATTGAGTTGTGTCGGGTGTCGTGAACGCGAAAGGTGCACTGCCTCAACGATATTCGATGTTACAACGATCGGATTATCGAGGCGCGGAGAACATCTTTCAAATCTAGGCTACTACGGATTGGGCCTGCGGTCTGCGGATTGAGGTGCGTGGTGACGACGTGGCCGGGCACGCCGGGAACGCGATCCCACGCATGCTGGCTGATGCGACCGGTCTAACCAACTTTGTGTCAGCGGCGGTGTCCCCGCCCTGAGGTCTTGCATGATTGTCTGTCGGCGGGGCGCGCAAAACCGGGCCGGGACCGCGGCGCCGCGCAACCAGCACCGGCTGGTCGGTGCTGTGGCGTCGGTGCCGACGATGCGGCGATCACCGGGCGAGATCGACCAGGCGGCGCTCATCGAGGTGAGGGCGGCGCGTAACAGCGCCCGCCACGGCACGATCCCGGCGTCACGCACCTGTTACGGCGACCTTGATGAGCAGATCGTGATCCGCATCGAGTCGGCTCACAAGACGTGGGCCGCCCAGGAGCAATCCATGCCCAGCCCCTGTTTCACCGGATCCGCCGGTGCCGACAGCCCCGACGAACTACCCTCGCTCGCCTCTCACGACATCGTGTCCGACACCGCCCGCTGCCAGGCACACGTGTTGCCGCTGACGCAGCTGGCCACCGATGTGTCGTCAGCCAACTCGCGCGTCATCAACCTCAAAATTTCAGATTTCACGGTGATCCGAGTTCTGCTCTGCCGGCTGCTGAGATCGCGGGTTGATCTTGATTTTTGACTTCGTGGTAGGCGACGTCGCCGCGTATCGTGCGGTGACGCCGGGTTCCTTGGTCCCGGGGTGGGTTGCTCCTTTCTTGGGGTCCATTGGACACGGGCCCGCAGGGGCAGAGTACAGCGGGGATGCGGTTGACGGCGGCGGCGAATTCTTTTGCCCAGGGCCAGGTTTAGGGGATCCGTAGGATCGGGTAGCGGGATCGTTTGCCCGAGCGAGCCGCGGCGTGCAGCAGGCGGTAGCGCAGCGTGGCGGGCTCGTACTCGGGCCCGGCGCTGAACCCGATCACCGCCCGACCGTCCCCGCCGAGGTGGGCACGCACCCGGCTCAGCACCTGCACGCGGGTGCTCGGGGCAAGAAAGGTCATGACGTTGCCGGCCAATACGATGACGTCGAACGGCTCGCTGATGCGGCGCGCGGGCAGGTCCAGCTCGGCGAGGTCGCCGACGAGCCAGCGCGGCCCGGGATGATCCTGCTCGGCCGCCTCGATGAGCACCGCGTCGACGTCCACACCGACCACCTGGTGACCGGCCGCGGCCAGATACCCGCCCAACCGGCCGGAGCCGCAGCCGGCGTCGAGGATGCGGGCGCCGCGCGGCACCATCGCGTCCACCAGGCGAGCCTCGCCGGCCAGGTCGTCACCCGCGCGCGCGCCATGGAACGGAAGCCCTCGATGTACCAGTGCGAATGCCCGGGATCGGCCGCGACCTTTTGTATCCATGTGCTTGTATCCATGTGCT
>NZ_JAVKSH010000103.1:0-2361 GCF_039583805.1 Mycobacterium sp. | reverse complement strand
TTGTATCCATGTGCTTGTATCCATGTGCTCTGCTCGCCCATCCGAGCGTTGTCGCAAGCGCAGACCGGGGCGGGTCGGGCACCTGGAGTCGCACCGGTCAGGGTCTCAGGCAGCTACGTCTTGCCGACGCCCGTTGTAGGGGTCCCTCAGTGCTGCTCCAGGGCCTCGGTGTGGGCGCTGGTGGAGCGACCGAGCGCGGCGACTTCGGCGTCCATCCGCGGCAGCAGGTCAGGCACGAACCGCCGAACCGGCGCCTCGCCCACCCGGGTGGACAGCACCGGGCGCAGCCAGCGCATCAGCCCCACCCAGCGCGGGCAGTTGATCCGCCGTCTGCGCCGCTGGATGCCCCTGACGAAGGCGCGCCCACACTTGCGCACCGAGGTGGTGCGGTTCAGCGGATAGGGCAGTCCGGCCAGCATCTCGGCGAAGGTGGCCAGGTCGGCCTTGCTGTCTTGCACCATCGCGGTGTCGATCCACGACATGTGCGCCGATCCCACGTCGACACCCAGGTGGGCGACTTCCAGCCGCAAGGCGTTGGCGAAATGCTCGACCGCTGCTTTGGAGGCGTTGTAGGGCGCCAGGCCGGGAGCGCCGGCGTAGGCCGCCAGCGACGACACGATCAGCACGTAGCCGCGGCGCTCGATCACCGACGGCAGAGCGGCCCGCACGGTGTGAAACACGCCGAGCACGTTGACGTCGACGAGCCGCCGAAACGCCTCCGGGTCGACCTGCAGGACCGAACCGTAACTGGCGATCCCGGCGTTGGCCACCACGGTGTCGATGCCGCCGAACCGCGCCAGGGCGCGCTCGACGGCGGCCTGCATGCCCGCGTAATCGCGGACGTCGGCCACGACGGTTAGCACCCGGTCGGAACCCAGCTCGGCGGCCAGCTTGTCCAGCTGCGTCGAGTCGAGATCGGTCAGCACCAGTTTGGCGCCCTTGGCGTGTAGCCGGCGCGCCACCTCCGCACCGACCCCGCCGGCACCCCCGGTGATGAATACGACGTGGGAGTCCAGTGCGGTCATGGCAGCAACCTACAGGTCCACTCCGAGCAGCGCATCCACCGCAGCGGCCACCGACCGCGGCGCCGCCGCATCGTGACCGCCGTATTCCAGCGCATCGGTACTCCAACCATCAAGGGCAGCAAGCGCTTTGGGTGTGTCGAGGTCGTCGGCGAGGTAGCGGCGCACCCGGGCGACGGTGTCGGCGGCGTCCGGGCCGGCGGGCAGCGCGGTCGCGGTGCGCCACCGACGCAGCCGCGCGGTGGCCGCGTCGAGCACCTGCGCATCCCAGTACCGGTCGGCGCGGTAGTGACCGGCCAGCAGCCCCAGCCGGATCGCCGACGGCTCGACGCCTTGGGCGCGCAGCGACGACACCAGCACCAGGTTGCCGCGGCTCTTGGACATCTTGTGCCCGTCCCAGCCGATCATGCCGGCGTGCACATAGTGCCCGGCGAATCTGCGCTCCCCGGTGGCGGATTCGGCGTGCGCGGCGGTGAACTCGTGATGCGGGAAGATCAGATCGGACCCGCCGCCCTGAACGTCCAGGCCGGTGCCGATGCTGCTGAGCGCGATCGCCGCGCATTCGACGTGCCAGCCCGGGCGGCCGGGGCCGAACGGTGCCGGCCAGCTCGGCTCCCCCGGCCGCGCGGCACGCCACAGCAGCGCGTCGAGCTGGTCGGCCTTGGCGGGCCGGTCCGGGTCCCCGCCGCGCTCGGCGAACAGCTCCAGCATCCTGTCGCGGCCATACCCCGATTCGTAGCCGAACTGCGGGGTCGCGTCGGCGCGGAAGTAGACGTCGGGGTAGTCGCCGTCGATCACGTACGCGGCCCCCGACGCCAGCATCTTCTCGACCAGCTCGACCACGTCGGCGATCGCCTCGGTGGCCGCGACGTACTCGCGGGGCGGCAGCACCCGCAGCGCGGCCATGTCGTCGCGAAACAGCGCGACTTCGCGGGAGGCGAGCTCGCGCCAGTCGGCGCCGTCACGCTCGGCGCGTTCGAACAGCGGGGCGTCGACGTCGGTGACGTTCTGCACGTAGTGCACGTCGTGGCCGAGGTCCAGCCACAGTCGATGGATCAGGTCGAACGCCAGGTACGTCGCGGCGTGGCCCAGATGGGTGGCGTCATACGGGGTGATGCCGCACACGTACATGCTGGCGACGCGCCCGGCCGCCACCGGGCGGACCTGCCGGTCGGATGTGTCGTAGAGCCGCAGCTCCGGACCGCGTCCCGGCAGGGCCGGTAACGGCGCGCGCGCCCACGACTGCATGCGGTCGACTCTAAGTGGTCGCGCTCATACGTTCGTCGGGATCCTGTGCTTGTCACCAGGTCTGCAGCACAGCCAGGTAGATGGGACTAAC
>NZ_JAVKSH010000102.1:7652-13463 GCF_039583805.1 Mycobacterium sp. | reverse complement strand
ACCGGTTGACAGATTGATTTTGCATCTGTCAATATAGAAGCATGTCGAATCAAGCTGAGTTATGAGCGCCTCGCAGGCCTTGGCGCTGGTCCGTGAACCCCTGAGCGAGGCGTCGGCCGCCGCGCTGGTCCCGATGTTCAAGGCGCTGGGCGATCCGGTGCGGTTGCGCTTGGTGAGTCTGATCGCCAGCCATGCCGGCGGGGAAGCGTGCGTTTGCGATATCTCCGCAACCATCAACCTCGCCCAGCCCACCATCTCCCATCACCTCAAAGTGCTGCGTTCGGCAGGACTGCTGGGCAGCCAGCGCCGCGGCACGTGGGTCTACTACTGGGTGATTCCCGCTGCCCTGCAGCAACTGTCGACCATTCTGCAGATCGAGGATGGGCCCGCTGACCGGTCCGATGTCTGCGCCGAGGAAGTCGCCCAGTGAGCGCCCCGGCCACCGCCTCCCGGGGAACCCCCTCGTGTCGGTCGCACTCCCCACGGGGGCCAAGGGGGGGCGGGGAACCCGGTCCACGTCGTACCGGCGGGGGACGGTCACCATCGGCCGTGGCCGCGCTACGCCGCCGAACTAGCTTCCCTGGGCGTGCGGCGACCTGCAGCCGCAAAGCCCGCCGTCACGCCGATAACCAGCCGTAACACGGCATACAGAACGACATACAGCACGACCGAGGAGGGCAGGAGAGCACATGTACCTCGACTACGGGGTCTTGCCGCCGGAGATCAACTCGGGGCGTATGTACGCCGGCCCGGGTTCGGGGTCGCTGCTGTCCGCCGCGTCGGCATGGGACCAACTGGCCACCGAATATCATTCCGCCGCAGTCCAATACGGATCCACGATCTCGAAATTGACTACCGGACAGTGGACCGGGCCGTCCTCGGTGGCGATGGCGGCCGCCGCTCAGACGTATGTGGCGTGGCTGCACACCACCGCCGTGCAGGCCGAGCAGACGGCCGGCCAAGCCAAGGCGGCGGCCGCCGCCCACTCGATGGCGCGCGCTGCCGTGGTGCCCCCGTCGGTGATCGCGTCCAACCGCTCCCTGTTGACGGCGTTGATCGCGCACAACTTTTTCGGCCAGTACACCGCGGCGATCGGGGAGACCGAGCGCCAGTACGCGCAGATGTGGGCACAGGACGCGGCGGCAATGCAAGGCTACGCGCGCTCCTGCGCGGCCGCGTCGAAACTCACCCCGTTCAGTGCGCCGACGCAGAACACCAACCCGGCCGGGCAGGCCGCCCAATCCGCCTCGGTCGCCCAGGTTTCGGGCGGTGCCGCCGGAACGAGTGCGCAATCGATGCTGTCTCAGCTGGCGAGCCCGCTCACCTCGGCGGCGGGAGCGTCGGGCTCGTCGTCGAACGCCACGTCCGCGCTCGGTTCGGCCTCGATTTTTTCGGGCTTTGCCGGACAGGCTTACGGCAACTTGATCGGCACCTATTCCAGTTCCGCAGACGTTCTCAGCAACCTCAACAACGGGATCGGCTTGGCCACATTCACCGCCGAAAACCCCGCGGGGCTATTCGAGGCGCTCAATCCGCCGTTCGTGGGGCCAGCGGCGTTGAGCCTCGGCGGCCCGGGGCTGGCTGCGAGTGCGGGCCAGGCGATCAAGATCGGAGCGTTGTCGGTGCCGCCGGCCTGGGCGATGCCCGTTTCAGCGATCACCCCCGCGTCCGTCACGGTGCCGATCGCGAGCCCCGCCCCGGCTGTCGCCGCGGGATTACCGGGAGCAGCGTTCGGCGAGACCATGCTGGGCACGCTGGCCGGGCGGGGTCTGGGCGGCGCGACGGCCCGCGTGGTCTCCCGCCGCCGCGGTGTGGTGCCCCGGTCGCCCGCAGCCGGCTGATGGGATCGGGGCCGGCCGACTCACACACCTAGCAACGGAGAGCGCGCGGTACGACAATGGACTTCGCTCTGCTTCCCCCGGAGATCAATTCCGGGCGGATGTACACCGGCCCCGGGGCAGGGCCGATGCTGGCGGCCGCGGCGGCCTGGGATGCGCTGGCCCGCGAGCTGGAATCGGCCGCGGTGGGCTACTCGTCGGTGATCTCTGGGCTGGCTGGTCGGGAGTGGTCCGGCCCGGCGTCGGTGGCGATGGCGGTTTCCGCTCAACGGTATGTGGCGTGGCTGCAGGCCAGCTCCGCGCAGGCCGAGCACACCGCGATTCAGGCCAAGACGGCTGCCGCGGCCTTCGCGGCGGCGTTTGCGGCCACGGTGCCACCACCGGTGATCGCCGCCAACCGGGCTTTGCTGGCGGCGCTGGCCGCGACCAACTTCTTCGGGCAGAACACCCCGGCGATCATGGCCACCGAGGCGCATTACCTGGAGATGTGGGCGCAAGACGCCGCCGCGATGTACGGGTACGCCAGTGCGTCGTCCTCGGCGAGTGCGCTGACACCGTTCAGCGCGCCACCCCAGTCCACCCGCCAGGCCGGGCTGGGCGCTCAACTCGCTTCGGTCGGCCCGGCCGCCGGTACCGCCACCGGCGCCCACACCCACGCCCTGGCCCAGCTGACGGCCGCGGCCCCCGCCGCAATGCACCAGCTCGGCTCGTCTAGCACGCCGGCGGCGCAGACACCGTTGTCGTTAGGCCAGCTGGCTACCCTGTCGGGTCCCGTGAGCCAGGTGACGGGTAATGCATCCAGTGCGTTCAATGGCCTGGTGGACGCATACGACTATGGGACAATCTTGGCCGCTTTTGAGAGGGAAGTCCTCGTAAGGGGCGGGTTGGCCGGATTCTTCACGTTCCAGGGTCTGGGTCCGCATGGAGCCTTGTCCGGTGTTGGCGGGTCGCTCGGGGGGCTGGGCAAAGCGGCCTCGCTGGGTCCGCTCGCGGGCCTGGGCCAGGCGTCCTCGGTTGGGGCGCTGTCGGTGCCACCGAGCTGGGCTGCGGCCGCCCCGGAGGTCGCGCCGGTCGCGCTGTCGCTCACCTCCGCCGGTGCCGGCGCCGTCCCGGTCGCGGCCGTCGGCCTGCCGCCCGGAATGGCGTTGCAGGAGGCGATGATGGGAACGACGTTCGGGCGAGGCGCACTCTCCACGACGACGGAACGCCCCGATGACGATGACAAAGACAAGAAGAAAGACAACAAAGAGAAAGACGAGAAGCCAGGGGAGCGGTCGGCTGCGGCCTTGATCATGCCCAGCGGCTGGCTGGCGTCGACCTGGGCTTTCCACACCCGCAGACGCGCCGACCCAGATCTGCAACCGCTCCCGTCACAATGGGAGGAGACGTTGTCCGCCAACCGGTCCGCATGGGGATGAACGCGAAAACTGCGTAAACCCGGCACACGGCAGCGCGTCCAGGGCGGCCGACGGGCCGAGGCGTCAGCCCCCGTCTTTCACCTGCGCCATCGCCAGCACGTCGAGGCGACGGTCCAACTCCTCGATCGAGAGTTTCCCGCCGATCAGGCCGCGGTCGATCACGGTCTGGCGGATCGTTTTTCGCTCCTTGAGCGCTTGTTTGGCCACCGCGGCGGCCTCTTCGTAGCCGATCGCCGAGTTCAGCGGCGTTACGATCGACGGCGACGACTCGGCCAGCTCGCGCAGGTGCTCGACGTTGGCGGTCAGCCCGGTGATGCAGCGTTTGGCGAACAGCCGGGACACGTTGGCCAGCAGCCGAAGCGACTCCAACGCGTTGCGCGCCATCATCGGGATGTAGACGTTGAGTTCGAAGGCACCGTTCGCGCCACCCCATGCGATCGCAGCGTCGTTACCGACCACCTGGGCGGCCACTTGGGTAACCGCTTCGGGGATAACGGGATTCACCTTGCCGGGCATGATGGAGCTGCCCGGCTGCAGATCCGGCAGCGCGATTTCGGCCAGGCCGGTCAGCGGGCCGGATCCCATCCAGCGGATGTCGTTGGCGATCTTGGTCAGCGACACCGCGATCGTGCGCAGCGCGCCGGATACCTCGACCAGTCCGTCGCGAGCGGCCTGGGCTTCGAAAGGGTTTGTTGCGGTGCGTAATTCGGTCAGGCCGGTTTTCTTGACGAGCACGTCGACAACCCTGGTGCCGAAGCCGTCGGGCGCGTTGAGGCCGGTGCCCACCGCCGTGCCGCCGATCGCGAGCTCGCCGAGCCGGGGGAGGCATCCTCGCACTCGTTCGATGCCGGCCTCGACCTGGCGGGCGTATCCGGAGAACTCCTGGCCGAGTGTCACCGGGACGGCATCCATCAGGTGGGTGCGGCCGGACTTCACCACTGTCCGCCACTCGCGAGCCTTGTCCGCGAGCGCGTCATGCAGCACCTGTAGCGCCGGAATAAGTTGGCGCACAGCGGCTTCGGTCGCCGCAATGTGGGTGGCTGTCGGAAACGTGTCGTTGGACGACTGCGACATGTTGACGTCGTCGTTGGGGTGTAGCGTCACGCCGTGGGCGGCTGCTATCGACGCGATCACCTCGTTGGTGTTCATGTTGGAGCTGGTGCCCGACCCAGTCTGGAACACGTCGATGGGGAACTGGTCGTCGTGGCGGCCGTCGGCGACCTCACCCGCGGCGGCGATGATCGCATCGGCCTTCTCTGGCGCCAACAGGCCGAGGTCTTTGTTGACTTGTGCGCAGGCGCCTTTCAGCAGGCCCAATGCGCGGATCTGGGCGCGTTCCAACCCCCGGCCGGAGATCGGAAAGTTTTCGACCGCTCGCTGAGTCTGCGCGCGCCACAGGGCTTTTGCGGGCACCCGGACCTCGCCCATGGTGTCGTGTTCGATGCGGTACTCGCCGGTCTCGGCCATGTGGTGTGATCCTCGGTCTCAGGGCAGTGGGTAGGCGGCGCTGGAATCGCCGGTGAAGTCGATCGCCGAGTATTCGTTGAGCTTGGACAGCCGATGATAGGCGTCGATCATCCGCACGGTGCCGGACTTCGAACGCATCACGATCGACTGGGTGGTGCAGCCGCCCGGGTAGTAGCGCACCCCTTTGAGCAGGTCGCCGTCGGTGACGCCGGTGGCGCAGAAGAACACGTTCTCACCGGACACCAGGTCCTCGGTTTTCAGCACCGCGTCCAAGTCGTAGCCCGCATCGAGGGCCTTGCGGCGTTCCGCGTCGTCGCGGGGGGCGAGTTGCGCCTGGATCGCGCCGCCCATGCACCGGATGGCCGCGGCGGTGATGATGCCTTCCGGGGTGCCGCCGATCCCGGCCAGCATGTCGGTGCCGGAGTGTGGCCGGCAGGCCGAGATCGCCCCGGCCACGTCGCCGTCGGTGATGAGCCGGATCCGCGCCCCGGTGGCGCGCACGTCGGCGATGAGCTGGGCGTGCCGGGGCCGGTCCAGGATGCACACTGTCATGTCGCGCAGGGACAGGCCTTTCACCTTGGCGACGGCGTGGATGTTGTCGGCGATCGGCGCGGTGATGTCCACCACGTGTGCGGCGTCGGACCCGACGGCGATCTTGTTCATGTAGAACACCGCCGACGGGTCGAACATCGCTCCGCGGTCGGCGACGGCGAGCACCGCGATGGCGTTGGGCATGCCTTTGCTCATCAGCGTGGTCCCGTCGATGGGGTCGACGGCGAAGTCGCACTCCGGGCCGTCGCCGTTGCCGACTTCCTCGCCGTTGTAGAGCATCGGCGCATGGTCCTTCTCGCCCTCGCCGATGACGACCACGCCGCGCATGGACACCGTGTTCACCAGTTCGCGGATCGCGTCGACGGCCGCGCCGTCGCCGCCCTCCTTGTCGCCGCGGCCCACCCAGCGGCCGGCGGCCATCGCGCCTGCCTCGGTGACCCGCACCAATTCCAGGGCCAGGTTGCGGTCCGGGGCTTCGCGACGGCTGTGCGTCCGCGACGACGAGCCGGGTTCCGGCGAGGAGGTAGCGGCGCGGT
>NZ_JAVKSH010000102.1:0-7552 GCF_039583805.1 Mycobacterium sp. | reverse complement strand
GTGCGTCCGCGACGACGAGCCGGGTTCCGGCGAGGAGGTAGCGGCGCGGTGAGCTTCCCTCATAGCGTGGATTGTCCCAGAGGCAAGCCGGCGGACCGGAGCTGGGATACTCCTGTTGTGACGAACCAGCCGCAACCGAGTGCCAAGCCGGCCAAACCCCGGCTGCTGCAGGACGGCCGGGACATCTTCTGGTCGCTGGCGCCGCTGGTGGTGGCCTGCATCGTGGTGGCGGGCCTGGCCGGGATGTGCACGTTCGCGCCCAGCGGGGTCAACCGGGGGCCGGCGCCGTCCTACGACGCCGCCGCCGCCCTGCAGGCCGACGCCGAGGTACTCGGGTTCCCGGTGCGGCAGCCCCGGCTGCCCGCGGGCTGGCAGCCCAACTCGGGTACCCGCGGCGGCATCGCCGACGGGCGAACCGACCGGTCGACCGGTCAGCGGCTGCGGGCCGTCACCACGACCGTCGGCTACCTCAGCCCCTCCGGGGAGTATCTGAGCCTGACCCAGAGCAACGCCGACGAGAACACGCTGGTGGCTTCCATCCACCCCGCGATGTATCCCAGCGGCACCGTCGACGTGGACGGCGCCCGTTGGGTGGTCTACCAGGGAGACGACGTCGAGCCGGTGTGGACCACCCAGCTGGACAGCCCGGCCGGGCCGGAGCAGGTCGCCATCACCGGGGCGGGAAGCGTCGAGGAGTTCCGGACGCTGGCGGCGGCCACCCAGTCGCAGCCACCGCTGCCGGCGCACCGTTAGCAGGGACAACGCAATGAACGCACCCGAGGCAGACCTGACCGGCTGGACCGCGGCGACCTTCACCGGCGGCGGCTACACCCACGACGTGTACCGCAGGGGCCAGGGACCCGGCGTCGTACTGATCCCCGAGATCCCCGGCATCCATCCCGGGGTCCTGGCCCTGGGAAACCACCTGGTGGACAACGGGTTCACGGTCGCGGTCCCGTCGTTGTTCGGCGAGCCCGGCCGGCCGGTGTCCATCGGATACCTGCTGCCCACCATCGCGCGTGCCTGCGTGGCGCGGGAATTCGCGGCGTTCGCGACCAACCGGAACCGTCCGGTGTCGCAGTTCCTGCGCGCGCTGGCCCGTGACCTCAACGCGTCGACGCCGGGCAAGGGCGTCGGGGTGATCGGCCAGTGCTTCAGCGGCGGCTTCGCGCTGGCGGCGGCTGTCGACGCGAGCGTGCTGGCGCCGGTGCTCAGCCAGCCGTCGCTGCCGATCCCGCTGACCCCGCGACAGCGGCGCGATCCCGGGCTCAGCGAACCCGAGCTGAATGCGGTTGCCGATCGCGCCGCCGCCGAGGGCCTGTGCGCGATGGGTCTGCGGTTCAGCGAGGACAAGATGTCGCCGCGCGAGCGCTTCACCACGCTCAAAGAACGCCTGGGCGACGCGTTCGAGGTGATCGAAATTCCTTCCGGCCCGGGCAATGAGCACGGCTTTTCCCGGACGGCGCACTCGGTGCTCACCGACGAGGTCCGCGAGGTCGACGGGCACCCGGCCTACGAAGCCCGCAGGCGGGTGGTCGAATTCCTCACCCGGCGGCTTTCGTAGCCGGAACCTCGTCGCTCTCCTCGACCTCCACGCCCGTGTACGCCGCCCGGTAGACGTCGAGGGTGGTGACGATGACGATCATCAGCACCGGGCCGATCACAATGCCCCACGGGCCGAACATGCCCAGCCCCGCGAACACCGCCAGCAACATCAGCGCCGGAGGCAGCGCCGCCTCGCGGGGCACCAGGATCGGGCGCAGCACGACGTCGATATTGGTGACCACCAGGACGTGCCACAGGACCACGAACACGCCGCCCGCGTAGTTGCCGAACACGGCCATTCCGATACCGATGGGGATCGTCGCGATTCCGGCGCCCACCGGGACGACGGACATCGCGGTGAACACAATCGCGAAGATGAAGAAGCCGTGATGGAACCCGCCGATGTACAGGGCCCCCGCGCTGAGCAGCCCCTGACACAACGCGATGACGAATTGGCCGCGCACGGTGCCGACCACCATGGCGCCCATCTTCTGCAGGTACAGGTCGGTCACTTCGTCGCCGAGCGGGTTGAGGTCGCGGACCAGAGCGTGCAGCTTCGCCCGGTTGACCAGAAACGCCATGAACAGGTAGACGAAGATGATTGCGCCGACGATGGCGCCGAAGAAACCTCCCGCGGTGCTCTGCAGGATGTGCAGGAACCATTGGCCGGCCTTCTGCGCGACCGACACCATCGCCGAGCGCAGCGACTCCGCGGTGACGGTGGTGTGCAGGAACGGCACCCGCGCCAGCAGGTCGTTGGCCAGGTGCAGGCCCTTCTCGCCGAGCGCGCTCAGGTCGGTCCGTGCCATCCAGTCGGCAACCTGGCTGACCGTGCGAGAAACCTGAACGGTGGCCAGCACCAGCACCAGGGCGACCGGCGCGATCACGCAGACCAGCACGGCCAGCAGTGTGCAGGTGGCCGCCAGCCCGGTGGGCAGCCGCCGATCGAACCAGGTGAAAAGCGGTGTGAAGAGATAGGCGCCGACGGCAGCTACCACGATCAGGACAAAATAGCTGCGCAGCAAGTAGCCGGCGAACAGCAGTGCGATGACCGTGAACACCGCCAGGGTGCGCTTTTGACTCGGCGTGAATTCGACGTCCATGGCCGCCCCTTCGCGTCGCCGTCGTGGGGAACTCTAACCCCGCGGGGCGTGACCGGCGGCTTGGCGCGCCCGCTGTCGCTCGATAAAGCGAATCGAAAACCGTTGCAGCAGGCCGGGTGCCAGCCGGGCGAACACCCACGAGGCGTACGCCTGCTTCGGCACGACCAGCAGCGCCTTGTTGCGTGCGATCGCCCGTAGCGTGTCGCGGGCCAGCCGATCCGGGTCGTAGGCGGTCTTGCGGCCCGGCCCGCTGAGGTAGTAGTCGCGGCCGACGAAGCCGCCGATCGCGCCCTTGTCCAGGATCGGTGTCTCGACGGCGCCCGGGCAGACCGCCAGCACACCGACGCCGCGCGGGACGGCTTCGGAACGCAGCGCCAGCGACAGTCCGACGATCGCGTGCTTGGTCATCACGTAGCTGGTGATCTGGCCGGCCGCGGTCAGCCCGGCCATCGATGCGGTGTTGACGATATGGCCATGGCCCTGCCGCAGCATCACCGGGTACGCGGCGGTCACGCCGTGCACGACGCCGCGGATGTTGACGTCGATGATCGCGTTCCATTGGTCCAGCGTCAGAAGTTCGGTGTCTCCGCCCCAGGCGATTCCGGCGTTGTTGAACATCAGATCGAGCCGTCCGGCGCGGGCGACGACGCCGTCGACGGCGGCCTGCACCGCGGCCGGATCGGTGACATCGAGGGTGGCTGATACCGCCGACCCGCGACCGTGCAGGCTTTCGGCGGTGCGGGCCGCCGCGGCGCCGTCGACGTCGGTGCAGACCACATCGGCGCCCGCGGTGGCCAGCGCCCGGCACAGCGCTGCACCGATGCCCGACCCGGCCCCGGTGACGATCGCTTGCCGGCCGGTAAAAGTCGTGGAAGTCATTGTGCGGCAGGCGTCATGACGTGACTCACCAGATCAGGGTAACGCTTCTCGGCGCTCATATGCCCGCCCGCCCCGTTGAACAGCCAGCCCTCGCCCGCCTTCACCGATCAGATGATCGCATTAGCCTGAATACCCGGACGGGCCGGTGATTTGATCGGCGTGTGAAGAGCGAAAATGCCTTCTGAACTGGGCGACTACGAGTCGCCAAACATACTGTCGATTAGGGAATTACGCCGAGTTGGGCTTCGATGCCGAGACGGAAAACACTTTCTCGACGGCCGCCGGGACGTTCTCGATGCCTGTGGGGCCGCCGAGGGCCAGCCGCATGAGATACCCGGGCAGCACACACAGCAAGAGGTCGGCAAGGGCGGTCGGGTCGAGTGAATCATGCTCCCCACGTCCCGGTTTCGGGTCGCCCAACGCGGCGAGGGCGCTCGCAGTGGCGTCGCGCAGGTGTGCGGCCAGCGTGGGGTTGCGCAGGGCCTCTGACCACACCAGCAGGGCTATCGCCGCGAACCCGTCCTCTGTATGGCGTCTGGTGACGAACTCGAGCACCGTCGCGATCGCCGCCGGCGGGCTCGCGCCATCCTCGATGGCCTTTTCCAACACCGTGACGACCTGTGCGAGGTTCTCGGCGGCGATCGCCTCGATCACCGCGTCCTTGCTGGGGAAGTAGCGGTAAACCGCGCCGGAGGACATGCCGGCCTCTTCGACGAGGTCCTGCATGGAGGCGGCGTGGAATCCATCGCGAACGAAACAGCGCCGTGCAGCCGCCATCACCTGAGCGCGGCGCTCGGCGCGGTATTGCTGCGTCACCTTCGGCACCAAGTCACCGTAGCACAAAAAACATGGTCGTTCGCGTTTGACAAGGTAGGGCGTGGGATGCTATAAAAAGCGAACGTCCGCTCGCGGATATCGCTCGGATGGTGAGGAGATGACGGCTTATGAGTACCGACACCGACTTCGGCACGTTCGGCCGATTCGTGGAAACACCAGTCGACGAGATGCCACCGGCCATGAAGCAGGCCTATGAGTTCACCCGCGCGCTGCGGGGACTGGTGCCCGGCCCGCATAAGATCTGGCTGGCCAACCCGGCCCTGTCCACGACGATCGTGCCGACCGGCGCCTATTTTCAGCACGATTCCACGCTGAGCAAGGCCGAGATCGAAATCGTCACCGTTCTGATCACCGCACGATGGCGCAGCGCTTACGCCACCTACGAACACGAGACCATCGCCGAGCGCGACGGCCACCTCGAGGCGCGGCAGGTCCAAGCGCTCATCGCCGGGCTTGCGACGTCATTCGACGACCCGCGAGAGCAGGTGGTCTACGAGCTGGCGTCGGCACTGACCGCGCAACGGGTGGTGCCGACAGGGCTTTACCGACGCGCTCATGATCTGTTAGGCGAGGCAGGCATCGTCGATGTCGCGGTGCTGCTGGGCTGGTTCACCATGGTGTGCCTGACGCTGGGCGCCTTCGACGTCCCGGCCAACGCGCAGGGACTCGACCAGTGAGCGGCGCTGACGTTCTCGGCGGTCGCCTGGCGTTGGCCGATCGGAACGCTCTCGACGACCCGGCGCGAGAGTTGTTCGACGACATCACCGCCACCGCCGTGCGGTGGGCCCAGCGCAGCGGATTTACGGCGAGCACCAACGACGGGCGGCTGATCGGGCCGTTCAATCCGTGCCTGCTCAACCCCGGGCTTGCCGCCGCCTTCCTCAAACTGCAAGCAGCCGAACAGCAATGCACCTCGCTCGACGAGCGCACCCGACAGGTCGTCATCCTGACCGTCGGCGCGGTATGGGATGCCCCGTATGAGCTCTACGCGCACTCCGCAGTGGCCCATCACGCCGGACTCCCAGAGCCTGTGATCGCCGGACTGGTCGCCGGACGCGAACCTCAGGCGCTCCCCGAGGACCAACGGACGGCCCACCGCCTGGCGCGGGCACTGTCCACCGCCCATCAGGTCGACGCAGCGCTCTACGACCAAGCGGTGCAACGGTTCGGCTCCGCCGGAGTCTTCGACATCACGGCATTAACCGGGATCTACCACACCGTCTGCGGCATCCTCAATGCCTTCGCGATCCCGGCCCCCGGCCAGCACCCGCATTGACCGTCGCGCCCGCCCCGGCGCCATCCTCAAGGAGAACGACCATGCCTCTTCCGCCCCTGCCCACCGTGACCCTTACCCCGGTGGCCCATTTCCCCCAGGGTTACTTCCTGGAGAATCTCGCCGTGCGCGCCGACGGCTCGCTGTTGGTCACCGCCGTCCTGCAACGCGAGCTGTGGTGGGTGCCACCGCCCCGGCACGGCACGCTGGTCGAGCCCGTCTTGGTGCACACCTTCGATCACCCGGTCACCGGGATCGTCGAGGTCGCGCCAGAGGTCTTCGTCGTCAATCTCACCGAGGGCTACACCACTGGCGAATCGCATTTGGCACGAGTCGATCTCACCGGCTGGGCACCCCAACAACCGGTGACACCAGAGATCATCTGCACCTTCGACGAACGAGCCCGCGCACTCAACGGCAGCTGCCTCCTTGCGCCCGGAGTGCTGGCGGTCGCCGACTGTTTCGCCGGCCTGATCTGGCGGGCCGATCTCACCCAGGATGCTCGACACGCCACCGCTCGGGTGTGGCTCGCCCACGACACGATGGCCTTCGACCCTGACAGCGACCTACCGCCGCCACCGCAGCCGGGCGTCAACGGCGTGCGGTACAGCCCACACACCGGCTACCTTTACTACACCTCGACCGCGCAGAAAGTGTTCATGCGCGTGGCAGTCGACCCGTCGACACAAAACCCGGTCGGCTCAGCGGAATTCGTCGCCGCGATCGATAACGCCGATGACTTCTGCGTCGACGACCAGGCCGGGTTCGCCTACATCACCCGACACCGCGCCAACACGATCGAGCGGGCGCCGTTACAGCCGCGGCACGGCAGCGAGGTCCGTCACATCGCCGGCGACCCGTTCGACGACACCTTGATCGGGCCGTCTAGTGCGGCCTGGGGCCGAGCAGACGGCGAGCCCGGCCGGGTCGCCTACGTCACGACCGATGGCGGCACCACCGCCCCACCGGATGGAGTCGTTCGGCGCGCCGCTGTGCTGCGCGTCCACCTGGACTACGCCGCCGCGCTCACGCGCGAGGCGACCGCGTGACTCGGCACATCGTCACGACCGTGCAGGCGTCGATCGACACCCACGTCGACGGGAACGGACTGCCCGTCCTCGTCATCCCCTCCTACGGGCGCGATGCCGGACCTGACTTCGACCCGTTGGCTGCTGCGCTCGTCGCCGCCGGCTACCGGGTGCTGCGCCCCGAGCCGCGCGGCGTCGCCGGGTCTTCGGGACCGATGAACGGTGTGACCTTCGCCGACATGGCCCGCGACATCGCAAACGTGATCGACAACGTGGCCGACGGGCCTACGGTCATTCTTGGGCATGCGTTCGGAAACTTCGTGGCCCGCGCGACAGCCGTACACCATCCCGACCGCGTGGCCGCGGTGATCCTGGCGGCCGCGTCAGGAAAAACCGTTGCGCCACAGATCAATTCAGCACCGATGCGTGCGGGCGACCTCACCCTGCCCGAGGTAACCCGGATGGCGGCGCTGCGCCTGGCGTTCTTCGCTCCCGGCCACGACCCCACGCCCTGGCTGGCCGGCTGGTATCCCGAAACGCTTGCCATGCAAGTGGACTGCGTGCAACACGCCGATATCGCGCGCTATTGGGGAGCCGGGAACGCACCGGTGTTTGAGATCATCGCGGCCTGCGACCCATTTCACCACCGCGACGAATGGGGCGACCTGCGAGCCCGCTACGGCGACCGGGTTACCACCACCGTCATCGACGACGCCAGCCATGCCTTATTTCCCGAACAGCCCGACGCGGTTTCCGCCGCCGTCATCGACTACCTGCGCACCGTCGAATACGTCGCGCAACGATGAGGACTCAACCGACGAAGATTGACCGCGTCTTATGCCATGCGATGGGATGCCGTGGCTTGCTGCGGACAACATTGTCTGTTG
>NZ_JAVKSH010000101.1:0-13567 GCF_039583805.1 Mycobacterium sp. | reverse complement strand
CTGTCAGGTTCGCCGCGTCGAGTGGTTAAGGCAATCCCCTGGAAACCTAGAGGCACGACCAAGCGAAACGGTCGACGGGATGGACGTGACCAGATCGACGTAGTGTGTCTAGGTGAACGCTGAGGTGCCGCGGCCGCCACTGGACCCCGTGGCCTTGTCCGACGGGCTGGTGGGCCCGGGCCTGCCGTGGCGTCGGCTCGACGTGGTCGCCGAAACCGGCTCCACCAACGCCGACCTGCTGGCCCGCGCCGCGGCCGGCGTCGACATCGACGGCGCCGTGCTGCTGGCCGAGTACCAGACTGCCGGTCGCGGCCGGCACGGCCGGCGGTGGTCGGCGCCGCCGCGGTCCCAGCTGGCGCTGTCGGTCGGGGTGTCCGCTGACGGTGTGCCCGCCCGGGCGTGGGGGTGGCTGCCGCTGGCCGCCGGGGTCGCCGTCGCCGACGCGCTGGCGGGCGTTCCGGTGCGCCTGAAGTGGCCCAACGACGTAGTGGCGGGCGAGCAGAAGCTGGCCGGCATCCTGGCCGAGGTCGCGGCTCCGCATCCCGTCGTCGTCGTCGGCCTCGGCCTGAATGTGACGATGACCGCCGACGAGGCACCCGACCCCGACAACACCTCAGCAACCTCCCTGGCCATACTGGGCGCGCCCATCCTTGATCGAAACATGTTGGCGCGCAACGTACTCAGCCATCTAGCAGCCCGCATCGAGGCGTGGCGCGCCGCCGACCCGGCACTGGCTGCCGACTATCGGCGGCACAGCGCGACGCTGGGCACCCGGGTGCGGGCCCTGCTGCCCGGCGACCGGCAGATCGAGGGCCTCGCCGAAGCCGTCGACGAGCTGGGACGGTTGCGCATCGACACCGGCGCCCGGCGCGCGGCGGTGTCGGCCGGCGACATCGTGCACCTGCGCCCCGGCACTTGAGCGGTCTGGCTCGTACGTTCGTTGGGGTGCCGTGCACCGGGGGTCGGGTCACCGAACGTGAAGCCCTTGCGAAAAATCCGGCCAATTGTCGCAACGGCTTCACGTTCGGTGATGCTGGGCGGAACAGAGTCGACCCACACGCCTCGTTAGTCACATTTACCTAGGTGTGCTGCAGACCTGGTGACAAACACATGATCCCGACGAACGTATGAGCGCGACCACCCAGCGCGGGATGGCGTTGGCGGCCCCTGTTGAGGTCGCCGCGAGTCAGGTTGCCGCGAGTCAGGCCGCCGCGAGTCAGGTGCCGCCTGCCACAGCTCAACGCCGGCCCGTCGGTGGCCCCGGCGCTTAGAGTGCTGGCGTGCCCTACCCCGACAACGTGCTGGCCGAGGGCGAACAGATCGTCCTGCACCGCCACCCGCACTGGAAACGGCTGATCGGGGCGGTGCTCGTGCTCATCCTGGCGACCGGCCTGGCGTCCTTCGCCGCCGCCGTCGTCAACAGCCGGGAGTGGGACCCGACCGCCAAGAACGTCGTCTTCGGGGTGATCTGGGGGATCTGGCTGGTGGTCGTCGGCGGGTGGACCCTGTGGCCGTATCTACGCTGGCTGACCACCCATTTCGTCGTCACCGACCGACGGGTGATGTTCCGCCAGGGGGTGTTGAGAGGCAGCGGGATCGACCTCCCGCTGGCGCGGATCGACAGCGTGGAATTCCGGCGCCGGATCGTGGACCGGATCCTGCGCACCGGGACGCTGATCGTCGAGTCGGCGTCACAGGACCCGTGGGAGTTCCACGACATTCCGCGCGTGAGACAGGTGCACGCGCTGCTCTATCACGAGGTTTTCGACACCCGCCCCCGCACGCGGGAGGTACGTCCACGATCCGGGGAGTCGCCGAGCTGACCGAACCGGTTGGCGCGCGGCCGCCAGGCCCGAATCAGCGTGACCGTGCCGCCGCTTTCGATCGTGTCCTCGAACACCTCCGCGATGCCCCCGGCGGTCAACGCCGATTCCAGCGCCCGCTCCGGGGCGCGGCCGAACTCGTCGGGGAACACCCACCGCCGGAACGCCCAGAACCGGAACGCCATCTGCAGCAGGTTGCCGACGATGTAGGCCGAGACGAAGTCGGCGATGTTCTCCACCGTCAGCGACACCGCCGGTACCCGCAGCTCCAGCACGTAAATGGAGAACCACAGCGGAGCCATCGACAGCATCACGCCCACCCCGCTGAACGCGAAGAACAGCAGCGCCTCGTGGTGGCGCTCGCGGCCGCCGCGGTGCCGGAAGCTCCACTCCCGGTTGAGGATGTAGGACGCGATCACCGCGACGATCCCGGCGATCACCTTGGCCGTCACCGGCTTGGGCTCCAGGACCGTCAGCTTGAGGGTGTAGAAGATCACCGAGTCGATGACGAACGTGGTCCCGCCGACGATGGCGAACTTGACCAGTTCGTGATGGCGTTCGACGTGCGGTCGAACCAGCCGCGGCAACCGCGCGACAGCGGCATCGGCAAAGGACACAGTGTCGCAGTGTACGGACTAGTGCCTGAACGTGCGAAGCGTTCGAGGAGTCTTCGAGGGGTCTTAGTCACCGCCGCAAAATCCGCGGGCCGCCCATGACACGATGAAACCCGTGCCATCGGATTCGACTGCCGGCTCGTCACCCGCCTGCGCGCGGCACCCCCGGGTTGCCATGGTCGGCGGGGGTCAGCTCGCCCGGATGACCCATCAGGCCGCGATCGCCCTGGGCCAGAGCCTGCGGGTGCTGGCCGCCGACGCCGGCGACGCCGCCGCCCAGGTCGCCCCGGACGTGGTGATCGGCTCGCACACCGACCTCGACGACCTGCGCCGCGTCGCCACCGGCGCCGACGTGCTGACCTTCGACCACGAGCACGTCCCGACCGAGCTGCTGGAGAAGCTGTCCGCCGAGGGCGTCAACATGGCGCCGCCCCCGCAGGCGCTGGTGCACGCGCAGGACAAGCTGGTCATGCGGCGACGGCTGGCGGAGCTCGGCGCGCCGGTGCCGCGCTACGCCGCGGTCGAATGCCTCGACGACCTGAACAGCCTTGCCGCGTTCACCGAGCGTGTCGGCGGGCCGGTCGTGGTCAAGGCGGCGCGCGGCGGCTACGACGGCCGCGGCGTGCAGACGGCCGACGACCCGGAGCAGGTGCGACAGCTCGCCCGCGACTACCTCGACGCGCAGGTGCCGGTGCTGGTGGAGGAGCGGGTCGCGATGCGCCGCGAGCTGTCCGCGCTGGTGGCGCGCTCACCGTTCGGCCAGGGGGCGGCGTGGCCGGTGGTGCAAACGGTGCAGCGCGACGGCATCTGCGTGCTGGTGATCGCCCCGGCGCCCGAGCTGCCCGGGGACCTGGCCGCGTCCGCGCAGCAGCTGGCGTTGCGGTTGGCGGCCGAGCTTGAAGTCGTCGGGGTGCTGGCCGTCGAGCTGTTCGAGACGGCCGACGGCGCGCTGCTGGTCAACGAGCTGGCGATGCGTCCGCACAACTCCGGGCACTGGACCATGGACGGCGCCCGCACCAGCCAGTTCGAGCAGCATCTGCGCGCCGTGCTGGACTACCCGCTGGGCGACACCGCGGCCACCGCGCCCGTGACGGTGATGGCCAACGTGCTGGGCGCCGCCCAGCCGCCGACGATGACCGTCGACGAGCGGCTGCACCACCTGTTCGCGCGGATGCCCGACGCACGGGTCCATCTCTACGGCAAGGCGGAGCGGCCGGGCCGCAAGATCGGCCATGTCAACCTGCTGGGCGCCGACATCGGCGAGGTGACAAACCTGCGTGAGCGGGCCGGGCTGGCGGCACACTGGTTGTCACACGCCCAGTGGACGGACGGATGGGATCCCCGTGACTGATACGCCCCGGGTCGCGGTGATCATGGGCAGCGACAGCGACTGGTCGGTGATGACCGATGCCGCCGCGGCGTTGCGTGAGTTCGGCGTCGCGTTCGAGGTGCGCGTCGTCTCGGCGCATCGCACTCCCGCGGCGATGCTCGACTATGCCCGGACGGCCGCGCCCCGCGGCCTGCAGGTCATCATCGCCGGCGCGGGCGGCGCCGCCCACCTGCCCGGGATGGTCGCCGCGGCGACACCCTTGCCCGTCGTCGGGGTCCCGGTGCCGCTGGCGCGGCTCGACGGCCTCGACTCGCTGCTGTCGATCGTGCAGATGCCCGCCGGGGTGCCGGTGGCGACGGTGTCGATCGGCGGCGCCCGCAACGCCGGGCTGCTGGCGGTGCGGATTCTGGCGGCGTCGGATCCCGAGCTGCGCAACCGGGTCGTCGCCTTCCAGGACCAGCTGGCCGAGACTGTGCTGACGAAGGACGCGGCGCTGCAGGATAAAGTTGTCCGCGAGTCTTAAGGAGGCCGGGATGGCTGGGTGGGCGGGAAATCCGTCGTTTGACGTGTACAAGTTGCCGGAGGAACACGAGGAGCTGCGGGCGGCGATCCGCGCCCTGTCCGAGAAGGAGATCGCGCCCTACGCCGCCGAGGTCGACGAACAGCCCCGGTTCCCCGAAGAAGCACTCGCGGCGCTCAATTCCTCGGGTTTCAACGCGGTGCACGTGCCCGAGGAGTACGGCGGTCAGGGCGCGGACTCGGTGGCGGCCTGCATCGTGATCGAGGAGGTGGCCCGCGTCGACGCGTCCGCCTCGCTGATCCCGGCGGTCAACAAGCTGGGCACCATGGGTCTGATCCTGCGCGGCTCGGAAGAGCTCAAGAAGCAGGTGTTGCCGACGCTGGCCACCGAGGGCGCGATGGCGTCGTACGCGTTGAGCGAGCGGGAGGCCGGCAGCGACGCGGCGGCGATGCGGACCCGGGCGCGTACCGACGGCGACGACTGGATTCTCAACGGCGCCAAGTGCTGGATCACCAACGGCGGCAAGTCGACCTGGTACACCGTGATGGCGGTGACCGATCCGGACAAGGGTGCCAACGGGATTTCGGCGTTCATGGTGCACAAGGACGACGAGGGTTTCTCCGTCGGTCCCAAGGAGCGCAAGCTGGGCATCAAGGGCTCGCCGACCACCGAGCTGTACTTCGAGAACTGCCGGGTCCCCGGGGACCGGATCATCGGTGAACCGGGCACCGGCTTCAAGACCGCGCTGGCGACGTTGGATCACACCCGCCCGACCATCGGAGCGCAGGCGGTGGGTATCGCGCAGGGCGCGCTGGACGCGGCGATCGCCTACACCAAGGACCGCAAGCAATTCGGCGAGTCGGTCAGCACCTTCCAGGGTGTGCAGTTCATGCTGGCCGACATGGCGATGAAGGTGGAGGCCGCGCGGTTGATGGTCTACTCCGCCGCCGCCCGGGCCGAACGTGGCGAACCCGACCTGGGTTTCATCTCGGCGGCGTCGAAATGCTTCGCCTCCGATGTGGCGATGGAAGTCACCACCGACGCCGTGCAGCTTTTCGGCGGCGCCGGCTACACCGTCGACTTCCCGGTGGAGCGGATGATGCGCGACGCCAAGATCACCCAGATTTACGAGGGCACCAACCAGATCCAGCGGGTGGTGATGTCACGGGCGCTGCTGCGCTGAGCCAGCCTGCGGCGCAACGGTTGTCAGGAACTCGTCGTTGTGATCGCCGACCGCCCTCGGGCGTCAGGTCGAGCCTCGCACCGCGGTGCAGTAGTAGTTTTCCGCTGCGTCGTCTGTGCTCGCCGGGAGGGGTAATCCGTTGTCGGCCAGCAGTTGACGGGACAGGGTACGAACGGTGCGCCAACCTCGCTGTTCGAGATAGCTTGCGACGTCGTGACGCTCGCCGGAATACCACAGGTCGTCGATTCGGGTGTCCAGGCCGTTTTCGTACCACTTCTGGGTTGCGGCGTTCATGACCTGCAGCGAATCCGATGAGTTCAAGAAGATCTCGGCCACCATCCGACTGCCGTCGGCGCTGAGCGCGGTGACGTCGTCCAGCAGGCGATCCTGCGCTTCCGGCGGCAAGAACGCCAGCAGGCCTTCGGCGATCCAGGCGGTGGGCCGGCTCGCGTCGAACCCGTTGTGCTGCAACGCTGTCGGCCAATCGTGGCGCAGGTCGATGGGCACCGGACGAAGCTGCGCGGTCGGCGTGGCACCCAGCGCGGCCAGCGTGGCGGCCTTGAACTCCAGGACCCGCGGCTGGTCGATCTCGAAGACGGTGGTGTCGGCCGGCCAGGTCAGCCGGTAGCCGCGGGCATCCAGGCCGGAGGCCAGGATCACCACCTGGCGAATTCCAGATTCCACCGCGTCGGCGCAGAAGGTGTCGATCAGTCGAGTGCGCACCGCCATGACGTCGGTCATCCGCTGCATGCCCCACCCGGAGTCGGGGATGTCGACGTCGGCGGAGTCCAGTTCACCTATCGCCCAGCGGGTGAAGAAGTCGATTCCGACGGCCCGCACCAACGGTTCGGCGAACCGGTCGTCGATGAGTTTTGTGCCGGTGGCGCGGGCCCGCCCCGCGGCCACCATGGTTGCGGTGGCCCCCACGCTCGTTGCCAGATCCCAGGTGTCGTCATCGGTGCGCGTCATGCCAGCCAGCGTAGCGAGTCGTCGCGAGCGACCGGTCGACGCCGAGTCGGCTCGCGACGCGCCCTTCGTGCGGTGTGGCGCGGCGACGCGATCATCGTGGTGCCGTCGTGGTGGAAGGCATGACGGAAGGCATGGTGGTACCTGGAGCGGCCGTCGCCCGCCCTGTCGATGCGAACCGCGAAAGCCTTGCTCACGCGCATCCGTGAGGTGGAGTCCGCCGCCTCCTGATCCGTTGCGCGTCGGATGATCGGCGCGCCGCGGGTTGAGATCCACAGCTCCACCGTGCTAACGTCCGCATGTTTCGCTGAGGATCTCCTGAGGAGCGCCTGATGAATAGGATTCTCTGCCCCTGGGTATCAGCCGGTGTCGCCCTGGCAGGGGCCGGTGTCATCGCCGTCACCCCGGCGGAATCGCCCCTCGCCGCGGTGCACCTGCCGGACATCCACCACACCGCGGGTGCGGAGCAAGACATCGTCATCGACCTCGTCGAGCACGGCGTGGTCTCCAACCAGGTTTCGCCAGACCAAGTTGGGGGAACGATCGGCGTCTCCGGGCTGCCTCCCGGGACTCCGCTCAACTCCCAAGGCGAGCAGGAGGCGCACGACGTCGGCCAGCTGTTGGACAGCCAGCTCGGCAGCCCGGACAAGGTAGCCGGCATCTTCGCCGGCGTGGACATCAGAATGCCCGAGACCGTCCATCCGTTCGCCGTGTCCGAGGACATGTCCATCCAGATCCTGCCGGGGCTCGACGAAATGGACGGCGGTCTCTACGCTGGAAATCCGCAATTGTCCCCTGCGGGGATTCTCTTCGACCTGACCCTGTTCGCGTGGGCGTTCGGGTTCCGCTCCCTGCCGATGCCGGGCTCCGTCGACGTCAACGGGTCGGCGTTCGAGGAGATCTACACCAACGCGGTCGACACGATGTACCACGACGCCGTGGCTGATCCGGTCGTCAGCGCGAACGGCTCGGTCACCGTGGTCGCCGGGTCCGGTGAGGCAGCGATCAGCAGCTGGGTGTTGGGCAACGTCACAAACCCCGACTTGGCGTTCTTCGTCCCCCGCTTCATCGACTCGCTGGTCACGGGAGATAAGGGTGGCCTGTTCCTGCCCAACGGTGACGTGGTGGAGGTCGAGGGCAATCCCGAGGCCGGCTGGACGTTGGTCAGTTGGGCGGGACAAGCCATCCCGCAGAATCCGGGATTGATCACCGACCTGGTCGTCGACTTTCGCGACCTTATTGTGCCCCCGCAGGCCGCCATCTTCAACGTCGTCGACGCCGCCCTGGGCGGCGACCCGGCGACAATCGAGAGTGCGCTGCAGGCCGGCCTGCTCAGCACCGGCACCGCGATACTTCAGTTCCCGGGATCGGTGTTCACCGACGTCGTCGACGAGTTGCAGACCCTCGTCGGCGACCTCGCGGCCGGCGAGACGCTCGGTGACGCGTTCGGGTCGACCATCGTCGGGTTGACGTAGCGGTGCCCGCCCCGCGGTGACTTACCATCGCCTGGTGACCGATTCCCCTTCGATCGGCCATCCGGCCGGGCTTGTCTCCGCAACCTGCGGCGCGGACGCCAGCCATCACGTGCCGCGCGACCCGGGGTGGCACCGCGCCGCCCGGTGGGCGCGACGGCTGGCGTGGTTCAGCCTGGTGGCGATGCTCACCGAGGGCGTCCTGGGGCTCTGGCAGGGCCTCGCGGCGGGATCGGTCGCGTTGACCGGCTGGGCGTTGGGCAGCGCGCCCGAGGGTCTGGCCAGCGCGATGGTGGTGTGGCGGTTCACCGGCTCGCGCACCCTGTCGCACACGGCGGAACGGCGCGCCCAACTCGGCGTCGCGTTGTCGTTCTGGCTGACGTCCCCCTACATCGCAGCGGAGTCCGTCCGCCACCTCGTCGGCGAGCACCATGCCGAAACCTCGGTGATCGGTATCGGGGTGGCGGCGGTCGCCCTGGTGCTGATGCCGACCCTCGGCCGCGCCAAACACGCACTCGCCGTGCGGCTGGGCTCGGGAGCCACCGCGGGCGAAGGCACCCAGAACTACCTGTGCGGGGCGCAGGCCGCCGCGGTGCTGGTCGGCCTTGCGGTCACGGCAAGTTGGTCCGGGGGGTGGTGGTTCGACCCGGCGATCGGGCTGGGCATTGCCGCCGCGGCGGTCTGGCAGGGCATCCGGGCCTGGCGCGGCGAGGACTGCGGCTGCTGAACCGAGTTCCTATCCTGCCTGACGGGCGCGAATCATTGGCTGTCGGGCCGTGCCGAGTCGACGCCCAGGGCGCCCGGCACCATCGGTATGCGCGGTCCGCTTCCGAACGCGTCGTCGCCAAGTCTGGCCAAGCCCGCCGCAGTGGCGGCGGTCTTGCTGTGTGCCGTTCCGGCAAATCCCAGGGTTCCCGAGCCGCGATCCGGAGCCGCCGACGCAAACCACTGCTCGTTCGGCGGCTTGTTGTCCTGCGGTTCGGTTTCGGGCTCCAGGTCCATGTATTCGTAACCGCGGCCGAGCTGTTCGGCCGTCGGCCGCCGGCGCCGCCGCGCCCCCGCCCTCTGCTGTGTCGCTGCGGCGGCCGCCGCAGCCGCGGCGGCGTCGGGCGCCGGCGCCTTCCTTGCGGCGCCCTCGCCTGCGCCTTTCTGGACGCCCACTCCCAGGCCCCCCACCAGATACGGAAAAGGCCCCGGTCCTGCGGGCGGCGGCGAAGGAGCGCCGGGAGCAGGGGGCACCGGCGTGCCGGGAGCCGGGGTCGGCGTCGCGGTCGCGACGGTGGCCGGCATGGTGGTCGGGACTGGGACCGCCGGCGGGCCCAAGACCGGCAGGGCCGGGGTGGACGGCGCGACCGGCACCACGGCCGGCTGCGCGAGGCCGGCCAAGCCCGCCAACCCCGCCACACCGCCGACCGCAGCCAGCGGGACCGCCAACACCGGAAGCGCCGCAACCGTCGGCAGCAGCGGAGTCGTCGTGGCCGCGAAGTACGCATACTGCAGGAGCTGGGTACTGAAGTCGAAAAAGACCTCGATCGCGTAGACCGCCGACGCGAAAGTCAGCAGCGGCACGTTATTCCCGATCGCCGCCGCCACCCCTTCGTACCCAGACCAGTAGATGCCGGGTAAGGACAGCAGGGATTGGGTTGCCCCCAGCAGATTTAACGGCTGGCCGGTGGTGAAATTGGCGGGCGGGCTGAGGATGTAGGCGATGATGCTCTTGAGATTCGCCAGGCTTGCAAAGTCATAAAACGGTTCGCCCACATAGTATGGAGGGCCGGTGAGTTTAGGGCCGAGAAGCTGATCGATGAGCTGGTCAAGCCATGTGAAGAAATTGAATACCACATTCGAGCCGGGACGTGAGTTAGCCACCGCCGCATCGGATTTCACGATCTGCGGCGCCGGGGAGGTGTGTGGTGCGGAATCGACCGCCGCGGCCGAGACCGCCTGATAGGTATCCATCACGGTGGCGGCCTGAACCCACATCCGGGCGTAGTCGGCCTCGTTGAGCGCGATGGGAATGGTGTTGATGCCGAAGAAATTCGTCGCGAGCAACGCCGCGTGGGTCGCGTGGTTGGCCGCAAGTTCGGGCAACGTCGGCATCGCGGCCAGGGCGCCAGCGTAGGCGGCGGCCGCGGTTTCGTGTCGGGCGGCCGTTGCCGCGCTGTCGGCGCTGGCCTGGGTAAGCCACGCCAGATACGGCTGGTAGGCGGCCACGAACGCCTCGGAGGTGGGGCCGTCCCACGTGCCGGCCCGCACCGCCGCCAACAGTGCATCGAGTTCCGCCGCCGTCTGCGCGTACTCGGCGCTCAGCGCGCTCCAGGCGCCCGCGGCCGCCAGTAGCGAACCCGGGCCCGGCCCGCTACTCAGCAGCGTCGAATGCACCTCCGGGGGTGCGGCCATGAAGATCATCCGTGCCGAAATCCCCTGCCGGCGCGGTCAAACGGGTCGGACTCCAGTCCGAGGTAGTCGGCCCGCAGCCGGTCCCACAGTTCCAGCTGCTCCCACGCGGGCTGGTCGCGGATCTGCTGGTTATTGGTCAAAAAGGGGTTGGGCAGCAGGAGCGTCATCATCTGTTCGTCGCGACCGTTGTAAAGCCGCACACCCCATGACGTGGGACACCCGTCGCCGCCAATCCGGCGATACAGTTCGGCGCGCGCACATCTGCGGATGCGGCCCAACTCCGGGCCGCTCGCCTTGTGCTCGCCGATGCACAGGTGGAAATGCCAGCGGCCGAAGTCGACCGTGGCGTAGCCGTCGGTCATCGAAATCCGCTTGGGCGGGTTCGGCGCGGCGACCTCCCAGGCCGCGCCCTGCACCATGATGCCGAACCAGATGTCGTCCCAGTACTCCCCGAAGCACAGGTGGATCAGGTCGAGCAGGCTTCGCTCGTCGGCGGGCAGCGGCCAGCGCTGTTCTTTTCCGCTGCCTTCGGCTTCGACGACGGCCGGATTGGCGTCAGTCATGCTGTCACCTTTCTGCGTTGGCTGAGCCTTGACGGAAGTACGCAGTCATCGAACAGCCCGCCTCCGGGGTGCGTCACTAGCGGCCGCAGCTGGTCCAGCGCGAGCCGAATTTGCCGAAACGATTGCGGCCCATGATATTTCGTCAGAGCACGAGACGTGAGCCGGCTGAGATCCGGGCCGAGGTGCCGCGTGGGCACAAAGGGGCAGTAGCTGCACGTTCGTTGAGCAGCGCAATACGGGGGTCAGGCGTAACGAACACGATCGCCGGCTGGTGCAGGCATCGGCGGGTAGGGAACAGGCGCCGACAGTGAGCGCCAGACCGCTGGCTGCCACGACGGCTACCCATGCCGGACTCGACACGGACGTCAGCTCTCTCGGGGTACACCGCCCCGGGTCGCAGGACGCGATGACGCGAGTGTCCTGGCTCTCGGATCGCTGCTCGCCTCGCCTTCCAGCCGGAGTGGCCGTGGCTGATGAGGGTCGCTCCCCGATGACAGTGGCGGGACCGCGCCGGATTCGCACCGGCTTCCTGCATCGTTATCGCCTTACGGGCGACATTATTGCACGCTTTGATCCAGCCGGTAGCGGATCAGCCGGGAGCTGTTGGCGACGACGGCCACCGACGACGCGTTGTGCAGGATCGCGGCGAGCACCGGTGACAAGGCGCCGCCGGCGCCGATCAGCAGTCCGGCGGCGTTGACCGCGATCGACATGCCGTAGTTCTGCCGGATCACGTCGACCGCGCGGGCGCCCAGATCCCGCACGTCGAGCAGGCGTTGCAGGTCGTCGTTGGCCAGCGCGACGTCGGCGGTTTCGACAGCGACGTCGGTTCCGGCCAGCCCCATCGCGATTCCGATGTCGGCCGCCGCCAACGCCGGGGCGTCATTGATGCCGTCGCCGACCATGCCGACGACGTGTCCCTCGTCCTGCAGCGCGCGCACCACCTCGAGTTTGTCTTCCGGCAGCACCTCGGCGCGCCACTCGTCGATACCCAGCTCCGTGGCGACCACCTCGGCGACCTGGGGGTGGTCGCCGGTGAGCATGACAATCCGACGGATCCCGTTGTCGCGCAACTTCTTCACGACATCGCGTGCTTCGGGTCGTATCTCGTCTCGCAGGCTGATCAGCCCGACGAGCGTGCCGTCCACCGCAAGCAGCAACGGGTTCTCGGCCTGGCGCTGCAACGTGTCGACCCAGTCCGCCGCCTTCTTCGACACCTTGACGTTTTCGGCGCGCAGCAGGGACGGGCTGCCCAGCAGCAGCGTCCTTCCGTCGGCCCAGGTTCGCATGCCCAGGCCGACCAGCACCTCGCATTCCTCATGCGGCGGAATGATGATGCGCCGTTCTTCGGTCGAGCGGATCACGGCCTCGGCCAGCGGGTGGCGGGAGTGCAACTCTGAGCTGGCCGCATAGGCGAGAACTTGCTCGGGTTGCCAATTCTTGTGTATGGCAATGACATTGGTCACCACGGGACGTCCGACCGTAAGCGTACCGGTCTTGTCGAAGACGATCGCGTCTGCCCGGCCGGCCTGTTCCAGGTGAGATCCGCCCTTGATCAGGATGCCGCGGCGCGCGCCGTTCCCGATCGCCGCGCTGATCGCGGTCGGCGTCGACAGTCCGACGGCGCACGGGCAGGCGATCAGCAGCATAGTCATCGCGCGCCGGACATCGCCGGTGACCACCAGGGTGATCGCCGACACGATGAAGGAGATCGGAACGAAGCGGCCGGAGAAGTTCTCCCCGACGGTTTGGATGGGCGCCCGGTCATGTTGCGCCTCTTCGACCCTCGTGATGATGCGGCCGATGGCGGTTTGGTTTCCGACCGCGCGCGCGCGAACCACCAGCCGACCCCGCAGCACCACCGAACCTGCATGCACCGTCGCCCCGGTGACAATGCTGACCGGCAGCGTTTCACCGGTGATCGCGGACTGGTCGACAATGGCCTCCCCGTCCACCACGTCACCGTCCACCGGAATCGCCACATGGTCGTGCACCACGACCTCGTCGCCGATCTGCACGGTGTCGATCGGCACCTGCACCTCAGTGCCGGCTTGGGGGCCGTCACCAAGACGGACCCAGGCCGCGTCGGTGGTGCCGCGCAGCAGATCGGAGATCGCCCGTCGGGTGCGGCGCAAGGTCAGATCCTGCAGGTACTCACCGATATTGAGCAGCCACAGCACGGTCAGCGCGACCACGTTCTCGCGCAGCACCAAACTGGCCACCGTCGCGGCGGTCACCAGCGCATCGGTGCCGGCGCGACCGGACCGAAGGGAACGCAGCGCACCGCGCAGGAACGGATAGCCCAGAAACACCGTCGAGCCGGTCGCGATCAGCTGGCCGCTCGGACCGAGCAGCGGCGGCCGCTGGAAGGCATAGCGGCGCAAGCCCAGTAGCGCCAGCGCCGCGCCGCCGATCACCATGCGCAGCACCTCGGTGTTGCGGATGTCCGACGACCGCGGCGTGCGCGCCGGGATCAGTTCGGCGGCGACCTGCCCGGCCGAGGCGATCGCGGCCAGTACGGCCGAGCGATCGCAGCGCTTCGGCGAATACCACACGACGACCGAACCGGTGTGGGGGTAGGCGTGTACCGCCCGTACCCCGTTCTGTTTATCCACCGCTTCTTCCACCGCGACGGCGCGCCGTGAATTCGAGTGGACCCAGGGGACGTGGATGCGTATCCGTCCGGCGGCGTCGGA
>NZ_JAVKSH010000100.1:8774-13581 GCF_039583805.1 Mycobacterium sp. | reverse complement strand
CGGCCCCGAGCAAACCGGCCCCGAGCAAACCGGCCCCGGGCGCACGGCCGGTGCGGCCCGCCGGCAGCAGCGGGCGCGCCCGCCCCACCGGCAAGCGGAGCAAGCGGTAACCCGATGGCTGCCCGGCGCCGGCGCGTCGCCGCGAGCTGGCTTGCCGCCGCCCTCGCGGCGGCCGGTCTGCCGGCCGGATGTTCCACCGGGGCCGCGGCGCAGGTCGACTACGTGGTCGACGGCCCACTGGTCACCTACAACGCCAGCACGGTCACCGGTGCCGCGTCGGCGGGCGCGCAGGCCTTCGCCCGCACGCTGACCGGGTTCGGCTACCACGGACCCGACGGCCAGGTCATCGCCGACCACGACTTCGGCACCGTCGCGGTGGTCGGCGGCGCCCCGCTGGTGCTCGACTACCAGATCGCCGACGACGCCGTCTACTCTGACGGCACGCCGATCACCTGCGACGACCTGGTGCTGACCTGGGCGGCGCATTCGGGCCGATTCCCCGGCTTCGACGCCGCCAGCAAGGCCGGCTACATCGACGTCGCCGACATCGAATGCGAGCCCGGGCAGAAGAAGGCGCGGGTGTCGTTCGCACCCGACCGCAACGTTGTCGACTACAACCAGCTGTTCACGGCGACCTCGATGATGCCGTCGCACGTGATCGCCGAGGAGCTGGGCCGCAAAGACGCCGACGTCACCGCCGCCCTGCTGGCCGACAACGCCCCGGTCGTCGACCGCATCGCTCAGGTGTGGAACACCACCTGGAACCTCAAGCCCGGCCTGGACCCCAAGCACTTCCCGTCGTCGGGGCCCTACCGGATCGAGTCGGTGCTCGTCGACGGCGGTGTGGTGCTGGTGGCCAACGACCGCTGGTGGGGCGCCGCGCCGATGACAAAACGCATCCGGGTGCGGCCGCAGAAAGCCGACATCGCCGATCAGGTCACCAGCCGAAGCCTCGACGTCGTCGATGTCGCGGCCGGATCGTCGGGGTCGCTGCCGGTTCTGGACGGCTACCAGCGCACCGATTACCCGTCGGACGGCATCGAGCAGCTCATCTTCGCGCCGCACGGTCCGCTGTCGGAGACCAAGGCACGCCGCGCGGTCGCGCTGTGCACGCCGCGCGACGTGATCGCCCGGGACGCCGGGGTCCCGATCGCCAACACGCGACTGCAGACCGTCGCCACCCAAGACGCCATCGGTCAGGCCGAAGGCGGGGCCGAGGCCGGGGAGTTCAGCCGATCCGATCCCGACGGCGCGCGCGGCGTCCTCGGCGGGGCGCCGCTGACGGTGCGGATCGGCTACCATGCGCCCAATGCGCGGCTGGCCGCCGCGGTCGGGGCGATCGCCAAGGCCTGCGCGCCCGGCGGGATCGTCGTCTCCGACGTCGCCTCGGACACCACCGGCCCGCAGAGTCTCACGGACGGCACCATCGACGTGCTGGTGGCCAGCATCGGCGGCGCCACCGGCAGCGGGTCGGCCGGGTCGTCGGCGATGGACGCCTACGCCCTCTACACCGGCAACGGCAACAACCTGTCCGGGTACGGCAACGGCCAGATCGACGGCGTCATCAGCGCGATGGCGGTGTCCGCCGACGTCGGCGAGCTCGTGCGGCTGCTGTCCGACAGTGCGCCGGTGCTGTGGGCCGACATGCCGACGCTGCCGCTGTATCGCCAGCAGCGGATGCTGATGGCGTCGAAGAAGATGTACGCCGTCAGCGGCAACCCGACCAGGTGGGGCGCCGGCTGGAACATGGACCGGTGGGTGCGGTCGCGGTGAGCGGCACGCCCGTCGGGGATCTGGTCGCGTCGCTGATCCGGGAGGTGGCCGACTTCCCGGCGGCCGGAGTCCAGTTCAAGGACCTCACCCCGTTGTTCGCCGACCGCGACGGGCTGGCGGCCGTCACCGACGCGCTGGCCGAGGCGGCGTCCGGGGCGGACCTGGTCGCCGGACTGGACGCCCGCGGGTTCCTGGTGGCCGCCGCCGTCGCCACCCGGCTGGGCACCGGCGTGCTGGCTGTCCGCAAGGGCGGCAAGCTGCCGCCGCCGGTGCTCGCCGAACCCTACCGGCTCGAGTACGGCTCCGCCACGTTGGAGATCCCCGCCGACGGCATCGAGCTGGCGGGCCGCCGCGTCGTCATCGTTGACGACGTGCTGGCCACCGGCGGCACGGTCGCCGCCGCGCACCGGCTGCTGGAGCGGGCCGGCGCGCGGGTGACGGCGGCCGCGGTGGTGCTCGAGCTCGCCAGGCTCGGCGGTCGTGGCCTGGTGGCGCCGCTGCCGGTGCACAGCGTGCGCCGGCTGTAGACACTCCCGGCCCGCAATCGGCCCGGCAAGAAGCCGGGCAGTCGGACGTCAAGCGGATATCCTCGGAAGGCGGAGGTGACGACGGTGGCGGACGAGCAGGGCACGGCGACCCAACCGATGCCGGTCACCGACGTGCCCGAGCCGAGCTCGGACGCGCTGAAGACGTCCAGCAGCGCGTCACGGCGGGTGCGGGCCCGGCTGGCCCGGCGGATGACAGCCCAGCGCAGCGCCCTCAACCCGGTGCTGGAGCCGCTGGTCGCGGTGCACCGCGAGATCTATCCCAAGGCCGACGTCGCGCTCCTGCAGCGGGCCTACGAGGTCGCCGAACAGCGCCATGCCAGCCAGCTGCGGCAGTCCGGGGATCCCTACATCACCCACCCGCTGGCCGTCGCCAACATCCTGGCCGAGCTGGGCATGGACTCCACAACCCTGGTGGCCGCGCTGCTGCACGACACCGTCGAGGACACCGGCTACACGCTGGAGCAGCTCTCCGAGGAGTTCGGCGACGAGGTGGGCCATCTCGTCGACGGGGTGACCAAGCTGGACCGTGTCGTACTGGGCAGCGCCGCCGAAGGGGAGACCATCCGCAAGATGATCACCGCGATGGCGCGTGACCCGCGGGTCCTGGTGATCAAGGTGGCCGACCGGCTGCACAACATGCGGACCATCCGCTTCCTGCCGCCGGAGAAGCAGGCCCACAAAGCCCGCGAGACACTGGAAGTGATTGCGCCGCTGGCACATCGGCTGGGGATGGCCACTGTCAAGTGGGAGCTGGAGGACCTGTCGTTCGCGATCCTGCACCCGAAGAAATACGAGGAGATCGTGCGGCTGGTGGCCGACCGTGCGCCCTCACGGGACACCTACCTGGGCAAGGTGCGCACCGAGATCGTCAACACCCTCGGCGCGTCGAAGATCAAGGCGACCGTCGAGGGTCGGCCGAAACATTACTGGTCGATCTACCAGAAGATGATCGTCAAGGGCCGCGACTTCGACGACATCCACGACCTGGTCGGCATCCGCATCCTGTGCGACGAGATCCGGGACTGCTATGCCGCTGTGGGCGTGGTGCATTCGCTGTGGCAGCCGATGGCGGGCCGGTTCAAGGACTACATCGCCCAGCCGCGCTACGGCGTGTACCAGTCGCTGCACACCACCGTCGTCGGCCCGGAGGGTAAGCCGCTGGAGGTGCAGATTCGCACCCGCGACATGCACCGCACCGCCGAATACGGTATCGCGGCGCACTGGCGTTACAAGGAAGCGAAGGGCCGCAACGGATTTCCGCATCCGCATGCCACCGCCGAAATCGACGACATGGCGTGGATGCGTCAACTGCTCGACTGGCAGCGGGAGGCGGCCGACCCGGGCGAGTTCCTCGAGTCGCTGCGTTACGACCTTGCGGTGCAAGAGATCTTCGTGTTCACGCCGAAGGGGGACGTGATCACGTTGCCGTCAGGGTCGACGCCGGTGGACTTCGCCTACGCGGTGCACACCGAGGTCGGGCACCGCTGCATCGGTGCCCGCGTCAACGGGCGGCTGGTGGCGCTGGAACGCAAGCTGGAAAACGGCGAGGTCGTCGAGATCTTCACCTCCAAGGCGCCCAACGCCGGGCCGTCGCGGGACTGGCAGCAGTTCGTGGGGTCGCCGCGCGCGAAGACCAAGATCCGGCAGTGGTTCGCCAAGGAGCGCCGCGAGGAGGCGCTGGAGGCCGGCAAAGAGGCGATGGCCCGCGAGGTGCGCCGCGGCGGACTTCCGTTGCAGCGCCTGGTCAACGGCGGCTCGATGTCGGCGGTGGCCACCGAGCTGCACTACGCCGACGTGTCGGCGCTCTACACCGCGATCGGCGAAGGGCACGTCTCGGCCAAACATGCCGTGCAGCGGTTGCTGGCCGAGCTGGGCGGTATCGACCAGGCCGAGGAGGAGCTCGCCGAGCGGTCCACGCCGGCCACCATGCCGCAGCGCCAGCGCAGCGACGACGTCGGGGTGTCGGTGCCCGGCGCGTCCGGCGTGCTGAGCAAGCTGGCCAAGTGCTGCACCCCGGTGCCGGGTGACGAGATCATGGGGTTCGTCACCCGCGGCGGCGGGGTCAGCGTGCACCGCACCGACTGCACCAACGCCGAGTCGCTGCGTCAGCAGGCCGAGCGGATCATCGACGTGCTCTGGTCGCCGTCGCCGTCGTCGGTGTTCCTGGTGGCCATCCAGGTCGAGGCGCTCGACCGGCACCGGCTGCTCTCCGACATCACCCGCGCGTTGGCCGACGAGAAGGTCAACATTTTGTCGGCGTCGGTGACCACCTCCAACGACCGGGTGGCGATCAGCCGGTTCACCTTCGAGATGGGCGACCCCAAGCATCTGGGGCATCTGCTCGACGTGGTCCGCAACGTCGAGGGTGTCTTCGACGTCTACCGGATCACGTCGGCGGCGTGAGGGCTGCTCGCCCAGTGGATGCGCTGTAGCAGCTCAGGCCGGAATCAGAACAGTCGCGATCAGCATCGCGCGGAGCATCATCG
>NZ_JAVKSH010000100.1:0-8674 GCF_039583805.1 Mycobacterium sp. | reverse complement strand
GCATCATCGCCTTGTGTGCCGAACGCAGATTTGCCCAAATCTTCCCGCCGGCTGGCAGGTAATCCACGTCTGGGGTTGCTCCGTACTTTTCAGGCCGTGTTGAGTCACCGGACCGGGCGGGTGGTCCACCGGCGGCGGGCAGGGATCTACCTGTTCGGCCACACACCCCGGGCTGTCCGCGCGGGCTTGTCCCGGCAGGCCGGTGCCGCCGGCGGCACCGAGGATAACCAGCGCGCCGACGCCGGCGATCATCGTCTGCCGCGCCACTCTCAGGACGGCCCGCGACGTTGCGAACCTCGGGAGTGGCCGCTTCCGACCAGGGACTTTAGCGTACTGGAGATTTGACATCATTTTTCCCGCTCGTTACGACCCTGTTACGCCTGTGTAAATTCAGGGTACGCCACGGGGGTCGCGTTCGGTAGCTCTACGAGAAATTCGTGTCTGAGAGTTGTCGGAAGGCTGCGTGCTGGCGGCGGCCGGCGAGGGCAGGCTGATCACCGCCGATCTCGGCGGCGCGAGTCATTTGCCGGGGAGCAGGTGTGCGGCCGGCACCCCGAAGGCCAGCTCGCGCTGCTCAGTCCAGTCGCACCGACTTGATGGTGACCGCGATGGCCGGCGGGCCGTCGTCACCGCCGCCGGCGACGCCGCCCTTGGCGATCTTGTCCAGGGTGGCCAGCCCGTCGTCCTGGATTTTGCCGAACACCGTGTATTCCGGTGGCAGCTGCGAATCCTTGTACACCATGAAGAACTGGCTGCCGTTGGTGTTCGGCCCGGAGTTCGCCATGGCCAGCGTGCCGCGCGGGTAGACGACGGGCTCGTGCAGTGCCGGGTCGTCGGGCTTGTACTGGTCGGTGGGGTACTCGTTGGCGAACTGATAACCCGGTCCGCCGGTGCCGTCGCCCTTGGGGTCGCCGCACTGCAGCACGCTCAGCGCCGCCGACGCGGCCAGCCGATGGCACTGGGTGCCGTCGAAGAACTTCTGCTGTGCCAGGCTGACGAAACTGTTGACGGTGCAGGGGGATTCGTTGTTGGCCAGCAGCAGTCCGATGTTGCCCTGATCGGTTACCATGCTGACGCTCACGGTGGCCGGCTCGGTGGGCACCTTGCCGCTGTGCGGCGGGTTCACCGGCGTGCTGGGTTGCTCCGGCGAGGCCGGGTACTGGCAGTTGGCGCCCAGGTCGGCCGCCGGCGTGAACGGCGGCAACGGCGGCAGGCCGGACAGGTCGCCGGCAGCCGCCGGGGTCGTGGTGCCCGAGCTGGAGGCCGACGCCGACGCCTTGGTGTTCTTGTCGTGGTTGGCGTACCAGACGCTGTAGCCGGCTGCGCCCGCCAGGACGACCGCCGCGAGCACCGCGCCGACGATGCCCAGGATCCGTTGGCGACGGGCCTGCCGGGTGCGGCGTTCCAGCTGGCGTTCGAGTTTGCGCTTGGCTGCCGCACGGCGCTGTTCGTTGGTCGGCACCGCCGATATCCCTCCGTCGTGGTTGTGCTCCGGTCAGCACACGAGTGTGCCAGCTGACGCTGGGCACGGGTGGCACCACCCGGGCGCGGAGCCCGGGATGGGAAACTGGGCAGCGTGTTCCTCACCGGATTCCCTGCGGGGTTGCTGCAGTGCAACTGCTACGTGCTGGCGCCGCACCCCGGGGCGGACGCCGTCATCGTCGACCCGGGCCAGCGAGCGATGGGTCCGCTGCGGCGCATCCTGGACGAGAATCGGCTGACCCCCGCGGCGGTGCTGCTCACCCACGGCCACGTCGACCACATCTGGTCGGCCCAGAAGGTGTCCGACACGTTCGGCTGCCCCGCCTACATCCACCCCGAGGACCGGTTCATGCTGACCGACCCCATCAAGGGCTTCGGCCCGCGGATCGCCCAGCTGCTGTTGGCGGCGGTGTTCCGCGAGCCCAGGCAGGTCGTCGAGCTGGACCGGGACCGCGACAAACTCGACCTGGGCGGCATCACCGTCACCGTCGAGCACACCCCCGGCCACACCCGCGGATCGGTGGTGTTCAAGGTGACCGGGGACGCGTCGGAGGCGGTGTTCACCGGCGACACCCTGTTCCAGCGATCGGTGGGACGCACCGACCTGCTCGGCGGCAGCGGCCGCGACCTGCTGTGCTCGATCGTCGACAAGCTGCTGGTGCTCGACGACTCCACGCTGGTGCTGCCCGGGCACGGCCCGCAGACCACGATCGGCGCCGAGCGCCGTCACAACCCGTTCCTCGATGGGCTCAGCGCGTGACCGAGTTCGCGGCACTGTCGGCGCCCAAGGGAGTTCCGGACTATGTGCCGCCGGACTCGGCGGCTTTCGTCGCCGTCCGCGACGGCCTGCTCGACGCCGCCCGCCGGGCCGGGTACGTCGACGTCGAGCTGCCGATCTTCGAGGACACCGCGCTGTTCGCCCGCGGCGTCGGCGAGTCCACCGACGTGGTGTCCAAGGAGATGTACACGTTCGCCGACCGGGGCGGCCGTTCGGTGACGCTGCGGCCGGAAGGCACCGCGGGCGTGGTGCGCGCGGTCGTCGAGCACGGCCTCGATCGCGGCGCGCTGCCGGTCAAGCTGTGCTACGCGGGCCCGTTCTTCCGCTACGAGCGCCCGCAGGCCGGCCGCTACCGCCAGCTGCAGCAGGTCGGAGTGGAGGCGATCGGCGTCGACGATCCAGCACTGGACGCCGAGGTGATCGCGGTGGCCGACGCCGGTTTCCGCGCGCTGGGCCTGGAAGGTTTCCGGCTGGAGATCACCTCGCTGGGCGACGACACCTGCCGGCCAGGGTACCGGGAGTTGTTGCAGGACTATCTTTTTCGGCTCGACCTCGATGCGGAGACCCGCCGCCGCGCCGAGGTCAACCCGCTGCGGGTGCTCGACGACAAGCGCCCGGAGGTCATTGCGGCGACGGCCGATGCCCCGGTGATGCTCGATCATCTCTCCGACGTCGCCCAGCAGCACTTCGACACGGTGCGTGCCCACCTCGACGCGCTCGGTGTGCCGTATGTGATCAACCCGCGGATGGTGCGCGGATTGGATTACTACACCAAGACCACCTTCGAGTTCGTGCATGACGGCCTGGGTGCGCAGTCAGGCATCGGCGGCGGCGGCCGCTACGACGGGCTGATGCGCCAGCTCGGCGGGCAGGACCTGTCCGGCATCGGGTTCGGCCTGGGCGTGGACCGCACGCTGCTGGCGTTGCGGGCCGAGGGGAAAACGGTCGGCGCTGCGGCCCGCTGCGACGCGTACGGGGTGCCGCTGGGGGAGCAGGCCAAGCTGCGGCTGGCGGTGCTGGCCGGCCGTCTGCGGGCCGCAGGTGTGCGCGTCGACATGGCCTACGGCGAGCGCGGCCTCAAAGGTGCGATGCGCGCGGCCGACCGGTCGGGCGCGCGCATCGCGCTGGTCGCCGGTGAGCGCGACATCGAGGCCGGCACGATCGGGGTGAAGAACCTGACGACGGGCGAACAGGTCGACGTTATGATGGAAAACGTTGTCGCCGAAGTACTGTCACGGCTGCCGCGCTAGCCGGCGCGGGGCTTGCTCAGCGTGAACCGGTCCACTTCGGTCATCGCGCCGAACGGCCTGCTCACCGCGTAGTGCGTTGCCGTGATCGACGTTCGCCCGCCCGGCGATCCCGGGTCGACGTCGAAAACCGCGAACCCGTAGGGGTTTTCGCGATCCCGGAACACCGACCAGGGCGCCTCCTCGACCAGGTAGATCGGTGGCTTGCGTCCGCGCGCCGGGTCGAAGGCGCCGACACCGGTCAGCACCCGGCAGCGCGGCTGCGGGAAGAACATGGTGTTCGACGGGATCGAGGTGCCGCCCCCGCCGATCACGACATGCACCGTGCCGCGGGTGGAGTCGACGACGTCGGCGCGGGTGTCGACGGGAATCGGCGTTCGGGTGTCGTTGTCCAGCGCGCCGCGCACCGGGTGGGAGCGTTCGTAGTGGTGCTCGTGGCCGCACACCACCAGGTCGACCTGGTAGCGGTCGAACAACGGCAGCCACTCCTGGCGGATGCCCAGGTCGGCGCCGTTGGTGCGGTCGGCGGTGGAGATCGCCGTCTGGTGCATGCAGACGACGACCCAGTCCACGTCGGGGTTGCCGCGCGCATCGGCCAGTTCGGTTTCCAGCCAACGCCTTTGCGCGCCGCCGGAGTAGTTGTGCACGTAGAAGTTGCCGCCGTCCTGCAAGCACACGTCGTCGTTGGACAGGCTGATAACCCGCACCGAACCGGCGGTGAACGAATACCACAGGCCGCGCAGCTCGGCGTCGGCGCCGGAGTCGGGCAGCGCGAAGTAGGTCTGATAGGCCGCGAAACCGACCGGCCCGTTGCCCAATTCGTTTTCGTGATTACCCGCCGCCGGCATCCACGGCCGGTAGCGCGCCGAGCGCGTGTTGTTGTCGAACCAGTCCGACCAGGTGCGAATCCGGTCGTGCGCCAGGTTGGCGTAGCACAGGTCGCCGTTGACCAGGTTGAACAACGGGCCGACGCGTTCGATTGCCGTGGTGATGTCGCCGGCGGCCGGTGAGCCGACACTGTCGCTGACGTACCTGCCGTCGTCCAGCCGGTTCAGCATCGGGGTGGCCTGATCGCCGAAGCTGGTGAAGCGCAGCGGTTGTCGCCCGGACGGGGCAGTGCGGACGGTCCCCAGTTCGGGGTTGGTGCCGTCGTGCACCGCCGCGTACACGTAGTCGGTGTCGGGTGTCAGCCGGTCCAGCACGGCATGGTTGACGCGAACCTCTGCGCCCGACGTGGCGTCCCGGTAGGTGCGCGTGTGCGCATCCACCGTGCGGCCGAAGCCCGATGCCGGCGAACCCAGCATCACCCGCGGATGGGCCACCGGGTCGACGGTGTGCCAGGACACCGTGACGTCGGTGGCCGCGTTCTTGCCGAACTGCAGGTGCAGACCGCCCACCGGCGGGGCGCCGCTGCGATCGGGCCGGTTCCACAGCAGCGGGCCGCGCGGCGGTGAGCGCAACAGCGCGGCGCCGCCCACGCCCGCCACCACCAGTCCCGCCGCGGTACCGGACGTCAGCAACGTCCGGCGGCTGATTCCCGACGGCGCGCGATCGTCGCCCATGTCTGATTCTTACCGGAGCCGGCCGCACATGTCAGCGGCGTCGGGCCCCCGTCGAGCGCGCGGCCGAACGTCGCCGGCTGGACCTCCCGCCGGCGCAGCGTGCTGTAGCAGAACCACAGCTTCACCGCATGCTCCCGGGTTCGATGTGCGCGACGACGACGACCTCGGCCGGTGCGGGGCCGACCGCGCGGAAACGGTGGCCGACCGACGCGTCGAAATAGGCGCTGTCACCGGTGCCGAGCGTGACGGTCCGGTCGCCGTAGTGAAGTTCGACGGTACCGGTGTGCACGAACACGAACTCCTGACCGGTGTGCACCGGGTGGGGATCGGCAGCGGCCGTGCGGGTAGGACGAACGACGAACGGCGACATCGCTTTTCCCAGCAACCCGGGCGCGAGGGCCGCGTAGCGGCAGCGGCCGCGGCGGCGGTCGGCTGCGCGGTCGACGGTGAGTGCGGCGTCTGCGGGCTCGTCGGAGAACAGCTGCGCGACGTCGACGCCGAGCGCGCGGGCGAGTTTGATTGCCACCGCGATCGACGGTGTGCTGCGCCGACGCTCGATCTTGGACAGATAGCTCTTGGTCAGGCCGGTCTGCTCGGCGAGGTTCTCCAGCGTGAGGCCGCGCTGGCGGCGGACCGCGCGCAGCAGCGCCGTCACCGGGGCCGCCCTGCGGTCGTCGTCACCCTTGCATCATGACACAAGGTGTCCTATGGTGGCTATAGTGTCTTAACAAGTGTCTTTACGCCGTTCCACAACACACCGAATCCCCGGGAGCCTCCGATGGCCACCACGTTCACCGATTCCAAAGCCGACCTGATGCGCCGCGCCCAAGACAGCCTTGCCGCCAACGTCGGCGAGTCGGGATTGACAACCCGCCAGAAGCTGGCGCTGACCTGCCGCGTGCTGTTCGACGCCGGGCACGATTCGGGCCTGGCGGGCCAGATCACCGCGCGCGCCGAGCAGCCCGGCACCTACTACACCCAGCAGCTGGGTCTGGGTTTCGACGAGATCACCGACGCCAACCTGCTGACCGTCGACGAGGATCTCACCGTGCTCGACGGCCCCAGCGTGACCGCAATGGCCAACCCCGCCAACCGCTTTCACAGCTGGATCTACCGTGCACGGCCGGACGTGCGCTGCATCGTGCACACCCACCCGTTTCATGTGGCGGCGCTGTCGATGCTGGAGGTGCCACTGGTGGTGTCGCAGATGGACACCACACCGCTCTACGACGACTGCGCCTTTCTGGCCGACTGGCCGGGTGTTCCCGTCGGCAACGAGGAGGGCGAGATCATCAGCACCGCCCTGGGCGACAAGAAGGCGATCCTGCTGGCCCACCACGGTCAGGTGGTGGCCGCCGCCAGCATCGAGGAGGCGTGCTCGCTGGCGGTGCTTATCGAACGGGCCGCCAGACTGCAACTGGCCGCGATGGCCGCCGGCACCATCGGGCACCTGCCCGAGCAGCTGGCCCGTGAGGCCCACGACTGGACGCTGAGACCCGCACGCAGCCAGGCGAATTTCGCCTACTATGCCCGTCGCGCCCTGGCTCGCCACCCCGACGTTTTCACCAGCTGAGGAGCCCGCAGTGCCCGCGATCCACGGCATCATCGCCTACCCGGTGACCCCGTTCTCCGCCGACGACGACATCGACACCGCGGCGCTGACCGCGCTGGTCGAGGCGTTGGTGGGCGCCGGTGTGCACGCGATCGCGCCGCTGGGCAGCACCGGCGAGCTGGCCTACCTCGACGAGGCCGAGTTCGACACCGTCGTCGACACCACGATCGCCGCGGTCGGCGGCCGGGTGCCCGTCGTGGCCGGCGTGTCGGATCTGACCACCGCCGCCACGATTCGGCGTGCCCGCTACGCCGAGAAGGCCGGCGCCGACGCGGTGATGGTCCTGCCGGTGTCCTACTGGAAGCTCGCCGAACGTGAGATCGTCGCGCACTACCGCGGTATCGGCGAGTCGATCGGGATCCCGGTGATGGCCTACAACAATCCTGCGACCAGCGGCATCGACATGCGCCCCGAGCTGCTGGTGGGCATGTTCGAGACGATCGACAACCTGACCATGGTCAAGGAGTCCACCGGGGACCTGTCGCGGATGCAGCGCCTCGCCGAGCTCAGCGGGGGAGAGCTGCCGTTCTACAACGGCAGCAACCCGCTGGTGCTCGACGCGCTGCGGGCCGGCGCGGCCGGCTGGTGCACGGCCGCCCCGTGTCTGCGGCCGCAGCCGTGCATCGCCCTGTACGAGGCTGTGCACACCGGCGATCTGCAGACCGCGCAACGGCTCTACGACGACCTGCGGCCGCTGCTGGAGTTCATCGTCGCGGGCGGGCTGCCCACGACGGTCAAAGCCGGCCTGGATCTGCTCGGCGTGCCGGTGGGGGATCCGCGCCGGCCGCTGCTGCCGCTGGACGACGACGGCCGGGCCAGGCTGCGCGAGCTGCTGGCGCGTTGAACGTCGCCGCCGGCGTTCCTCGACGGCCGGCTCTCGGTCGACGGGCAACGCCCGCTCCGTGCCGGCTGCTGTGCGCAGGACCCGTCGCTGGCCGAGTTTGCTGAGGCTCTGCTGAGGCGAAGTGTGGACAGAGCTGAATATGCGCCGCGCAGCGGACCGAACGTCGCCGATCGACCGACGCTGACCCACCCAAATCGAGAATTATCCTGCGCGCGGCCGCGCCCAAGCGGACAATGACGCGAACGCCCTCGGGGAGGCGTCGCGCCGATGCGGGAGGAGGCGGGAGGTGGTGGAACCCCTGGTTATCCTCGTGTACGCTAGCGAAGCCACGTTCGGTACCGTCCCTGCTCAACGACGAGGAACGTCGATGTTATTCGTGTCCACGGAACAACAGTTGCCAGCGGTGACGCCCGGCCACCTGCACACCTGGGGCTCGGCCGGGAACTCCGGGACCTCTGGGATCTACGGCAGCGCCGCTTCGGGTGGCGTCGCCGTCTCATCCGCGGCGGCCGATTCCACCGTTTGCTAGCACCATGGGGGGCAATGTTCGATTTCGCGATACTGCCGCCGGAGATTAACTCCGGGCGCATGTATTCCGGGCCGGGTTCCGGGCCGATCATGTCGGCCGCGGCGGCCTGGGACGCGCTGGCCGCCGAGTTGTCCTGGGCGGCGAGGTCCTACGACTCGGCGATCGTCGGGCTCGTCGACTCCTGGCATGGCCCGACGTCGCTGGCGATGGCGGCCGCGGCCGCTCCTTACGTGGCCTGGCTGAGCGCGACCGCCACCCAGGCCGAGCAGGCGGCTGCTCAGGCCAGGGCGGCTGCGGCGGCCTTCGAGATGGCGTTCGCCGCGACGGTGCCGCCGGCGGTGATCGCGGCCAACCGGGCGCTGTTGGCGGCGTTGGTGGCGACCAACTTCTTCGGGCAGAACATCCCGGCGATCGCCGCCACCGAGGCCCAGTACGCCGAGATGTGGGCCCAGGACGCCACCGCGATGTACGGCTATGCCGCCTCGTCGGCGCACGCGGCGGCATTGACCTTGTTCACCGAGCCACCGCCGATCACCCGTCCGGCCGCGCAGGCCAACCCGGTCACCAGCGCCGCTGCGGCCGCCACCAACCTGCTGTCGGAGTTGTCGCAGCTGATCTCG
>NZ_JAVKSH010000099.1:11011-13832 GCF_039583805.1 Mycobacterium sp. | reverse complement strand
TCAGCCCGAGCGGGGGCGCGGCGGCCAGTGGGGTTGAACCGAACGTCAAAAGCGCAACGGCAGCCGTGCCGGCACCGACTACCCGGTTGTGGCGGCGCGGATTGTCGTTGCGTGAGCGCATCCGTTCCCGTGCGCGGTTCATGCCAACCATCCGTTAGACCTCTCCCGGTGTCGCTCGGTCATGTCCGGCGACATGACCGAGCAGGCGAGCAGACGTCGGACGGCCGTCGCTACGCGGTGGCCTTCTCTCGTTCGCGATGTCCCGCTCATTGTGGTCCAGCCGGCGACTGAGCCTGTCTCGAGCGGTTTGCGCGGAGCGTTGTGAACGCGGTCGACGTCGCCCAGTGGGAGCCGTCCGGCAATGCCGTGGTGGTGCACGGCGAGACGGTGGTCGACGACACGGTGCTGTTCGACGGCGACGTGGCCGGGGCGCTCATCCAGCCGACGGTGACGCCGCCCGGTCTTCGCGCCGCTGTCGTGTCCTCGACCGGACGGCCCGGCCGCTGGCTGTCGGGGCGGGCGGCCCAGCTGGGCAGCCCGGGCACAATGGCTGTTCGCGATGAAGTGCCCGCCCCGCAACCGGGTCGACGGTCGGTGATCTGCCGACACAGCGAAGGCTGGCTGCTGGTGCATCACAAATCAACCGCGTGTCGATGCCGCGGCTCCGGCGGGCACCACCGAGCCGGAGGGTGGGAGCGGCACCGGCGCCTGGGACGAGCAGGCCAGGGAGGCCGGGCTCTCGCCGGAGGGGGGAAGGTTGGCAATCGTCGCCGGGCCGAACGTGGGCTTGCCGCTCCGCATGGCGTCCTCGTCGATGAAGTCCATCAAGTTGTTGGCGTTGGCGTCGCGCAGCCCCAACGACGGCAGATTCCAAATAGTCTCAATCAGGGCAAGCACCGAGGTGTGGTCGTAGACAAGGTGGCTCACGTAGTTCTGCTTCGCGAACGGCGAGACCAGGATCGCCGGCACCCGGAAGCCGTAGCGGTGGAAGCCGTCGTATTGCGATTCGCCGAGGTTGACCACCGGAGGGATCACATCCGGAGCCAGCGCGACGGGTGGCGGCACATGGTCCGCCCAGCCGCCCCACTCGTCGTATTGAATGACGAGCACCGTCTTGTCCCATTTGGGCGATGCGCCGACCGCCTGCACCACGGTGCGCAAAAAAGTCTCGCCCACCACCATATTCTGCGGATTCTCCTGCGACTGGGTGCTGAAGTTCATGTCGACGATGCAGACGTTGGGAAGTGTGCCCGCCGCAGCGTCGGCGAAGAACTGTCCGATCTTTGTCATCCTCAGTAGCGCTCGCGTGTCGTTGAGCGGGTAGAGCAACGCGGTGGCCCCGAGCGGATAAGACGTCGCGTAGTCCCGCCAGGTGAGGTTGAACTGGGAGCAGCGGTCGAAGACGGTACCGCGCGGCGATGGCATGAGCAGCGTCCCCCACTGGGGGAGGTCAGTCAGCGATTCCTCGAAGTCGTCGGTCATCCCCGCCGAGGTACCGGCGATCAGATAACGCCGGTTGGGAAATGTCTGGCCGAGCAGCGAAGCGAAGTACCGATCGCCGATGGGGAACGTGTTGGCCAGCGCGTAGGTGAACGGCAGGTTTTGGCCCGTCCAATAGCCCATGGCGCTGGGGCCGCTCTGTGAGATCACAAAGCCCTGGTTGTTGCCATTGTTGTACTGGATGTGAGCCTGCTTCCACTCCTGGGTGACAGTGACATCGTTCTGACAGGTAGTCGGCAGGTGAAACGCGAGCTGTGTATTGCCGTTGGCATAGGGGTTAGTGAAGGTCGGTGTTCCGTAGGGGTTGAACGCGGTGGGAGTGTGGTCGACGATCGTGTAGCCGTCGCCGCGCGGGGTTTGCCCGGGAGCCCGGCCGAGCATGCCGAGGATGTTGTCGTAGGAGTGATTCTCCATCATGCACATCACGACGTGCTCGATCTGGGGCACGGCGTGGGTGCCCGGGGCCAGGTTCGGGAACGGACGCGATCCCGCAGAGCGCAGCGTGGTCTTGCCCAACACAGCCAGCGCTTCTTCTTCAAGTGAGGTCGGCGGACCGGTGGGTCTCGCCGGGCCGGCGCCGGCAACTCGGCCGCCGGTTACGCCCGCAGCCATCGCGCCGGCACCGGCGGCCAAGAATCTTCGGCGCGTCAACCGGCGCCTGTCCGGACTGCCCGCGCCCTTCATAACGCAGATGGTCAGGCACGCATGCACCGCACACAAGAAGCCACGCCGTAACGCTCTCGCGCCGTCCGCGCGCCGTTGTGCACGTCACGCTGGTCCGACGAGCTGCCATCATTGGCCTGGCGCTCTGCCCGCACGAATTCGGTCACGCGATCACCGCTTGGCGATTCGGCGATCACGACACCGCCGTGCGCGGATATCTGTCTCTGGATCCGCGCAGGTAAAGCAACCTGTGGTTGGTCGCCGGGGCTGCCGATGTTGTTCCTCGCGCCGGGCAGGATCGGCCTGCCCGGCGCCGCGGTCTTGGTGCGGACGTCGTTCGTGACGCCGCTCAGGAAAGGCCGAGTTCGGTGCGGGCCGCCGGGTCGCAGTCGTCGAGCAGGTCCAGGCAGCGCTGGTACTCGCCGGTCTCGCCGATGGCGTCGGCGGCCCGCGCCAGCGCCGCCACGCAGCGCAGGAAGCCCCGGTTCGGTTCGTGGGCGTAGGGCACCGGCCCGAAGCCCTTCCAGCCGTTGCGGCGCAACGCATCGAGGCCGCGATGGTAGCCGGTCCGGGCGTAGGCGTACGCGGTGACGACCCTGTCGTCAGCCAGGGCTGCTTCGGCCAGGGCTTTCTCGGCCAGGGCTTCCTCGGCCAGGGC
>NZ_JAVKSH010000099.1:0-10911 GCF_039583805.1 Mycobacterium sp. | reverse complement strand
CCGGACGCGTTCGGCCGCGACGAGACGGCCCAGCCGGGGGGATCCGGCGCCGGGCGGGCCGACGATCCCGCCGGCGAACCCACCCGGGCCGGCGACGCCGAACCGGCGACCGAGGTGATCGAGCCGGTCCGCGAGCCCGACGAACACCACGTGCCGACACCCCCGCGGCCGCGAGGAGAGCGCCGCTTCACCGCGCCGGGCTTCGACGCCAAGGAGACGACGGTGATCCAGACCACCCCGGAGCCGGCGACCGAGATCCTGCAGACCGGTGAACGGGGAACCGGTTTCGGCCCGACGGCACCGAGAACGGCGACACCGCAGCTGATCCCGCCGGGCATGGGCACCCGGCTGCGGCGTTCCAGACAACGCAGCTGGGGCTGGGTGCTGGCGCTGATACTGATCATCCTGGCGTTGGCGGCGGTCGCGGTGCTGGGCACCGTCGTGCTGACCCGCGGACACACGACCAGGGCCGCGTCCCAGGACGAGCAGGTGCGTAAAACTATCCAGAGCTTCGACGCCGCGGTGCAAACCGGCGACCTGGCCACCCTGCGCAACATCACCTGCGGGAGCTTCCGCGACAGCTACGACAACTACGACGATCAGGCCTGGGCGGACACCTACCACCAGATCGCCGGCGCCAAGCAGTATCCGGTGGTCGCCAGCATCGACCAGGTGGTCGTCAGCGGCCGGCACGCGGAGGCCAACGTCACCGCGTTCATGGCCTACGCGCCGCAGGTCCGGTCGACCCGCAGCTTCGACCTGCAGTTCCGCGACGACCAGTGGAAGATCTGCCAGGCCAGCACCGGGTGACGGCCAGCACCGGGTGACGGCGCTCAGGCCGTCAGCGATTTGCCGGCGCAGTGCAGGTCGGTGCAAGCCTCGACGACCCGCTCGGTCATGCCCGCTTCGGCCTTCTTGAGGTAGTTGCGCGGGTCGTAGACCTTCTTGTTGCCTACCTCGCCGTCGACCTTGAGCACGCCGTCGTAGTTGGTGAACATGTGCGCGGCGATCGGCCGGGTGAACGCGTACTGGGTGTCGGTGTCGACGTTCATCTTCACCACGCCGTAGCGCAGAGCCTCCTCGATCTCGGACTTCTCCGACCCCGACCCGCCGTGGAACACGAAGTCGAACGGCTTGGAACCCTCCGGCAGGCCGAGCCTGGCCGACGCCACCTGCTGGCCCTTGGCCAGCACCTCAGGCCGCAGCTTGACGTTGCCGGGCTTGTAGACGCCGTGCACGTTGCCGAACGTCGCCGCCAGCAGGTACCTGCCGTGCTCGCCGGCGCCCAGCGCCTCGACGGTCTTCTCGAAGTCCTCCGGCGTCGAGTACAGCTTCTCGTTGATCTCGTGAGCCACCCCGTCCTCTTCGCCGCCGACCACGCCGATCTCGACCTCCAGGATGATCTTGGCGGCCGCGGCTTCCTTGAGCAGCTGGCGGGCGATGTCGAGGTTCTCGTCGATGGGCACCGCCGAGCCGTCCCACATGTGCGAACCGAACAAGGGGTTCTTGCCCGCGCGCACTCGTTCAGCGGAAACCGCCAGCAGCGGCCGGACGTAGCCGTCCAGCTTGTCCTTGGGGCAGTGGTCGGTGTGCAGCGCCACGGTGATCGGGTACTTGGCAGCAATGACGTGCGCGAACTCGGCCAGCGCCACCGCACCGGTCACCATGTTCTTCACCCCCAGACCGGAGGCGAACTCCGCGCCACCGGTGGAGAACTGGATGATGCCGTCGCTGCCGGCGTCGGCGAATCCCTTGAGCGCGGCGTTGACGGTCTCCGAGGACGTGCAGTTGATGGCCGGGAAGGCGTAGGAGCCCTCCTTGGCGCGTCGCAGCATCTCGGAATAGACCTCGGGCGTTGCGATGGGCATGACATTTCCTCCTGGTCCTCCTGGTACGCCTGGTCCTCCCGGCTGCTGCGGGGCCGCGCCTACCGACGTAGAACCCCAGTATTCCAAGAAGACGGCGGCGTTAAACAGCCCGCCGGGCCGGCGCCGGTATCTTGGGAGCGATGTCCACCACCCTGGTCGCGATGCCCGACCTGCTCGACCCGATGTACTGGTTGGGCGCCGACGGGGTTTTCGGGCACGCGGTGCTGCCGGGCATCCTGCTCATCGTCTTCGTCGAGACCGGTCTGCTGTTCCCGCTGCTGCCCGGCGAGTCGCTGCTGTTCACCGGCGGCCTGCTGGCCGCCAGCGCCCACCCGCCGGTCAGCATCGAGGTGCTGGCGGTCTGCGTGGCGGTCGTCGCGGTGCTGGGCGACCAGACCGGCTACCTCATCGGGCGCCGGATCGGGCCGGCGCTGTTCAACAAGGAAGATTCCCGCTTCTTCAAGAAGCACTACGTCACCGAATCGCACGCGTTCTTCGAGAAGTACGGCCCCAAGGCGATCATCCTGGCCCGCTTCGCGCCGATCGTGCGGACGTTCGTCCCGGTGGTCGCGGGCGTGTCCTACATGCGCTATCCGGTGTTCCTCGGGTTCGACATCGTCGGCGGCGTCGCCTGGGGTGCCGGCGCGACGCTGCTGGGTTACTTCCTGGGCAACAACGAGTTCGTCCACGACAACCTGCAAGAGATCATCCTGGCCATCCTGTTCGTGTCGTTGCTGCCCGCCCTGATCTCGGCGGGTCGGGTGTACCTGAGCCACCGCCGCGCGGCGCGGAGCCCCGAGGAGTTGCCGGTCCCCGAGTAGCGGCCCGTCGCGGGCCGGCTCCGGCGCTGGGTACAGTGCACGGGTGCAAGCTCGGAAGACACTGGCCGGCCTGATGTGCGTCTGCGCCCTCGCCGCCTGCTCGAAGAACCAGTCGGATTCGGCGGGCAAGCCGGCGGCCAACCAGCCGGTCGACGTCGCCAAGGTGTTCGCGGTCAAGTCGAACTTCGGCCCGGAGTATCGCGTGGCGACCAAAGGGCCGACGGACATCGACCCGAAAACCCTTGCGCCGCCGAAACTCCCACCGAACATGACGTTCGACCCGCCGGAATGCGCCGACCTGGCCACCGGTCAGCGACTGCCTCCCGGGCTCAAGGGCACCGCGGCCTCCGTCCTCGCCCAGGGAAACGGCACCCGGTTCACCGTGATCGCCGCGCAGAACATCGACCACGTGCCCGAAGCGGCGCTGCCGCAGAACTGCCAGCACGTCGCGTTCACCACCGAGAACGCCAGCGGGACGGTCGACGTCGTGGACGCCCCGCAGATCCAGGATGCGCAGACGTCGGCCACCCACCGCCAGTTCGAGGTCACGGTCAAGGGAAAAGAGCGCACCGGAGAGCTCTACTACTACGTCGCCTACCTCAAAAACTTCGTGGTGACGGTGAGCGCCAATTCGGTGACGGCCGCCGGCCAAGCACCCGTACCGGCCGACACCGAGCAGGCGAGAAGCCTGTTGACCGCCGCGGTGTCGGCCGTCCGGGGCTGAGGTCAGGCGGGACGCCGCCGCAGGGCACTACGCGCGGCGTCGGCGAACACCCCGAGCAGCTCGGGGCGGTCCAGTGAGCTGGGTGTGACGACATCGCCGGGCGCCGCGCCCAGCAGGATCCGTTTGACCGGGATCTCCAGCCGCTTACCGGTCATCGTCCGCGGGATGCCCGGCACGGCCACGATGTCGTCGGGCACATGCCGCGGCGAGGCGCCGGCGCGAATGGCCGCGGTGATCCGCGCCCGCAGCTCGTCGTCAAGAACGACGCCGTCGGCGAGCTGCACGAACAGCGGCATCCAATAGCCGCCGTCGTCCTGCTCCACGCCGACCACCAGGCAGTCCCGCACCTGCGGCAGGGTCTCGACGGCGGTGTAGATCTCCGCACTGCCCATCCGGACACCCATCCTGTTCAGGGTCGCGTCCGAACGGCCATGCACCACAATCGATCCCCGCTCGGTGATGGTTGCCCAGTCGCCGTGACACCACACCCCTGCGGTCGCGTCGCCGTACTTCTCGAAGTAGGCACTGCGGTACCGGCTGCCGTCGGGGTCGTTCCAGAAGCACACCGGCATCGACGGCATCGGCTCGGTCAGCACCAACTCGCCGGGCTGCCCGACGACCGGGCGCCCGTCCTCGGACCACACCTGCACGGAGGCGCCCAGGCAGATGCAGGTCAGCTCGCCCGGCACCACCGGCAGCAGCGGACACCCGCCGGCGAACGCGGTCGCCATGTCGGTCCCGCCGCTGATCGACATCACCGGAACTTGCCGGCCCACTCCTTCTGCGACCCAACGGAATCCAGCTGCCGGCAGCGGCGATCCGGTCGAGCCGACCGCGCGCACCGCGTCCAGCGGGTAGTGCCTGCCCGGATACCGGCCCTCCTTCGCGCAGGCCAGCAAATAGCCGGCGCCGCAACCGAATATGGTGACGCCGTACTCGGCGACGACCCGCCACAGGCTGTCGGTCCGCGGGTGGGTGGGGCTGCCGTCGTAGAGCACGACGGTGGCTCCCAGCAGCAGCCCGGACACCGACAGGTTCCACATCATCCAGCTGGTCGACGACTGCCACAGGAACCGGTCGTCGCGGCGCAGGTCCAGATGCAGGCTCAAGAACTTCAGATGCTCCAGCAGCACCCCGCCGTGACCGTGCACGAGGCCTTTGGGTGCGCCGGTGGTTCCCGACGAGAACAGCACCCACAGCGGGTGGTCGAACGGGACCGCGGCGACGTCGAGGTCGGCCGGCGCGAGCACGCCCTGCCAGCCCACCACGTCGTCGTCGAGGGGCAGGCCCAGCCGCGGCACCACCACGGTGGCGCGCAGGCCCGGCAATCGGCGCCGGATGTCGGCGAGCTCGGCGCGCTTGTCGTGGCGCCTGCCGCCATAGACCGCGCCGTCGCAGGCCACCAGCACCGTCGGCGCCAGCTGGCCCAGCCGGGCCACCACACCGTCGACCGCGACATCGGGGTTGCACACCGCCCAGGTCGCGCCGACGGCGGCGGCGGCCAGGAACGCGACGACGGCCTCGCCGACGTTGGGCAGATACCCCACCACCCGGTCGCCGGGACCAACCCCGGCCTGGCGCAGATACGCGGCGACAGAGGCGGTTTCGGACTGTAGCCGCGCCCATGGCCATTCGGTGGCGCCGTCCTCGCCCACGACGACAAGAGCCGGGCGGTCGTCGGTGGCGTGCCGGAACACCTCGGTGACGTAGTTGCACGTGGCGCCGGGGAACCACACCGCGCCCGGCATCGACCGGTCGCCCAGCACCGTGTCGTCCGGCCGGTCGCCGCGGATGTCGAAGAACTCCCACACCGCGTCCCAGAACCAGTCCGGGTCGGCCACCGAGGCGGCCCAGAGCCGGCCGTAGTCGGTGAAGTCGCCGCGCCCGGTGGCACGCAGCCACGCCATGAAGCCGGTGAGGTTGGCGTCGGCCAGCGTCTGCGGGTCGGGCATCCAGCCGCCGGGTTCAGCCATCGAAGGTTGCGGCGCCGTCGGCCGCGACGCGGTAGGCGGCCTCCATCAGCATCCAGCCCGACAGCTGCACCGACAGGTCGCGTTCGGGGACTTCGGACCCGGTCAGGGCGCCCGCGACGAGTTCCGCGGGTTTGCCGTCCGCGGAAGGCATCGCGGCGTCGCGCCCCCAGAACGCCCCGAACAACGGCAGCCCCTCGACCGTCTCCCGGTTGTCCCACGCCGACCGCGCCGAGGACAGCACCAGCGCTCCGGCGGCGTCGCGGGCCGCGACGTCCGCGGCGGACTGTTCCGGCAGATCGGTGGCGACCAGCGCCAGGTAGCGGGCGGTGATCCCGGCGAACAGGCCCCCGTCGCCGCCGCCAGCGCCCCTGATCACGCCGGACGGCGCCATGTGCTCGCGCACGGCGGCGAGCAGCCGATGCACCCGCGGGGCGTGCCGGGGGTCGCCGGTGCGGGCCGCCAGCTCGGTCTCCAGGCCCAGCACCACGCCCTGGCAGTAGGTGTACTGCGCGCGCACCAGCGACCCGGCCTTGATGCCGTCGAACACCAGGTGCGTGCCCGGGTCGATCAGCGTCGCGTCGATCCAGTCCGCCATCTGCTGGGCGCGCTTGAGCCGGTTGCCGTAGCGGGCCAGGAAGATTGCGGCGGGGCCGTTGGCGGGGGCGTTGAAGAACTGGTCCTGTTTGCGCCACGGAATGCCGCCGCCGTCTTCGGGCACCCAGGCTCCGAGCAGCTGGCCGGCCAGCCTGTCCAGCGCGCGATGCCGGTCGACGTCGGCCGCCCAGCCGGCACGGTGCACCGCCAACGCCAGCCAGGCCATGTCGTCGTAATAGTTGTTGACCCAGGATCCGTTGTTACGCAACCGATGTGAGCGGATCTGACGACGGATCCCGATGCGCCGCTGCGGCTGCGGATCACGCAGCTGCGCGTCGACCAGACAGTCCAGCAGGTGCGCCTGCCACCAGTAGTGCCAACTGCCGAACAACCGTTCGCGCCGCACCGGGGGCCAGGCCACCACACCGAGCTGGGTGCCCGGCAGCGCCCACAGCCGTCGCAGATGCCGGCCGGTGATCGCGGCTTCCGCGCTGCTCGCCCGGTTTGCCCACACCTGCTCCATGGTTGTCGATCCTGCCCTACCAGGCGCGGGCGATGTCGCCGTGTCGAGTGATCCAGGCGTGCATGGCGATGCCGGCGGCGACGGCGACGTTGATGCTGCGCGTCGACCCGAACTGCGCGATCGACACGACCAGCGCCGCGCCCGCGCGAACCTGGTCGCTGATGCCCGGCCCCTCCTGGCCGAACACCAGCAGACAGTCCCGCGGCAACGCCGTCTGCTCCAGCCGTGCCGCACCCGCGACGTTGTCGACGGCGACCACGGTGAGGCCGGCGCGGGCCGCGAAGTCCAGCAGGTCGGCGGCGCTGTCGTGGTGACGCAGCCGCTGGTAGCGGTCGGTGACCATGGCGCCGCGGCGATTCCAGCGGCGACGCCCGACGATGTGCACGGTGTCCACCGCGAACGCGTTGGCGGTGCGCACCACCGACCCGATGTTGGCGTCGTGGCCGAAGTTCTCGATCGCCACATGGAGCGGGTGCCGCCGGGTATCGATGTCGGCAACGATCGCCTCCCGGGTCCAGTACCGGTAGGCGTCGACCACGTTGCGGGTGTCGCCGTCGCGCAGCAACGCGCGGTCGTAGCGCGGATCGGTGGGCGGCGGGCCCTGCCACGGCCCGGCGCCGCCCGCCGACACACCCCACTCGGTGGGGCCTTGCGGCTGGGGCACGTCGGCTGCTTGGGGCACGTCGGCTGCTTGGGGCACGTCGGCTGCTTGGGGCGCGTCGGCTGGCTGGGGCACGTCGTCTGACTGGGACACGTCGGGCGACTGGGGCACGTCGGCTAACCCAGGCCCAGGTCCGCCAGCCCCAGCACGCTGCGGTAGGGCAGGCCCTCGGCCCGGATCGCCTCCGCCGCGCCGGTGGCACGGTCCAGCACAGTCGCCACGCCGACAACCTCGCCGCCCGCGTCGCGCACGGCACGCACGGCGGTCAGCGCCGAGGAGCCGGTGGTGCTGGTGTCCTCCACCACCAGCACCCGCCGCCCGGTGACGTCGGGACCTTCGATAAGGCGTTGCAGGCCATGGGCTTTCACCGACTTGCGCACCACGAAGGCGTCGACGGGGCGGCCGGGCGCGTGCATGACCGCAGCGGCGACCGGGTCGGCGCCCAGGGTGAGCCCGCCGACCGCGGCGTACTGCCAGTCGTCGGTGAGGTCGCGGATCAGCCGGCCGATCAATGGGGCGGCCCGATGGTGCAGGGTGGCGCGACGCAGGTCGACGTAGTAGTCGGCCTGCCGGCCCGACGACAGGGTGACCCGGCCGTGCACCACCGACAGCCGGCGCACCAGCTCGGCGAGTTCGTCGCGGTCCTCAGCTGCGTCCACGGTCCCGGCCGATCCCGTCAGCGGCGGTGGTCAGCGCCGCGTACCGCACGCCGGGCATGAAGATCGCCCTGCCGCGCGCGATGCCGGCGAGGCGTGCGGTGATCAGGGCGACGGGCCGCGGCACGGCGCCAGTGTACTGAGCGGGCGTGCACGGTCTCTGCGGAACCGGCCGCGGGCCGTTCGCTGTCAGCGCTGGTAGTTCGTGGCCTGGTGGCCGTTGCGGCCAGGCGGTGGACGCCGAACCGGCGCCGCGCCGCCGTGCTCCCGCCGAGCCGGTTCGGCCAGCCGGCCCGCGTGCCCGGGGGCAGCATCCTGCGCGTCACGCGCCGGCGGCGCGCCCGCCGGCGCGAGGGGACGACCCGCTTCGGCGGGACGGCGTCCCGACGACGGGTGAGTGACGGCCGCCGGCACCGGCGGCAGCACCCGCAGCAGGTCGTTGAATTGCCGCACAATGCGCAGCCCCTCGTCGCACTGCGCGCGGGTCGCCGAGATGGGCATGCTGACCAGCGTCCAGTTCTCCTCGTTCCACATGATCTCGGCGCAGTCCGGCGCGGTGTGCGCGAAGGTGACCATGCGCCGGTCGCAGGCGCGCCGGGCCGCGTCGAGGTTGGTGGAGTACACCATCCGCGGCCCGATCGCCCCCAGCAGCCAGACGTCGTTCTCCCGAGGCTCTTTGAGGCCTTTGAGCCGCAGGTCGACCACCACCTTTGTGCCGACCTTGCGGTGCAGCGCGATCACCGTGGCGACGTCTTCGAGGTCGAAGACGTACACCGCCTCGCCGCGGACCTGGCCCAGCACGACGTTGCGGGCCGTGACCTCGCCCACCGTCGACATGACGCCGCGTGTCCAGCGTTTGGGGATCTCGCTGTTTTCCGCCTCGTAGTCGAACCCGTGTGAACGCGCCCACGACTTGCGCCGCCGCCGCCGCCCCCGCTGTCGATCGATGTCGACGTACAGCAGCACTGCCGCGCCGACGAAACACAGCGCGGACAGTGTGAACCAGAGCGGGACCATTACCCGTAGCCTATCTGCTGTCCACCCGGATCCGGGAATGAGAGCAGGTCACAACCGCGTCACGGGCTCATCCCAATATCAGCGAGTCGCCGTCGGCGCTGACATTGACCGGCACGGTGTCGCCGTCGTGGATGTCGCCGGCCAGCAGCATCTTGGCCAGCTGGTCGCCGATCGCCTGAGCCACCAGCCGGCGCAGCGGACGTGCGCCGTAGACCGGGTCGAACCCGCGCTGGGCCAGCCAGCGCTTGGCCGGCAGCGACACCTGCAGCGTGAGCCGCCGCTGCGCGAGCCGCCTGCTCAGCTGTTCGAGCTGGATGTCGACGATGGCCACCAGCTCTTCGGGGTTGAGGCCGTCGAAGATCACCACGTCGTCCAGCCGGTTGATGAACTCCGGCTTGAAGGTGGCCCGCACCGCGGCCATCACCTGCTCGTGGGTGCCGCCCGAGCCTAGGTTGGACGTCAGGATCAGGATGGTGTTGCGGAAGTCGACGGTGCGGCCCTGCCCGTCGGTGAGCCGGCCCTCGTCGAGCACCTGCAACAGCACGTCGAACACGTCCGGGTGGGCCTTCTCGACCTCGTCGAACAGCACCACGGTGTAGGGCCGCCGGCGCACCGCCTCGGTCAGCTGACCGCCCTGGTCGTAGCCGATGTAGCCGGGCGGCGCGCCGACCAGCCTTGCCACGGAATGCTTTTCGCCGTACTCGCTCATGTCGATGCGGACCATCGCCCGCTCGTCGTCGAACAGGAAGTCGGCCAACGCTTTTGCCAGCTCCGTCTTGCCGACGCCGGTGGGGCCCAGGAACAGGAACGACCCGGTGGGCCGGTTGGGGTCGGCGACGCCGGCGCGGCTGCGGCGCACCGCGTCAGAGACTGCAGTCACCGCTTTGCGCTGTCCCACAACGCGTTTGCCGAGTTCGTCTTCCATGCGCAGCAGCTTGGCGGTCTCGCCTTCCAGCAGCCGCCCGGCTGGGATGCCCGTCCACGCCGAGACGACGTCGGCGATGTCGTCGGGTCCGACCTCTTCCTTGAGCATGACGTCCTCGCGGGCCTCAGCATGCGGCAGCGCGGCATCGAGTTTCTTTTCGACCTCGGGGATGCGCCCGTAGCGCAGCTCGGCGGCCTTGGCCAGGTCGCCGTCGCGCTCGGCGCGCTCGGATTCCCCACGCAGCGTCTCCAGCTGTTCCTTGAGCTCGCGGACGGCGTCGATCGCGCTCTTCTCGTTCTGCCAGCGGGTGGTCAGCTCGGCCAGCTTCTCCTTCTGGTCGGCCAGCTCGGCGCGCAGCTTCTCCAGCCGCTCCTTGGACGCCTCGTCTTCTTCTTTGGCCAGCGCCATCTCCTCGATCTCCAGGCGGCGCACCAGCCGCTCGACCTCGTCGATCTCCACCGGCCGCGAGTCGATCTCCATCCGCAGCCGCGACGCGGCCTCGTCGACCAGGTCGATGGCCTTGTCCGGCAGGAACCGGGCGGTGATGTAGCGGTCGCTCAGCGTGGCGGCGGCGACCAGCGCGGAGTCGGTGATGCGCACCCCGTGGTGTACCTCGTAGCGGTCTTTGAGGCCGCGCAGGATGCCGACGGTGTCCTCCACCGACGGCTCCCCGACGAACACCTGCTGGAAGCGCCGTTCCAGGGCGGCGTCCTTCTCGATGTGCTTGCGGTACTCGTCCAGCGTGGTGGCGCCGACCAGGCGCAGCTCGCCGCGGGCCAGCATCGGCTTGATCATGTTGCCGGCGTCCATCGCCGACTCGCCGGTGGCGCCGGCCCCGACGATGGTGTGCAGCTCGTCGATGAACGTGATGACCTGCCCGGCGGAGTTCTTGATGTCGTCGAGCACGGCCTTGAGCCGCTCCTCGAACTCGCCGCGGTACTTCGAGCCGGCCACCATCGAGCCCAGGTCGAGTGCGACGACGGTCTTGTCGCGCAGGCTTTCCGGGACGTCGCCGGCGACGATGCGCTGGGCCAGGCCCTCCACGATCGCGGTCTTGCCGACGCCGGGTTCGCCGATCAGCACCGGGTTGTTCTTGGTGCGCCTCGACAGCACCTGCACGACGCGGCGAATCTCGGTGTCCCGCCCGAT
>NZ_JAVKSH010000098.1:8643-13908 GCF_039583805.1 Mycobacterium sp. | reverse complement strand
CCGTCGCGGCGTGAAAGAAGGAGCACCCGCTGCACGTGCGCTACTCTACCGCGCCCGGACCGGCCACCAAAACCGCAGGCAGGGCCAGCGCACCGGGGCACAGATGCGCCCGGCACGTCCACGTATCCTGTGGTGGACCAAAACCCCGACCGGACAGGATGGCAGTGGCGCTCGTCGTGCAAAAGTACGGCGGATCATCGGTGGCAGACGCCGAACGGATCCGCCGGGTCGCCGAGCGCATCGTCGAGACCAAAAAGCAGGGCAACGACGTCGTGGTGGTGGTCTCGGCGATGGGCGACACCACCGACGGCCTGCTGGATCTGGCGCAGCAGGTCTGCCCGGCGCCGCCGGCACGGGAGCTGGACATGCTGCTGACCGCCGGCGAGCGGATCTCCAACGCGCTGGTGGCCATGGCGATCGAATCGCTGGGCGCCAAGGCCCGCTCGTTCACCGGTTCGCAGGCCGGTGTCATCACCACCGGCGCGCACGGCAAGGCGAAGATCATCGACGTCACCCCGGCCCGACTGCAGTCCGCGCTGACCGAGGGGATGGTCGTACTGGTCGCCGGGTTCCAGGGCGTCAGCCAGGACACCAAGGATGTCACCACGCTGGGACGCGGCGGCTCGGACACCACCGCGGTCGCGCTCGCCGCCGCGCTGGGCGCCGACGTCTGCGAGATCTACACCGACGTGGACGGCATCTTCAGCGCCGACCCGCGGATCGTGCCCAACGCGCGGCGACTGGACACGGTCACCTTCGAGGAGATGCTCGAGATGGCCGCGTGCGGCGCCAAGGTGCTGATGCTGCGCTGCGTGGAATACGCCCGCCGCTACAACATTCCGGTGCACGTCCGGTCGTCGTACTCGGACAAGCCCGGCACCGTCGTCACCGGATCGATCGAGGACAAGGCTCGGGAAGAAGATATGGAAGACCCCATCCTGACCGGCGTCGCGCACGACCGCAGCGAGGCCAAAGTGACCGTCGTCGGCATCCCGGACATCCCCGGCTACGCTGCCAGGGTATTTCGCGCGGTCGCCGACGCCGACGTCAACATCGACATGGTGTTGCAGAACATCTCCAAGGTGGAGAACGGCAAGACCGACATCACCTTCACCTGCCCGCGCGACAGCGCCCGCGCCGCGGTGGAGAAGCTGGACTCGCTCAAGGACGAGATCGGCTTCACCGGCGTGCTTTACGACGACCACATCGGCAAGGTGTCGCTGATCGGCGCGGGTATGCGCAGCCATCCCGGGGTCACCGCCACGTTCTGTGAGGCGTTGGCCGCGGTCGGGGTGAACATCGACCTGATCTCCACCTCCGAGATCCGGATCTCGGTGCTGGTCAAGGACACCGAGTTGGACAAGGCCGTGATCGCCCTGCACGAGGCGTTCGGGCTCGGCGGCCGCGAGAAGGCGACCGTCTACGGCGGGACGGGCCGTTAGATGGCCGCAGCCGGATGCTCGATCGGAGTGGTGGGCGCCACCGGCCAGGTGGGCCGGGTGATGCGCGCCCTGCTCGAGGAGCGCGACTTCCCGGCCACCAGCGTGCGGTTCTTCGCCTCGTCCCGCTCGCAGGGCCGCAAGCTCGGATTCCGCGGCCAGGAAATCGAAGTCGAGGACGCCGAGACCGCCGACCCCGCCGGGCTGGACATCGCGCTGTTCTCCGCCGGCGCGGCGACGTCGCGGGTGCACGCGCCGCGGTTCGCCGCCGCCGGGGTGACGGTGATCGACAACTCGTCGGCGTGGCGCAAGGACCCGGACGTGCCGCTGGTCGTCTCCGAGGTGAATTTCGAGCGTGACGCGCATCGACGGCCGAAAGGCATTATCGCCAACCCTAATTGCACGACGATGGCTGCCATGCCGGTGCTGAAGGCGTTGCACGACGAGGCGCAGCTGGTGCGTATCGTCGCCTCCACCTATCAGGCGGTCTCCGGCAGCGGCGTCGCCGGGGTGACGGAACTGACCGGGCAGACCCGCGCGGTGATCGACGGCGCCGAGCAGCTGGTGTACGACGGCTCCGCAGGCGAGTTCCCGGAGCCGAAGATCTACGTCGCGCCGATCGCGTTCAACGTGGTGCCGCTGGCCGGGAAGCTGGTAGACGACGGCTCCGGCGAAACCGACGAGGACCAGAAGCTGCGCCAGGAAAGCCGCAAGATCCTCGGCATCCCCGATCTGCTGGTCAGCGGCACGTGCGTGCGGGTGCCGGTGTTGACCGGGCACTGTCTGTCGATCAACGCCGAGTTCGCGCAACCACTTTCGCCTCAACGGGCCCGTGAGCTGCTGGCCGGCGCACCCGGCGTGAAGCTGGTCGACGTGCCGACGCCGTTGGCCGCCGCCGGTGTCGACGAGTCGCTGGTGGGCCGGATCCGCCACGACCCCGGGGTACCGGACGGGCGTGGCCTGGCGTTGTTCGTCGCGGGTGACAATCTGCGTAAGGGAGCGGCGCTGAACACCATTCAGATTGCTGAGTTGCTGGCCGCCGAATTGTGATCCGCGGGTGAATCGGGCGGACATCTGCGCGGTTGTGCGGCGCTCACTCATCACCGTTGTCCTTGTTGCCCCACAATGGTTTTGGCCGGTCTGCGCCGACCCTCCGGCGCCGATGCCCGAGCCGATCCTGCCGCCGCTGGCCCCAGGTGAGGTGATCCGGATCGGGCCGGTCGCTGGAACCGGAACCTCCACAATGGATTACGGCATCGGAGCCACCGACCTGTGTGCGTTCATGGAGTTCCCCACCGAAGTGCTGCAGGTCTGCGGCGACAGCTTCGCCGGTCAGGGTGTCGGGTTAGGAGGCTACTACTCGCCGGTCGCGCTGCGGGTGGACACCTCGTCGGTCGACGATCCCGGCGGGGTGCGCTACACCGGGGTCACCGGTGTGTGGCAGCCGTTGCTGGCCGACCCGACGTCGCCGGGCGCGTCGCAGTTGCCGGCCGGCGTGGTGCAGATCAACCGGCAGAACTATTTACTGGTCACCACAGCGAAGAACCTGGTGCCGCAGAACTCTCGTCTGGTGAAAGCCAAATCGGCACAGGGGAATTGGCAGACTGTGCCGGGCTCGGTGCGGGAGGCGTCCTACCAGGGTGGCCGGCAGTCGCAGATCAGCGGCTACTACGACCCGATCCCGACCGCGGACTCGCGCAGCGGCTGGGTGTACATCGTCGCCGATGACTTCGACCGCAGCCAGCCCGTTGCTCTCTACCGGGTCGCGCCGGAGAACTTCACCGACCGGTCCCGTTGGCAGGGCTGGGCGTCCGGGCCCGGAGGCGGCTGGAAGAAGCCGCCGACTCCGTTGTGGGGCGACATGGTCGGCGAGATGAGCTTCCAGCAGGTCGACGGCAAAGCTGTGCTGTCCTACTTCAACGCCAGCACCGGAAACATGGAAGTCCGGGTGGCCGACGACCCCACGTCGTTGGGCACCGCGCCGGTGACCACGGTCGTGCAACACGGTGACTGGCCCGAATGGCCCGAGCCCGCCGAAAGCCTGCCGCCGCCCTACGACAACCGGCTGGCCCAACCCTACGGCGGCTACATTTCGCCGGGGTCGACGCTCGACGAGCTGCGGGTGTTCGTCAGCCAGTGGCACACCGCCGACCCCCGGGACCGCGCGCCCTACCGGGTGATCCAGTTCGCGGTCAACCCGTTCAAACCGGAATGACAGCAGGCGGGATCACTCATAGCGGCTACATAGGCTGCGCATAGCGCTGACCGGTGTTCGCCGGCGCATGATGTCAGCCATGACTGAAACACCGGGAACACCGACCATGCGGACCAGCTCCGCACCATCCACACCCGAACGGCCGAACCGGCTCTACCAGGCCGTGGCCTGGGTCGGCATCGTCGCCGGAATCGTGTTCATCGTCCTGGCCGTGTTCTTCACCGGCTTCCGGCTTGGCGCGGCTACCCACAGCGGCTACCACCACCACTGCCACCACCACGGCATGGTCGACAGGGGCCACCACCGCGGTGGCCCCGAGGGCCCGGGCGGGCCCGCCGTCCCGGGTGGTGCCGGACCCGGCCAGCCCCCCGCGTCGATAGCCCCGCCCCCCGCTCCACCGCGGCCCTGAGCGCGGTACCGGGCCGGCGGCGAGGTTGGGCGCAACCTCCACCCGCCGGCCCGGTGCCCTAGGGTTTGGATTCCGCGGCAGGCTTGGCATGATCGATCCCATGACACTTGAAGCCATCTACACCGCAGAGTCCACCGCCACCGGAGGGGGCCGCGACGGGCATGTGACGTCGTCGGACGGCCGGCTCGACCTCGACACCCGCCCGCCCAAAGAGATGGGTGGCAGCGGTGCGGGCACCAACCCCGAGCAGTTGTTCGCCGCCGGTTACGCCGCGTGCTTCCTCGGAGCGCTGCGACTGGTGGCAGGCAGGACGAAGGTGACATTGCCCGACGCCACCAGTGTGACGGCGCGCATCGGTATCGGCCGCACCGCCGACGGTGGTTTCGGGTTGACCGGAAAGGTCGTCAGCAGCCTGCCTGGCCTGGACCAGAAGGCTGCCGACGACCTGGTGCATCAGGCCCACCAGGTGTGCCCGTACTCCACCGCCACCCGCGGCAACGTCGACGTCGACGTGTCGGCCCAGGTCTGAGCCGTGCGCGTCGCCCTCGCGGCGGTGAGCGTCGCCACCGCGATCGCGGCAGCGGCCCCGGTCGCAGCCGCCCGTCCGTCGGATCCGGGCGTGGTGAACTACGCGGTGCTGGGCAAGGGATCGGTCGGCAACATCGTGGGCGGGCCGATGCGCGACGAGTCGGTGTTCACCGAACCGTTCCAGGCCTACTGGGTCGACGACCCGGCCTGCAACAACTGGGCCGACATCGGGTTGCCGGAGGTCTACGACGATCCCGACCTGGCGTCGTTCAACGGGGCCACCACCCAGACGTCACCCACCGACCAGACCCATCTCGTCAAACAGGCGGTCGGGGTGTTCGCGACCAGCGACGCCGCCGGTCGGGCCTTCCGTCGCGTGGTCGATCGCACGGTCGGCTGCTCCGGAACGACCACAGCGATGCACCTGGACAACGGGACCACCCAGGTGTGGTCGTTCAACGGCGGACCGGCCGGCGCCACCGACGAGGCGTGGACCAAACAGGAAGCCGGCACCGATCGCCGGTGTTTCAACCAGACCCGGTTGCGGGAAAACGTCTTGCTGCAAGCCAAAGTCTGTCAGTCCGGCAACGGCGGCCCGGCGGTGAACGTGCTGGCCGGCGCCATGGAGAACGCACTGGGCCAGTAACGCACTGGGCCAGTGACGCACTGGGCCA
>NZ_JAVKSH010000098.1:0-8543 GCF_039583805.1 Mycobacterium sp. | reverse complement strand
ACGCACTGGGCCAGTGACGCACTGGGCCAATAACGCACTGGGCCACGAACACTGCCACGGGCAGGGAGGGATCGGTGTCATGGCGTCAGCGTCGCAGCTGGCCGGGGAGGAGCTGGCCGGCTCGGTAGCGGCGGCGCGGTATGTCGCTGACGGGTCTTTGTGTGATGCGCCGTCGGGCCGGGTCGGTTTGGAGGTGGAGGCGCACTGCTACGACCCGGCGCAGCCGTGTCGGCGACCGGGCTGGGACGAGATCGGCGCCGCGGTGGCGTCGCTGCCGGCGTTGCCCGGCGGCAGCGTGGTCAGCGTGGAGCCCGGGGGCGCGGTGGAGCTGTCGGGTCCGCCGTGTGACGGCGTGGTGGCGGCGATCGCGGCGATGGCGTCTGACCGGGCGGTGCTGCGGGCGGCGTTCGCCGACGCCGGCCTGGGGTTGGTGTTGCTGGGGACGGATCCGTTGCGGGCGGCCCGGCGGATCAACCCGGGTGATCGCTATGCGGCGATGGAACAGTTCTTCGAGGCAACCCACACCGGGGCCGCCGGGGCGGCGATGATGACCTCCACGGCGTCGATTCAGGTCAACGTGGACGCCGGGCCGCGGGCCGGGTGGGCGTCGCGGGTGCGGCTGGCCCATGCACTGGGGCCGACGATGGTGGCCATCGCGGCCAATTCTCCGCTGCTGGGCGGGACGTTCTCCGGGTGGTGCTCGACCCGCCAGCGGGTGTGGGGCCAGTTGGATGCCACGCGGTGCGGCCCGATCCTGACCGCCAGCGACGACGATCCCGGCACCGACTGGGCGCGCTACGCGCTCAAGGCGCCGGTGATGCTGGTGCACGACCCCCCGGCTGGCACCGCGGTGCCGGTGCGAGGCTACGTGCCGTTTGCCGACTGGGCCGACGGGCGGGTGCTGCTGGGCGGGCGCCGCCCGACCGCGGCCGACCTGGACTATCACCTGACCACGCTGTTCCCGCCGGTGCGCCCGCGCGGCTGGCTGGAAATCCGCTACCTCGATGCCGTTCCCGACCTGCTCTGGCCGGCTCTGGTGTTCACGCTGGTGGTGCTGCTCGACGATCCGGCGGCCGCCGCCGTCGCCGCGGAGGCCGTCGAATCGGTCGCCGCCGCCTGGGACTGCGCCTCCCGGATCGGGCTTTCCGACCGGCGGCTGCACGCCGCGGCCACCCGCTGCGTGGCCGCCGCCGCCCACCGCGCGCCCGCACCGCTGCATCCGGCGATGGACCGGCTGATCCGCAGCGTCGAACGACGGCGCTGCCCCGCCGACGACCTGTCCGAGCACGTCGTCGATCACGGCCTCGTGCCCACCGTCGCGCGGCTGGCACGGGAACAGCCGTGATCTCGCGTGAACAGCTGGCCGCCGACCTGACCCGGGCCCGGGAGCGGACGTTGCTGCTGGTCGACGTCGACGACGCCGAGCTGCGCCGTCAGTACGACCCGCTGATGAGCCCGCTGGTGTGGGACCTGGCCCACATCGGCCAGCAGGAGGAACTGTGGCTGCTGCGCGGCGGCGACCCGGACCGGCCGGGAGTGCTGCCCCTGGCCGTCGACGGTCTCTACGACGCGTTCGTGCATACCCGCGCCAGCCGCGCCGACCTGCCGCTGCTGTCGCCGGAGCAGGCGCGCGGGTATCTGCGAACCGTGCGGTCCGCCGCGCTGGACGCCCTGGACGCACTGCCCGACGACCGTGACGCGTTCATCTTTGCCATGGTGGTCAGCCACGAGCACCAGCACGACGAGACCATGCTGCAAGCCCTCAACCTGCGTCCCGGCGCGCCGCTGCTGGGCGCCGGCGGTGCACTGCCGGCGGGGCGTCCGGGCCTGGCCGGCACGTCGGTGCCGGTGCCGGGCGGCCCGTTCGTGCTGGGCGTGGACGCCGCACGCGAACCGTTCTCGCTGGACAACGAACGACCGGCGCATCTCGTCGACGTCCCCGCGTTCCGGATCGGCCGGGTTCCGGTGACCAACGGCGAGTGGCGGCAGTTCGCCGACGACGGCGGCTACGCGCAGCCGCGGTGGTGGTCGGCGCGCGGCTGGGAGCACCGCCGGCGCACCGGTCTGGCGGCGCCGCAGTTCTGGAACCCCGACGGGCGCACCCGCACCCGGTTCGGCCACGTCGAGGACATCCCCGCCGACGAACCGGTGCAGCACGTCAGCTGCTTCGAAGCCGAGGCGTACGCCGCTTGGGCGGGAGCCCGGCTGCCCACCGAGATCGAGTGGGAGAAAGCGTGTGCGTGGGATCCGCGCGCCGAGACCCGTCGCCGCTACCCGTGGGGTGCCGACGAGCCGTCGGCCGCCCGCGCCAACCTCGGCGGCGCGGCGCTGCGCCCTGCGCCGGTGGGCGCCTATCCGGCCGGGGCGTCGGCCTACGGGGCCGAGCAGATGCTCGGCGACGTCTGGGAGTGGACCGGCTCGGCGCTGCGGCCGTGGCCCGGCTTCACGCCGATGGTCTACCAGCGCTATTCGCGGCCGTTCTTCGGCGGCGACTACCGGGTGCTGCGCGGCGGGTCGTGGGCCGTGGAACCGGCGATCCTGCGGCCGAGTTTCCGCAACTGGGATCACCCCTACCGGCGACAGATCTTTGCCGGTGTCCGCCTGGCGTGGGACGCCTGATGTGCCGGCACCTGGGTTGGCTGGGCCGCGAGGTCAGTGTCTCGTCGCTGGTGCTCGACCCGCCGCACGGCCTGCGGGTGCAGTCCTACGCGCCGCGCCGGCAGAAGCACGCGCTGCTCAACGCCGACGGGTGGGGGGTCGGCTTCTTCGACGGCGCGACGCCGCGGCGCTGGCGCAGCACCGCGCCGCTGTGGGGGGATGTCTCCCTGCATTCGGTTGCCCCGGCGTTGCGTAGCCACTGCGTGGTGGCCGCGGTGCGCTCGGCGACCGTGGGCATGCCGATCGACGTCAGCGCCACCGCCCCGTTCAGCGACGGAGCGTGGCTGCTGTCGCACAACGGGGTCGTCGACCGTTCGGTGCTGCCGGCCGGCCGGGCCGCCGAATCCGTCTGCGACAGTGCGCTGCTCGCGGCGCTGGTCTTCGTCCGTGGTGTCGACGCGCTGGCCGGCACGATCACCGAGATCGGCGCCGCCGACCCGGACGCGCGGCTGAACATTTTGGCGGCCGACGGTTCCCGGCTGGTGGCCACCACGTGGGGCGATACGCTGTCGGTGCTGCGCCGCGCGGACGGGGTCGTGCTGGCCAGCGAGCCCTTCGACGACGATCCCGGCTGGGTCGACGTACCGGACCGGCACCTGGTCGAGGTCACCGCGGACGGTGTCACGATGACAGCCCTGAAAGGACCGTGATGACGCTGTCCCTGGCGAACCACCTGGCTGCGGACTCCGCCTACCGGGCGTTGTGCGAGGACGTGTCCGGCGGACTGTGTCGCACCCCGAAGTCGTTGCCGCCCAAATGGTTCTACGATTCAGTGGGCAGCGAGCTGTTCGACCGGATCACCCGGTTGCCCGAGTACTATCCGACCCGGGCTGAGGCGCAGATCCTGCGCGCCCGCGCGGCTGAGATCGCCGCCGCCACCGGCGCCGACACCCTGGTCGAGCTGGGCAGCGGGACGTCGGAGAAAACCCGGCTGCTGCTGGACGTGCTGCGCGACGGCGGCCGGTTGCGCCGGTTCGTGCCGTTCGACGTCGACGCAGGCATGCTGGAGACGGCCGCGAACGCTATCGCACGCGAGTATCCCGGTGTCGAAATCGCCGCGGTGTGCGGTGATTTCGAGGAGCACCTGGCCGAAATCCCGGGCGGCGGGCGGCGGCTCTTCGTGTTCTTGGGGTCGACGATCGGCAACCTCACGACCGCGCCGCGGGCGGCGTTCCTGGCGTCGTTGGCCGCGGAGCTGCGGCCGGGGGACAGCCTGCTGCTGGGCACCGATCTGGTCAAGGACACCGGGCGGCTGATCCGCGCCTACGACGACGCCGCGGGCGTGACGGCACGGTTCAACCGCAACGTGCTGGCAGTGATCAACCGGGAACTCGACGCCGACTTCGACCTGGAAAACTACGCGCACGTCGCGCGCTGGAACGCCGGGCAGGAGCGGATGGAGATGTGGCTGCGGGCCGTGCGCGCGCAGCGGGTGCGGATCGGCGCGCTCGACCTGACCGTCGAGTTCGCGGCCGGCGAGGAGATGCGCACCGAGGTGTCGTGCAAGTTCCGGGCGGCCTCGGTGGCCGCCGAGCTGGCCGCCGCGGGCCTGCGGCGCATTCGGTGGTGGACCGACGACGCCGAAGATTTCGGCCTGTCGCTGGCCGTCAAGTGAGCCCTGCGTCCCAGCCCTACGTCGCTGGCCGACGAGGCGCGGCTTGACCGGCTGTTGACAATGTATGACACTGTAATCATGTCGGTGAATGTGTCCGTTCGCCTCGACGATCGCCTTGCCGAGCGGTTGCGTCTTCGTGCCCGCGCAGCCGGCGAGAGCCTCTCCGATCGCCTCCGCCGCTACGCCGAGGAAGGCGCCCGCCGCGACGAGCACCCGCTCATCACTTTCCGCGACGGTCCGACCGGGCGCCGCGCCGGACTCACCACGGGGGCGGACGTCTGGGAGATCGCAATGTGGATCGACGACCTCGGGCCGGTCGAGGATCCGGTAGCGGAGCTGGTCGGCGATGGGGTCGTCACCCGGGCACAAGTGGATGCCGCGCTGGCCTACCGCGCCGCCTACCCCGAGGAAGTCCAGGCCCACATCGATCTGCACCGGAGCGAAACTGCCGCCGCCGACACGCGGTGAAGCTACTACTCGACGAGATGCACCCTGCAGCGTTGGCAACGGGTCTGAATGCAGCTGGAATCGAGACGATCACTGTCACCGATCTCGGGCTTGCCGCCTGCGCCGATTCCCACGTTTTCGCACGCGCGGCCGTGGACGGCTATGTCGTGCTCACCGAGAACGTCAAAGATTTCACCCGGCTCGCCGCCAAATGGAACACTCGTGGCAATCACCACCACGGGCTGCTGATAGCGCTGTCGTCCCGGTTATCGCGGCGCCCAGCCGGGATCAAACCGCTCATCGCCGCAATCAAAGCGGTTGCCCACCAACAACTTGACGACCGCGTCGTCTACCTCGACCACACACCGATGTAGTGCTCGGCCGGACTTGTGCGCGGCCAGCAGACAGGCAGGAAACGTCACCGGCCCTTCTCGTCGCGAGCATGCGGCGGAAACTCCACCGGCGAACCGAAAGCCCTTCCCACCGGACGTCCCGACGGATCACCTCGAACAAACCCATCCGGCTCAGCTCCAACCTGGCCCCTTCCCGGCTGACAGCTCGATCATCCCGTCAGACGAGACGAGGTGGGGCCAACTAGGCCTTCACGCCGCCTCCAGCTCGATTCCAGTGCGGCCGGGCGGCGGCCGGGGCGGCACGTTGAATTCGATGTTGTGGGAGCCCAATTCAGTCTGGTAGGCGGGGTCGGCGATCGCGGCGAGCGCATCCTGGTCGGACATCGCCGGCTGGTGGTCGTTGTCGACGAGGTTGCATTCGATTTCCATCCCCGTCAGCGGGCGGTCGAACTCGAAGCTGGACTGCGCGAGCATGGACTCGAACGCTTCCAGACACAGCTGCACCTGCACCTTGCCCCGGTACTCCTGCCGGTCTGTGTGGTTGTCGTCGGTCCGCTCGACATCTTCACCCACAGCGTCGACGCGACAGGGTTACCGGCGGCTCCGCAAGCTACCAACATCTGATGCGTAGCACGCTAACATCTGACGTATGCGAACGACGATCGACCTCGACGACGACATCTTGCGGGCGCTGAAGCAGCGTCAGCAACAGGAGCGCAAAACATTGGGGCAGCTGGTTTCCGAATTGCTGGCGCAAGCGCTTGCAGCCAAACCTCGACCGAGGGTGGATATCCGCTGGGAGACGGCTGACCTGCGGCCGCGCGTCGACCTTGACGACAAGGAAGCTGTCTGGGCGGTCTTGGACAACACGTGAGCGAAACCTTCGATGTCAACGTTCTCGTTTACGCGACACATAGTGGAAGCCCATTTCACGACAAGGCGAAGGAGCTGGTCGAGCGGTTCCTAACCGGGCCGGAGCTGGTCTATCTACTATGGCCGGTGGCGGTCGGCTACCTGCGTATCGTCACCCATCCGGCGTTGCTCGATGCGCCGCTGGCACCAACCGTCGCCGCCAATAACATCGACCGGCTCGTTTCCCAGCCGCACGTGCGGCAGGTCGGCGAGCAGGATGGGTTCTGGCCGGTTTATCGACGGGTGGCAGACGCCGTCAACCCGCGCGGCAACCTGGTGTCCGACGCGCACCTGGTCGCGCTCATGCGCCAGCACGGGATCTCCACGATCTGGACTCGTGACCGTGACTTCCGCAAGTTCGATTGGATCACCGTGCGGGATCCATTCTCGTCGGCCGGCTGTCACGCTGAGGAGGGGATTTGCCCGAGTTCGTAGCTTCGATCGACCAGGGCACCACCAGCACCCGCTGCCTGATCTTCGACCACGACGGCGCCGAGGTGGGCCGCCACCAACTCGAGCACGAGCAGATCCTGCCGCGCGCCGGCTGGGTGGAGCACGACCCGGTCGAGATCTGGGAGCGCACCTCCTCAGTGCTGGTGTCGGTGCTCAACAAGACCAATTTGTCGGCTAAAAACATTGCTGCGCTGGGTATTACGAACCAGCGTGAGACCACCCTGGTGTGGAACAAGCGGACCGGCAGGCCCTACTACAACGCGATCGTCTGGCAGGACACCCGCACCGACCGGATCGCCTCGGCGCTGGACCGCGACGGTCGCGGCGACGTGATCCGCCGCAAGGCGGGCCTGCCGCCGGCCACCTATTTTTCCGGCGGCAAGCTGCAGTGGGTTCTGGACAACGTCGACGGGGTGCGCGACGCCGCCGAACGCGGTGACGCCGTGTTCGGCACGGCCGACACCTGGCTGCTGTGGAATCTGACCGGCGGCCTGCGCGGCGGCGTGCACGTCACCGACGTCACCAACGCCAGCCGGACCATGCTGATGAACCTGGAGACCCTGGACTGGGACGACGAACTGCTGTCGTATTTTTCGATCCCCCGGGCGATGCTGCCGTCGATCGCGCCGTCGTCGTCGCCGCAGCCCTACGGCATCACGCACGACAGCGGACCCGTCGGTGGCGAGTTGCCGATCACCGCGATCCTCGGCGACCAGCATGCGGCGATGGTCGGACAGGTGTGCCTGGCGCCTGGCGAAGCCAAAAACACCTACGGCACCGGGAATTTCCTGTTGCTCAACACCGGTCAGCGGATCGTGCGGTCGGCCAACGGGCTGCTCACCACCGTCTGCTACCAGTTCGGCGACGCGAAACCCGTGTACGCGCTTGAAGGTTCGATTGCAGTGACGGGTTCGGCGGTGCAGTGGCTGCGCGACCAGCTGGGCATCATCAGCGGCGCGGCCCAGAGCGAGGCGCTGGCCCGCCAGGTCGACGACAACGGCGGGGTGTACTTCGTCCCGGCGTTTTCCGGGCTGTTCGCCCCGTACTGGCGTTCCGATGCCCGCGGCGCGATCGTCGGGCTGTCGCGGTTCAACACCAACGCGCACCTGGCCCGCGCGACGTTGGAGGCGATCTGCTATCAGAGCCGCGACGTGGTCGACGCGATGGCCGCGGATTCCGGTGTGTCCCTGGAGGTGTTGAAGGTGGACGGCGGTATCACCGCCAACGATCTGTGCATGCAGATCCAGGCCGACGTGCTCGGTGTCGACGTGGTGCGGCCGGTGGTCGCCGAGACCACCGCGCTGGGGGCCGCCTACGCCGCGGGTCTGGCGGTGCGGTTCTGGGCCGACCCGAACGACCTGCGGGCCAACTGGCGGGAAGACAAGCGGTGGACACCGCACTGGAGCGACGAGCAGCGGGCTGCCGGCTACGCGGGTTGGCGCAAGGCGGTGCAGCGCACGCTGGACTGGGTCGACGTGTCCTGACGGGTGGGGCCTGACCCGCGGTCACGGCCAGGCCCCAGCACCGTCAATCGGATTCGGCGAGCAGGGAGTAGATCTCGCTGCGGGCTTTTTTGAGGATGGCGACGAGACGTTGCTGTTGTTCGGCGGCGGCAACATATGCCGCCTGCGTCACCGCTCCGACCAGTTGGCCCAGCGCCGCGCGCAGGTCGACCTGGCCCTGATCGACGCCTTCGGCGATCTGTTCCCACGGCGGCGTCGCGATCTTGTCGGCCGCGGCCCTGCCGTCGTCGGTGAGATCGAAAAGCCGCTTGCCTCCTTGGCTTTCGGAACCGCCGATCAGCCCCTCGTCATCGAGGAGCTGCAGCGTCGGATACACCGAGCCCGGGCTGGGCCGCCACAGGTCCTGGCTCCGTTCGGCGATCTCCTTGATCATCTCGTAGCCGTGCATGGGCCGTTCAGCCAGCAGGGTCAAGATGGCGGCGCGAATGTCACCCCGGCGGCTGCGCCACCCTGAACCACGTCCGCCACCGCGGCCGCCCGGGCCGAAGCCGAAGCCCGGGCCAAAACCGGGGGTGGGCCCGAAACCGAAGCCGGTCCCGGGCCCGAAACCTAAACCCGGCCGGCCTCCCGGACCACCCGGAC
>NZ_JAVKSH010000097.1:3144-14281 GCF_039583805.1 Mycobacterium sp. | reverse complement strand
TTGCGGTCCAGGGCTTCGCGGAATGCGCGCTTGGTCTGGTCCGTCGTGGAATCTGCCCCTGAGTCGGATGCCACCATGACGACAGCGTAGTCCCTATCGCAGGCCCGGCGGCATGCCGTAGACGTGCGTGATCGGCAGCGTCAGCAGCACCCGGCGATCGGTGACCATCGCGTGGCGGTAGTCGTCCCAGTCCGGGTGTTCACCGGCGATGCTGCGGTACAACGCGATCAGCGCCTCGACGGTGTCGTCGTCGGCTGCCGCCGCCGGCGGTGTCAGCTGCGCGGTGCCCTCGGCGACCGCATAGGACCACCCGTCGTCGGCGCTGACCAACAGCGACGCCCGCGGGTCGCGGCGCAGGTTGCGGGTCTTGGCCCGCGGCTCGGTGATCGACACCTGGATCGCGACGGCGCGGGGGTCGAAGTAGTACTGAACGTTGGACAGCTGCGGACGCCCGTCGCGCTTGATGGTGGCCAGCACCCCCAGCGAGTTGTCGGCGATCAGGGCCAGCAGCTTGTCGTCGAACACATCGCGTCCCATCTCGAAAGCCTACGTCGCACCCGCCGTGAACCGGTCGGTTTCGGCCGGGGCGCCGCTACCATCGCCGTGTGGACGCTGGTGATCCCGGCGACGCGACCGGCGACGCGTCGGCCGACGTGGCGGCCGCGCTCACCTCCGCCGGGTTCACCGCCGTGCGAACGGTCCTGGCCAGCGGCAACGTGCTGTTGGAGTCGCCCGCCGACGCTGTCGCGGTGCGCCAGCGGGTCGAGGCTGCGTTGCGGCAACGGTTCGGCTACCAGGCGTGCTGTACTGGCAGGTGTCTGCCGGCAGCACCCTGGACAGCACCACCGGCAGGACGATGGGTAACAAGTGCTACAAGTCGTCGACCACCACACGAAACCCGCGCACGCTGGCCACAGTTCTGCGGTGAGAGCCGGGCTGACTGTCAATCCTGTTGCCCCACGGCACTTTCAGCGGTGCAGCCAGGAGTCCTCCGACGTCGAGTCTAGATAACGCAGGGCGTCGGCTTTGCCCAGCCCCAGGCCGCGCGCGACGTCGAGGTAGGCGTGGGCCGCAGCCGCCATCGCGGTGTCGGACGGATCGGTGCGAGCGACGAAAGTGCCTCGCCGGCCTCGGGTTTCGACGATGCCGGCCGCCTCCAATTCCCGGTATGTGCGAGCGACGGTGTTGACCGCCCACCCGAGTTGACCGGCGAGCTCGCGGACCGTGGGCAGCCGCGCACCCGGCGGCAGGGTGCCGGCTCGGATCGCCTCGATGATCTGGCACCTCAACCGGTCGAACGGCGGCCGGCCGGCTCGTTCGTCGCCCGGTGGCAGTTCCGCCAGATCCACCTGCTCAGTATCGCGCAGGCCCGCTATCTTGGTGGGATGCGAGTGACGGTGCTCAGCGGCGCGGGAATCTCCGCGGAGAGCGGCGTGCCGACATTTCGCGACGACAAGAACGGACTGTGGGCGCGCTTCGACCCCTACGAGCTCTCCAGCATCCAGGGGTGGCTGCGGCACCCCGAGCGGGTCTGGGGGTGGTACTTGTGGCGCCACTACCTGGTGACCCGGGTGCGGCCGAACGCGGGACACCGCGCCGTCGCCGCCTGGCAGGACCACGCCGAGGTCAGCGTCGTCACCCAGAATGTCGACGACCTGCACGAGCGCGCCGGTAGCTCGCCGGTTCACCACCTGCACGGAAGCTTGTTCGACTTTCGTTGCGCGCGTTGCGATATGCCCTACACCGGCGAGCTTCCGGAGATGCCCGAGCCGGCGATAGAGGTGGACCCCCCGGTGTGCCGCTGTGGCGGGCTGATCCGGCCCGACATCGTGTGGTTCGGTGAGCCGCTGCCCGAAGGACCCTGGCAGCGCGCGGTCGAGGCGACCGAAGCCGCCGATGTGCTGGTGGTGGTGGGTACGTCGGCGGTCGTGTATCCGGCGGCTGCCCTACCCGAGTTGGCGCTGGCTCGCGGCACGGTCGTCGTCGAGGTCAACCCCGAGCCGACAGCGCTGTCGGCCAGCGCGTCCCTCAGCGTGCGGGAGGACGCCAGTCAGGCACTGCCGACGCTGCTGCAGCGACTTCCCGTCCTGCTGGATTGACCGGCACAGCGGAGGTGCGTTCTCGGCGGACCGCGGTCATGCCGGTGTGTACGCCCGGCCCACCGCTAACTCCGACACCGGCAGCGGCACGAAACGCGGCAACGTCTGTTCGCGTCGCGCGTCGGCTATCTCGAAGCCGGCGCGCCTGATCGACGCCTCGGTGTCGCGGTGGGTGTGGCAGTTGCCCAGCATCCGCGGCCACAGCGTGGCGTCGGCCACCTGCTGCAGCCGGCCACGCCACCCGACGCTGGCCACATGCTCCAGGTAGCGTAGTTCGCCTCCCGGGCGCAGCTTCGAAAAAATTTGCCGCAGAACCGAATCGCCGTCTCTGACCGAGCACAGCACCAAAGAGCACACCACCGCGTCGAACGGCTCGGCCGCGGAGAACTCCTCCACCGTCTGGTTGGTCACCAGGACCGGGACCGGAGCTTTTGCGGCCGCCGCCTGAGCCCGCGCGAACAGTCGGCGCTCGGGCTCAACCGCGACCACCTGGTCGACGGAGTCCGGGTAGTAACCGAAGTTCGTGCCCACACCCGCGCCGACTTCCAGCACGCGGCCCGACAGTCCGGCCAGGTTCTCCCGCCGCAGTTCGCGGATCGCCGCCGTCTCGTGGGCCGCGACGGTGGGCCAGATCCGGGCAAAAAACGCGTTGTCGACGCTGGCTGTCCCGCCTGGAGTCATGCGTCCGAGCCTTCCTTGTGGTCACGCGCGGCCGGTGGGGCGTCACCTGCCGTCCCGGCGTCGGCGACGTCCGGGAACTACCACGCCCATCCTACGGGTGATCGGCGGCCGAAGCGGAGGTCTATTGCGGCTCCCGTTGCCGCACTGCGACTTACGTCTGTGTAGCCCGGCGGGCGGCGGCCTCGCTGAACCAGCGTGGCGTCCGCCGGCACGGCGCGGGTCAAGCCGACACCCGGCGGATCGGTCGCCGGTTCACGGCGCCCGCCCGACCTACCGAGCGGTAGCAATTGCCACCATTTTCCGAATTGTGACTCACCGATTCCTTAAAGGTGACCCATACGCTCGGCTCCATGTGGATCGACGAATCGAGCCCCGACGTCATCAAGGCCGACTTCGAGGCGCTCTACCACGGCGACATGCTAGTGGAGGGCGAGACCTCGGAGCAGCTTGCTTACTGGCACCCGCTACCGACCGCCAGCTGATCGCCGCGGTGGTCGCGCATGCGCGCCCACGACGACGTGAGGTCAGCCTCGCTCGTTCTGTGCCGACTTCCCCGCTGTGCGGGGAAGTTTTTTGTCCCCGTGTCCCGGTGTCCCCGTGTCCCGGTGTGCCGGTGTGCCGGTGTCAGGCGAGTCCGCCTGGGCTTGGTCAGCGCGGCGCCATCCGGATGGCGCCGTCGAGCCGGATCACCTCGCCGTTGAGCATCGGGTTCTCGATGATGTGGACGGCCAGCGCGCCGTATTCGTCGGGGTTGCCCAGCCGGCTGGGATGCGGCACCTGCCGGCCCAGCGACTCCTTCGCCGGTTCGGGCAGCCCGGCCAACAGCGGGGTGTCGAACAGGCCGGGCGCGATCGTCATCACCCGGATGCGCAGGCCGGCCAGGTCACGGGCGATCGGCAGCGTCATGCCGACGACACCGCCCTTGGAAGCGGAGTAGGCGGCCTGGCCGATCTGCCCGTCGAACGCCGCCACCGAAGCGGTGTTGATGATGACGCCGCGCTCTTCACCATTCGGGCCGACGGGTTCGGTCTTGGCGATCCGCTCCGCGCCCAGCCGCAGCACGTTGAACGTGCCGATCAGATTGATGTCGACGATCTTGCGGAACGCGTCCAACGGGAAGACGCCGTCTTTGCCCAGCACCCGGATCGCGTTGCCGGTGCCGGCGCAGTTGACCACGATGCGCAACGGCCCCAGCGAGTCGGCGGTGTCGAGGGCCGTGGTGACGGCAGCCTCGTCGGTGACGTCGGCGGCCGCGAACCGTGCCCGCTCCCCCAGCCCGCGGACCACCTCTTCGCCCCGCAGATCGAGCACCACCACGTGCGCGCCCGCGTCGAGCAGTCGTTTGGCGGTGGCCAGCCCCAGGCCTGAGGCGCCACCGGTGACCAGTGCGACGGCGTCGTTGATCTCCACTGCGACGTTCCTTTCCTCGGGCCTTTCCTGCGGCCGACTCCCGCGTCGGCCTACCGGTCGGTGGGCGACTATACCCAGTCGTCGGCCCAGCCTGCGGAGAAGGACGCGGTGTCGGCTCCGGGCTCGCACGGCGGGCGGGGTTGGCCGGGCACGCTCCGCGAAAACCGCGGCGCCGGCATCGGCTGCATTCCGCCGCCGTCCCGGTAGAAGGTCTGCCGCACCGTGACGTGCGGCTCGCTGTCCACCTCGCCGAAGGCCAGCACCGGCGTGACACAGGCATCCGAGCCCGCGAACACGCTCGCCCAGTGGTCACGGTCTTTCGAACCGATCACCTCGGCCAGCCGGGCCCGCAACTGCGGCCAGCGCGAGCGGTCGTTCTGCGCCGGCAGGTCGGCGGCGTCCAAGCCCAGGCCCTTGAGCAGTTCGGCGTAGAACTGCGGCTCGATGGCGCCGACGGCGACGTAGCGGCCGTCGGAGCATTCGTAGGTGTCGTAGTAGGGCGCGCCGCCGTCGAGCATGTTGGTGCCCCGCTCGTCGGTCCACATGCCGACGGCCCGCATCGCCCACATCATCTGGACCAGGACACTGGACCCGTCGATCATCGCCGCGTCGACCACCTGCCCTTTGCCGGAGGTCTGCCGCTCCCACAGCGCGGCCAGGATGCCGACCACCAGGAACATCGACCCGCCCCCGAAGTCGCCGACCAGGTTCAGCGGGGGCACCGGACGCTCGCAGGCCCGGCCGATGGCGTGCAGGACGCCGTTGAGCGAGATGTAGTTGATGTCGTGACCGGCCTGCTGGCTGCGCGGCCCGGTTTGACCCCAGCCGGTCATCCGGGCATAGACCAGCCGGTCGTTGACCTCCGCGCAGTCCTGCGGGCCGAGGCCGAGCCGCTCGGTGACACCGGGGCGGTAACCCTCGATCAGCACATCGGCGTTGCCGACGAGGCGCAGCACCAGGTCGCGTCCTTGCTCGGACTTCAGATCGGCCGTCACCGAGCGCCGGTTGCGCAGCATGGCGTCCCTGGCCACCCCTCCGGTGGCGCCCGGCCGCTCGATGCGCACCACATCGGCGCCGAGATCACCGAGGATCATCGCGGCGTGTGGTCCCGGCCCGATGCCGGCCAACTCGACCACTCGCAGCCCAGTCAATGGTCCCGCCATGCTGTACCGACCTTTCCACGCCACCAGCTGATGCTGGCATCTTCGCAGCCGCCCCCGACAGCGCCACAGCCCGGTGGCGCACGGTGGCTTACAGTCGACTCCATGACCGTAATCGATTCGGGAATCGACAGCCTCGCGCCGGTCGAGGGCTTGTCTGTCACGCTCGCCGACCGGGTCCTGTCGGTGACCGTCGCGCGCCCCGAGAGCCTCAATGCGCTGACGACGGCGATGCTGGCCGGCATCGCCGACGCCATGGAGCATGCGGCAGCCGATCCGCGGGTGCGGGTGATCCGCCTGGGCGGCGCGGGCCGCGGCTTCACCTCCGGCGCCGGGATGAGCGCCGACGACTTGACCGGCGGTGGAGCGGGGACCGAGATCATCGTCGAGGCCAACCGCGCGGTGGCCGCGATCACCGCGGTGCCGCGTCCGGTGGTGGCCGCCGTACAGGGGCCCGCGGCCGGCGTCGGCGTCTCACTGGCCCTGGCGTGTGACCTCGTATTGGCTTCGGAAGCAGCGTTTTTCATGCTCGCCTTCACCAAGATCGGGCTGATGCCCGACGGCGGGGCGTCCGCCCTGGTCGCCGCCTCGATCGGGCGTACCCGGGCGATGCGCATGGCGTTGCTGGCTGAGCGACTGCCCGCGGCCGATGCACTGGCCGCCGGGCTGGTCAGCGCGGTGTATCCGGCCGCCGACTTCGAGGCCGAGGTGGACAAGGTGGTGTCGGGCTTGGTGTCCGGCCCGGCGGTGGCGTTCGCCAAGACCAAGCAGGCCATCAACGCCGCCACGCTCACCGAGCTGGACCCGGCGCTGCACCGCGAATTGCAGGGTCAGGCGCAGCTGCAGAAGTCCCGCGACTTCGCCGAGGGCGCAACGGCTTTCCAGCAACGCCGGGCTCCGCACTTCACCGACGGGTGAGCGTGTCAGCGCTTAGCCGGACACCCGCCCGAACACACGATGGAGAACCCGCATGCCGGCCACACCAGCTCGCTGCCTGGTAACCGGGTCGACCGGCTATATCGGCGGGCGGCTCATCCCCCGGCTGCTGCGCGAAGGCCACTCGGTGCGCGCGTTGGCCCGCAACCCTGCCCAGCTCGACGACGTGCCGTGGCGTTCGCGGGTCGAGGTGGTACAGGGAGATCTGCGCGATACCGACTCGCTGGCCGCAGCGTTCGACGGCATCGACGTGGTGTACTACCTGGTCCACTCGATGGGGAAGGCCAAGGAGTTCGTCGCCGACGAAGACCGCGCTGCGCGCAACGTGGTGGCCGCGGCCCGCGACACGGGGGTGCGTCGAGTGGTCTACCTGTCAGGTCTGCACCCGCCGGGCGGCAGGCTCTCACCTCACCTGCGGTCGCGAAAAGCCGTGGGAGACATCCTGCTGGGCTCCGGCGTCGACACCGTCGTCCTGCAGGCGGGGGTGGTCGTCGGGTCTGGTTCGGCGTCGTTCGAGATGATCCGGCATCTCACCGACCGGCTGCCGGTGATGACCACCCCGAAGTGGGTGCACAACAGGATTCAGCCGATCGCGGTGCGTGACGTGCTGCACTATCTGGTCGCGGCGGCGACTGCGGACGTGCCCTGCTCACGAGCGTGGGACATCGGCGGACCCGACGTCCTGGAATACGGCGACATGATGCGGATTTACGCCGACGTCGCACGTCTCGGCAAGCGGTACCTGATCGTGCTGCCGTTTTTGACGCCGACAATCGCCAGCCTGTGGGTCGGGACCGTGACCCCGATCCCGCCGGGCCTGGCACGGCCGCTCATCGAGTCGCTGGAATGCGACGCCGTGATGCGCGACAACGCGATCGACGCCGTCATCGGCCGGCCCGAGGGCGGCTTGACGCCGTACCGGCGCGCCGTGGAGTTGGCGCTCGACCGCGTAGCGCACGGACTCACCGACGCGACGTGGGCCTCGTCGGAGACCGCACCGGCTGATCCGCTGCCGAGCGACCCGCCGTGGGCGGGGCCGATCGTCTACACCGACGATCAGACCTGGCTGTCGCGCGCCGACCCGGCCCGCATCTGGCGGGCCGCCGAGGCCATCCCCCAGGTCAGCGGCTGGAACCGCTTTCCGCTGGGCCGGCGGCCGGCCGGACGGGGCGCAATCGCCCGCTGGAGCGTGGCCGAACGTGAATCCGGCTCCGCGCTGCGGCTGCGCTCCGAGGCGCGCTCGCCGGGGCAGGCGTGGCTGGAGATCACCGTCGCGCGCGACGACGACGGCAGCCGCTACCGGCAGCGCGCAGTCTACTTTCCGCGCGGAATTCCGGGCCGGCTGTACTGGCGGGCGCTGCTGCCGCTGCACACACGTGTGTTACGTGCGCTGGCCCGCGACGTCGTCGGATCAGCCGACGCCGCGTGACCGGTCCGTCCGCAGTGGCGGCGTCACCCGCCGAACACGTACGGCATGGTGAACACCACGACCAGACCCCACACCAGGTGAGTCAGCGCCGGCGCCAGCACACCGCCGGTTGCGCGGCGCTCCAGTGCACACACCGTCCCGAGCACCAAGGCCGCGAAGCCCAGCACGACGTTTGCACCGGCCATGACGACGCCCACGTATACGGCGGTCGAGACGATCACCGGATGGTGCCGGCCGACCGCGGTGTACACGCTGCCCCGGAAAAACAGCTCCTCGGCGATCGTGTTGAGCACCAGGATCGCGACCAGCAGCAGCGCCGGCCCCTGCTCGGTGAACTGCAGCAGCCGGGTGACCAGGTCGTGCAGGGCCGGAATCTCCCGCACGACCAGAGCTCCCACGACGAAAACGCCCGCCAGCAGCAGACCGACGGCGGTACCGGTGATCACCGGCCGCTGGTTGCGCCCACGCCAGCAGATGCTGCCCAAATGCAGCGGGCCCGACACGGCGGCCCCGATGAACCACACAGCCGCGAGCGCGAACATCAGCCAGTAAAAGGCCGACTCCCCGGGCTGGCGCCGCAGCACGCAGCCCAATATCACGGCGCCCAGCACCACAACGCCGGCGGCAACGAGCCGCCGGCGACGCACCACTGCGGGTGGTTCGTGCTGCGGCACAGCCACATTGGTGGCGGCACGCCGGAGCTCGTCGACGAAGCTGGTCCGGGGCCGGGCATTGACGTCGGTCATGCGGTGCGCACCTTCGGTGTCGGAGTGATCAGCATGTCGAGGCCGGCGGGCTGACCGCTCAGCGGGCCTTCCAGACCGGGCGGCGCTTCTCGGCGAACGCCCGCGGACCCTCGGTGGCGTCTTCGGATCGCAGCAGCATGCCGAATTCGCGGGCCGTGCGGGCCCAGCCGGGTTCCTCGTCGGGGATGACGCCGTCGTCGGCGCCGGCGGCGATCCGCTTGCTGGCCTGCACCGACAGCGGCGCGTTGCCGGTGATCCGCTCGGCCAGCGCCAGCGCGGCGTCGAGCACCGCGCGGTCGCGCACCACCTGATTGACCAGCCCCCACCGTGCCGCGTCGGCGGCGCTGATCGGCTCGCCGGTCAAAATCATCTCCATCGCCACCTTGCGGGGCAGCTGATGCACGATCCGGAACACCCCGCCGGCCGCGGCGATGAGCCCCACCTTGACCTCGGGCAGCCCGAACGTCGCGCTGTCCGCGGCCACCACCAGGTCGCTGGCCAGCGCCAGCTCGGTGCCGCCGCCGAGCGCGGTGCCGTTGACGGCGGCGATGGTGGGCTTGTCGATGAAGTGGTGCACGTAGCCGGCGAATCCCCACTCGGCGTGCTCGGGGTGGTAGAGGTTCTCCCGGCGCGCGACGGCCTTGAGATCGGCTCCGGCGCAGAAGGATTTGTCCCCGGCGCCGGTGATCACCACGGCCCGCACGTCCGGGTCTTGTTGCGCCTGCTCGAGGGCGTCACCGACGGCGGTGCTGACGGCTCCGTTGACCGCGTTGCGGGCCTCGGGCCGGTTGATGGTGATCACCAGGACGTTGCCGCGGCGCTCGGTGAGAGCCGCATCCGTCACAGCAGCTCCAGGATGGTCGCGTTGGCCTGACCCCCGCCCTCGCACATCGTCTGTAGGCCGTAACGAATTCCCTTGTCCCGCATGTGGTAGAGCATCGTCGTCATGATGCGCGCACCCGATCCTCCCAGCGGGTGGCCGAGCGCGATCGCACCGCCGTTGGGGTTGAGCAGCTTGGGGTCAGCGCCGATGTCGTGCAGCCAGGCCAGCGGCACCGGCGCGAACGCCTCGTTGACCTCGAACACTCCAATGTCCGTCAGCGTCAACCCGGAGCGCTTGAGCGCCTTCTGGGTCGCCGGGATCGGCGCGCTGAGCATGATCACCGGGTCGGCGCCGGCCAGCGTCGCGGTGTGCACCTTGGCAATCGGCTTGATCCCCAACGACTTCGCCTTCTCCGCCGACATGAACAGCAGTGCCGCCGACCCGTCGGAGATCTGGCTGGAGTTGCCGGCGTGGATCACGCCGTCCTCCTTGAACGCCGGCTTCAGCTGCGCCATCTTCTCCATCGGCGTGCCCCGGCGGATGCCTTCGTCGGCGCGTACGACGTTGCCCTCGGAATCTTTGATGGCGACGATCTGATCGTCAAAAGCGCCCGAATCCTGTGCAGCAGCCGCTTTTTCGTGCGAGCTCAGGGAGAACTCGTCGAGCGTGGTGCGGTCGAGTCCCCACTGCTCGGCGATCATCTCCGCGCCGATCCCCTGGTTGGGTATCGAACCGCCGAAGCGGTCGAGGAACGCTGCCGGGAACGGCCTGCCGCCTCCGGCCAGGGACGCGCCCATCGGCACCCGCGACATGGACTCCACCCCGCCGGCGACGACGACGTCGTAGTGCCCGGCGACCACACCGGCCGCGGCGAAGTGCACCGACTGCTGGCTGGAGCCGCACTGGCGGTCGACGGTCACGCCGGGAACGCTCTCCGGCCAGCCGGCCGTCAGCAGCGCCGTGCGGGCGATGTCGAGGGCCTGCTCCCCGGCCTGCATCACGCAGCCCCAGATCACGTCGTCGACGATCTCGGGGTCGATGCCGGCCCTGTCGACGAGTCCGTTGAGCACCTGTGCGGACAGGTCGGCGGGGTGCACACCGGACAGCCCGCCGTTTCGCTTGCCGACCGGTGAGCGCAACGCCTCGACGATGACGGCTTCAGCCATGACCATTTCTCCTTCGAACGCGGATTGTGCCTCGATTGTCGACCACGACCATGAGCGCGTGACCGCGGGGGTGTCACAGGACGGCTACAAAGCGGCCTACAAAACGGCCTACAAAACGGCCTACAAAACGGCTAGGTGCCGCTTCCCGGCGCCGGGAACGGTGTTCAGCGCGATGGACCGGTCGAAGGTGGCAAACCGGCCGCCGTTGTCGACCGCGAGCGCGAGCAGGTACGCATCCGTGACCTGTCGGGAACTGTGCAGCCTGGAACGATCGATGGTGTGCGCGTCGAGAATGCTTGGGGTGCAGAGCCAGAACTCGTGGTGCGGCGTGCCGGTCGCGCGAACCAGCATGTCGATCGCCTGGCTGGGCGAGATGGGACTGGGATAGCGCGGCTGGCTGATGATCCGGACGAAACCGTTCTGGGTGATCGCGCACGATGCCCAGCCGTGCTCGATTTCACCCGTAACCCAGGCCCGCGCACGCTCATGGTCGACGTGGTCGCTGTCGAGCAGGGCCAGCAGCACGTTGATGTCCAACAGCGCGCGCATCGATCACAGCGCCTCATCGATCACAGCGCCTCATCGATCACAGGGCCTCATCGATCACAGGGCCTCATCGTCACGAAGCCGGCTGATCAAGGCGTTCGATACGGCTTCGCCGCGATGCGGCAGAGGCTCGAAGCCATA
>NZ_JAVKSH010000097.1:0-3044 GCF_039583805.1 Mycobacterium sp. | reverse complement strand
GCCTCATCGTCACGAAGCCGGCTGATCAAGGCGTTCGATACGGCTTCGCCGCGATGCGGCAGAGGCTCGAAGCCATAGAACTCCGTACCGGCCCACGCGCCGGACGAGGTGTGCTGATTGGTCAACGCTCGGCGAGCGAGGTCGGACAGAACGGCACCGGCGGTGCGGTTCTCCCGGCGGGCTCGTTCCTTGACGGCCAGCAGCACGTCGTCGTCGATCGACAGTGTGGTGCGCATGCATCTGATGCTAGTGCATCATTGTGGACGGCGTGGCAACCAACCGGACCGTCGGGTTCGACACCGGCGACGTCCCCATCGCCAGGGCGCAGGCCACCGGGTAATCTCGACACCGCAGTCGGTTTGCCGTCCCCCGCGTCGGCATCGAGCGAGGCGTGCTGACGCGGTCTCGCGAGAGGGAACCCGGTGCGAATCCGGGACTGTCCCGCAGCGGTATGCAGGAACGACCGCCGTCATCAGCACTGGTCGAAAGACTGGGAAGCGACGGCCAGTAGGAGCACTCGCCGAGTGCGCGCCTGCCAGTCCGAAGACCTGCCGGCTGCGCCGGGCGCGCCGCGCCCGGCGGCTCACCGCCTCGTGGAATGGGCGTCTGGCCGTGACGGCTGCAGTGCCCGTTGCGCACCGCGACCGGATCGGCGCTGCGTCCGCCGGCGGTGAACACCCCGGATACCAAAGGACGAACACGTGACCGCTCAACCGTTTACCGCGACCGTCACCGGCTCCCCGCGCATCGGCCCGCGCCGCGAACTCAAACGCGCCACCGAAGGCTACTGGGCCGGCCGGACCACCCGTTCCGAGTTGGAGACCGTCGCCGCCACCCTGCGCCGCGACACCTGGTCGGGCCTGGCCGCGGCCGGCCTGGACTCGGTGCCGGTCAACACCTTCTCCTACTACGACCAGATGCTCGACACCGCGGTGCTGCTCGGCGCGCTGCCGGCCCGGGTGCGGGGCGTTGCCGACGAGCTGGACCGCTACTTCGCGGCCGCGCGCGGCACCGACGACATCGCGCCGCTGGAGATGACCAAGTGGTTCGACACCAACTACCACTACCTGGTTCCTGAGATCGGGTCGGACACCCAGTTCGCGCTGCACCCGGACAAGGTGGTTTCGGAGCTGAAAGAGGCTCTGGCGCAGGGTATTCCGGCACGCCCGGTGATCATCGGGCCGATCACCTTCCTGCTGCTGAGCAAGGCGGTGGACGGCGGGCGCGCACCGATCGAGCGCGTCGACGAGCTGATCGGCGTGTACTCGAAGCTGCTCTCGCTGCTTGCCGACAACGGCGCGCAGTGGGTTCAGCTCGACGAGCCGGTACTGGTGACCGATATCCACCCCGACGCACCCGCGCTGGCGCAGCACGTCTACACCGAGCTCGGCTCGGTGCCGCGTCGCCCCGCCATCCACGTCGCCACCTATTTCGGCGATCCCGGCGCGGCCTTGCCGGCGCTGGCGCGCACACCCGTCGAGGCGATCGGCGTCGACCTGGTCGCCGGGCCGAACACCGCCGTCGCTGCCGTGCCGGAGCTGGCTCACAAGACGCTGGTGGCCGGGGTCGTCGACGGGCGCAATGTCTGGCGGACCGACCTGGAGGCGGCGCTGAGCCGATTGGCCGCACTGCTGGGGTCGGCGGCGGCGGTGGCGGTGTCCACGTCGTGCTCGACGCTGCACGTCCCCTACTCGCTGGCCTTCGAGAGCGACCCGGACGACAACCTGCGCAGCTGGCTGGCGTTCGGCGCCGAAAAGGTGAGCGAGGTGGTCGTTTTGGCGCGTGCGCTGCGCGACGGGCGCGACGCGGTGGCCGAGGAGATCGCGGCGTCGGCCGCGGCCAAGGCGTCGCGCCGCACCGATCCACGGCTGCACGACGACCGGATCCGGGCCCGCATCGATTCCATCGTCGCCTCCGGCACCCACCGCGGCCCGGCGGCTCAGCGCCGGGAGAGTCAGCAGGCGCGGCTGCAGCTGCCGCCGCTGCCCACCACGACGATCGGCTCCTTCCCGCAGACCTCCGCGATCCGCAAGGCCCGCGCGGCGCTGCGGTCCGGCGAGATCGACCAGAGCGAGTACGACCGCCGGATGAAAGCCGAGATCGCAGACGTGATCGCGCTACAGGAACGGCTGGGCCTGGACGTGCTGGTGCACGGCGAGCCGGAACGCAACGACATGGTGCAGTACTTCGCCGAGCAGCTCGACGGGTTCTTCGCCACCGAGAACGGGTGGGTGCAGTCCTACGGGTCCCGGTGTGTGCGCCCGCCGATCCTCTACGGAGATGTCGCTCGGCCGAAACCGATGACGGTCGACTGGATCAGCTACGCGCAGTCGCTGACCGACAAGCCGGTCAAGGGGATGCTGACCGGGCCGGTGACCATCCTGGCGTGGTCGTTCGTGCGGGACGACCAGCCGCTGGCCGACACCGCTGCGCAGGTTGCTTTGGCGATCCGCGACGAGACGGTGGACCTGCAGTCGGCGGGTATCTCGATTATCCAGGTGGACGAGCCGGCGTTGCGGGAGCTGCTGCCGTTGCGCCGCGCCGACCAGGAAGACTACCTGGAATGGGCGGTGGGGGCGTTCCGGCTGGCGACATCGGGTGTCGCCGACTCGACCCAGATCCACACCCACCTGTGCTACTCGGAGTTCGGCGAGGTGATCGGCGCGATCGCCGACCTCGACGCCGACGTCACCTCCATCGAGGCGGCCCGCTCGCACATGGAGGTGCTGGACGACCTCAACGCCGCCGGCTTCGCCAACAGCGTGGGGCCGGGCGTCTACGACATCCACTCCCCGCGGGTGCCCGGCAGCGACGAGATGGCCGCGTCGCTGCGGGCTGCGCTGAACGCCGTTCCTGTACAGCGGCTTTGGGTCAACCCGGACTGCGGGCTGAAGACGCGCAACGTCGACGAGGTGACCGCGTCGCTGCAGCACATGGTGGCCGCCGCGGCCCAGGTGCGGTCCGGGGCCTAGGTGCGGTCCTGGGCCCAGGTGCGTTCCGGGACCTAGCCGGATGCTCCGCCGAGTGTGAAACTGTTGCGAAAA
>NZ_JAVKSH010000096.1:12991-14298 GCF_039583805.1 Mycobacterium sp. | reverse complement strand
CTAGGTTTGTCGCGTCGTCGGCATCCAGCGGATCAAAGCCAAACCGCTGCCACCACCGAAACGCCGTTGCGTTAAGCGCGGTGACCACAACTGCTCGACACGCTGCCTTCAGATTGAGCTCGGCCGCCGTCGCCAAGATGTGCTTAACCATTTGGGTGCCGAGCCCAATTCCGCTCGCACCCACGTCGGTTCCTCGCCGGCCGACGAGCAGCGCAGGAACCTGCATCGGGGCCCCCTTCGCCAAAGGTCCGGGGCTGGCCGAGCGATCCACCGAGGCCATCGACAAAGTCGCGTAGCAGACCACCTTGTAGTCGCGGTCAGCTATCACCCATACCGCGGCGGTGTTGCCGCGTCGATTTTGGCCCGCGTAGCGGCGTAGCCACTCGTCCAATGATGGCTCACCCGAGGCGAACCTGTCGCGCTGGTGCTTGCCCGGATCTAGCAGCGTCGGCCGGTAGAACTCCACTCAGTCCAGCCAGCTGAACTTCTGTGGGCGCTGCAATGCGGCCACCAGCCGCTCATTCACCTGCGCCGGACGGTCAAGAGCCTCGGTGAATGCCGCCGCCGTGTTGGGCGGTAGGTGGATGATTTGTCGTTCGGCTAACAGCTCGTCGGCAGCCTGGCTGGCGGCCTGCAGTATGAACGCCGACACACTCAGATGCGCCTCACTTGCAGCCACTTCCAGCCGACGCTTCGACGCCGCGTCGACGCGCAGCTGCAAGCGGTTATCTTTCATGACGGCCATGTACTAACAATGGCAGTACGTGATGGGTTAGTCAAGCTACTCTCCAACGCCATCGGACCGGCCACCCACCCCAACCGCGGAAAGACCCAAACCCTCACCGTGCGCCTCACCGACGATGAGATGACCCGGCTACGTACCGCCGCGGCCTACCCGTATCGGCCGTGGTGCGCACAGCCATCGTCCACGACGTGGTCCTGGCGGTGGCCGCCGCCGAGGAGCGTGTGTTGATCAGCGCTGATACGGATTTTCGTACCGTGTTGGCTCGGTTGGGTGCCAGCAAGCCGTCGGTTGTTCTGATTCGCCGTGCAGTCGGTCGACGAGCGGCCCAACAAGCTCGCCTGCCCATCGCTAACCTTCCGGTAGTGCAGGACGATCTCGAGGATGGGCCGCCGTTGTGCCCGGAGAGAAAACAATACGCATCCGTCGACTACCGATCTGAGTGTCGGCGGGTTCCGGATGTCGCGAGCTTTTCCCGGTGCCCGCGGAGGCGTTCACCGGGGCATCCAGGGTGTACTGCACCCCTTGCGTCGCCTGAGCGGCTGTGCGCGCCGACCTCACGGCG
>NZ_JAVKSH010000096.1:0-12891 GCF_039583805.1 Mycobacterium sp. | reverse complement strand
ACGCGGTCGAGTTTGAACAGCTGCGAGTAGCGGTCCTCCACGACGACCGCCGCGCGCGGCAGCGCGGCCAGATCGGCGACCTGGTATCGGAGCTTGCCGCCGGTCAGGCTGGCGACCAAGTCAACCAGGGACTTGCGTTCCACGCTGGCGACCAGCAGCCCGTCGACGACGATCCCGTAGTCGCCGCACGGCAGCGCCCGCCGAAGCGTGCCGGCCTGCTGGGTGCTGAACCGATAGGGGTATTGCTCGTGCGCGTCGACCAGGATCTGCAGCTCCTCGATACCCTGGGCGCGGGCGGTCGGGGTCCGCACATTCGGGCGCGCCTGTTTGCGGGTGCGCGGCGACTGCCAAAACACCGCGTCGCGGCCGCGTGCGGTGGTGAACACCAGCTGGGAGCGGTTCTCCCGGGACCGCTGCACGATCAGATCGATCGCCGCGCCCCGGCGCTGAGCCGACCGCAGCGGCAGGCGTTCGACGATCACCGGGTCGGTCGGCCACTCGTGCAGGCCCACCGGGTAGCAGTACAGAGCCTTGACCCGAGGCCACGTCCCCGAGGTCCGGAACAGCAGATCACCACCGGGTTGAGGAATCCGCAACAGGTAGGGCAGCCGGGAATCCTCGTCGGGGTTGACCGCGATCAACAACTCCACCACGTACCCGAGTGTGCCGACTCCGCCCGAGACCCCGGCGGGTAGGTCCCACAGCGCGCCAGGCCGACCGGTGGCCGGTCTGCTCCCGCGCGCCGGCGGGCATCAATTAGCCTGGTGACAAGTGGCGGGGCCCGACGACGGGTGCCACATGCTGCGACAACAGGAGGCGCCGGTGTCCGTCGATGTGTCCGCCGAGCTGGCAGCGGGCCACGCACGCTGGCGCACCGCGGTGGCCGGGGTGCTGGCGCGGAACACCCGCCACGACGCCGCCGAGCTCGGGCCGCAGCCCGAACGCCTGCTCGACACCCCGACCTACGACGGTTTTGCCATCCAGGCGCTGTACACCGCGCTCGACGCGCTCCCCGAGCGGGGGCTGCCCGGCGACTGGCCGTATGTCCGCGGCGGCGACGCCCTGCGCGACGTGAACTCCGGCTGGAAGGTTGCCGAGGTGTTCCCCGCTGCCGGCGCGGACGGCAACGAGGCGGTGCTGGCCGCACTCGCCGACGGGGTCAGCGCGCTGGTGTTGCGGGTCGGCCCGGCTGGAGTGGCGCCGGCGCAGCTGGAGCCGCTGCTCGCCGGGGTGTATCTGGACCTGCTGCCGGTGGTTCTCGACGCCGGCGCGGACTACACCGCCGCCGCCGAGGTGCTGCTCGGGTTGGTCGACGGGCTGGACACCCGGGCCGTCGACCTGGGCGCCGACCCGCTGACCGCTGGGCTCTGCGACCGCGCCGCACCGAAGCTGGACGAGGTGATCGCACTCGCCGCCGCGGCGGCGGACATGCCGGGCGTGCGGGCCATCACCGTCGACGGCCCGGCGCTGCACAACCTGGGCGCCACCGCGTCCTGGGAGCTGGCGGGCAGCGTCGCCGCCGCGGTGTGCTACCTGCGAGTGCTTGTCGACTCGGGGCTACCGATCGGAAAAGCATTGCGACAGATCAGTTTCCGATACGCTGCCGACGACGACCAGTTCATGACGATCGCGAAGATGCGCGCCGCACGTCAGGTGTGGGCCCGAGTCGCCGACGTGGTGGGCGAGCCGCACGGCGGCGCGGTCACGGTGCACGCGCAGACGTCATGGCCGATGATGACCCAGCGCGACCCGTGGGTGAACATGCTGCGCACCACGCTGGCCGCGTTCGGCGCGGCGGTTGGCGGCGCCGACACGGTCCTGGTGCTGCCGTTCGACGTGGCGATCCCGGGCGGACTACCGGGGACGGCGGCCGGGTTCTCGCGCCGCATCGCCCGCAACACCCAGCTGTTGCTGTTGGAGGAGTCGCACATCGGCCGGGTGCTGGATCCGGCGGGCGGGTCGTGGTACGTCGAGGCTCTCACCGACCAGCTGGCCCGGCAGGCTTGGAAGAATTTCCAGGACATCGAGGCCCGCGGCGGGTTCGTCGACGCGTGTGGCTACCTGCGCGAGCAGATCGCCGCGGTCGCCGCGCGCCGCGCCGACGACATCGCGCACCGGCGCATCGCGATCACCGGAGTCAGCGAATACCCGAACTTGTCCGAGCCTGCACTGCCGCAAGATCATTCGATGGGCATGCGATACTCGGCCGGGTTCGAGGCGCTACGGGACCGCTCGGACGCCTTCCTGGAGCGCACCGGCTCGCGCCCTCAGGTGGTGCTGTTGCCGTTGGGGCCGTTGGCCGAGCACAACATCCGGGTGACGTTCGCGACGAACCTGCTGGCGTCCGGCGGCATCGACGCCGTCAACCCCGGGCCGGTCGACGCCGACAGCGTTGCCCGGGCGGTGTCGGCGGCCGCAACCGCCGTCGCGGTCGTCTGCGGCACCGACAGCCGCTACGCCGCCGAGGCCGACGCCGTCGTCGGGGCCGCCCGCGACGCCGGGGCAGCGCACGTCTGCCTGGCCGGGCCCGAGACGGCCCTGGCGGGTGCGCCGAACCGCCCCGACGAGTATCTGACCGCGAAAATCGATGCGGTGCAGACGCTCTCGAAACTGTTGACCCGATTGGGGGCCTGACGCGATGACCGTCCACGAGCTCGCCGGTCGGTTCGCCCCGCACGCCGGGTCGGCTGTCGGCAGCTTCGCCGGCGTCCCACTGGACGGCGAGCGCACCGGCGACGCGGCCACCGAAGCAGGCGTCGGCGCACACGTCGCCGCCGCCGCCGCCGCGCACGGCTACACCCCCGAGCAGCTGGACTGGCACACACCCGAAGGCATCGTGGTCAAGCCGCTCTACATCGGCGCCGACCGAGACGCCGCGGCACAGCAGGGTTATCCGCTGCACAGCTTTCCGGGTGAGCCGCCCTATATCCGGGGCCCGTATCCGACGATGTACGTCAACCAGCCGTGGACCATCCGCCAGTACGCCGGGTTCTCCACCGCCGAGGACTCCAACGCGTTCTATCGCCGCAACCTCGCGGCGGGCCAGAAGGGGCTGTCGGTGGCGTTCGACCTGGCCACCCACCGCGGCTACGACTCCGACCACCCCCGCGTCCAGGGGGATGTCGGAATGGCCGGTGTGGCAATCGATTCCATCCTCGACATGCGGCAGCTGTTCGACGGCATCGACCTGTCGGCGGTGAGCGTGTCGATGACGATGAACGGCGCGGTGTTGCCGATCCTGGCGCTGTACGTGGTGGCCGCCGAGGAGCAGGGGGTGCCGCCGGAGAAGCTGGCCGGCACCATCCAGAACGACATCCTCAAAGAGTTCATGGTGCGCAACACCTACATCTATCCGCCCCAGCCGTCGATGCGGATCATCTCCGACATCTTCGCCTACACCAGCGCGAAGATGCCGAAGTTCAACTCGATCTCGATCTCCGGCTACCACATCCAAGAAGCCGGTGCCACAGCCGATCTGGAGCTGGCCTACACGCTGGCCGACGGGGTGGAGTACATCCGGGCCGGCCTGGACGCCGGGCTGGATATCGACGACTTCGCGCCGCGGCTGTCGTTCTTCTGGGGCATTGGGATGAACTTCTTCATGGAAGTCGCCAAGCTGCGCGCCGGCCGGCTGCTGTGGAGCGAACTGGTCGGCGAGTTCGGGCCCCGAAGCCCGAAATCCACGTCATTGCGCACCCATTCGCAGACGTCGGGCTGGTCGCTGACCGCCCAGGACGCGTTCAACAACGTCGCCCGCACCTGCATCGAGGCGATGGCCGCCACCCAGGGGCACACCCAGTCGCTGCACACCAACGCCCTCGACGAGGCGCTGGCCCTGCCCACCGACTTCGCGGCGCGCATCGCGCGCAACACCCAACTGCTGCTGCAGCAGGAATCCGGCACCACCCGGCCGATCGACCCGTGGGCCGGCTCGTACTACGTCGAGTGGCTGACCCATCAGCTGGCGCAGCGCGCCCGGCAGCACATCGCCGAGGTGCGCGAGCACGGCGGCATGGCGCAGGCCATCAGCGACGGCATCCCCAAGCTGCGCATCGAGGAGGCCGCCGCGCGCACCCAGGCCCGCATCGACTCCGGCCGCCAGCCGGTGATCGGGGTCAACAAGTACCGCGTCGACGACGACCACGAGATCGAGGTGCTCAAGGTCGACAACACCCGGGTGCGCGCCGAGCAGCTGGCCAAACTTCGACAGCTGCGGGCCGAACGGGACCACGCGGCTGTCGAGCATGCGCTGGCCGAGTTGACCCGCGCGGCCCACGGCCGGGCGGGTGACGGCGGATTGGGCGACAACCTGCTGGCGTTGGCCATCGACGCGGCCCGCGCGCACGCCACCGTCGGTGAGATCTCCGACGCGCTGGAGAAGGTGTACGGGCGCCATCAAGCCGAAATCCGCACTATCGCAGGGGTTTACCGTGATGAAGCCGGAAAGGTGACCAGCATCGCCAAAGCCGCCGGGCTGGTGGAGCGCTTCGCCGAGGCCGACGGCCGGCGGCCCCGGATCCTGGTGGCCAAGATGGGCCAGGACGGCCACGACCGCGGCCAGAAGGTGATCGCGACGGCGTTCGCCGACATCGGTTTCGACGTCGACGTCGGGTCGCTGTTCGCCACGCCCGACGAGGTGGCGCGGCAGGCGGCCGACAACGACGTGCACGTGGTCGGGGTGTCCTCGCTGGCCGCCGGGCATCTGACGCTGGTGCCGGCGCTGCGCGACGCGCTGGCCGCCGTGGGCCGTCCCGACATCATGATCGTGGTGGGCGGTGTCATCCCGCCCGGTGACTTCGACGAGCTGTACGCGGCGGGGGCCGCGGCCATCTTCCCGCCGGGAACGGTGATCGCCGACGCCGCAGTCGACTTGCTGCACAAGCTCGCCGGCCGGCTGGGCTACACCCTCTAGCCGGTGGTTGCGCAGATGTCGTCCGTCGACGAACTGGCGGCCGCGGTTCGCGGCGGTGACCGCGCGGCGCTGCCGCGGGCCATCACGCTGGTGGAGTCCACCCGCGCCGACCACCGCGAGCAGGCCCAGCAGCTGCTGCTGGAGTTGACCCCGCACGCCGGCAAAGCCCACCACGTCGGGATGACCGGGGTACCCGGGGTGGGCAAGTCGACCCTGATCGAGGCGCTCGGCATGCAGCTGATCGCAGGCGGCCACCGGGTGGCGGTGCTGGCGGTGGACCCGTCGTCGACGCGCACCGGCGGGTCGATCCTGGGCGACAAGACCCGGATGCCGACGCTGGCGGTGCACCCGGATGCCTACATTCGGCCGTCGCCGACGTCGGGAACGTTGGGCGGGGTGGCCAAGACCACCCGGGAGACGATCGTGCTGCTGGAGGCCGCCGGGTTCGACGTGATCCTGGTCGAGACGGTCGGCGTCGGCCAGTCCGAGGTGGCGGTGGCCGACATGGTCGACACCTTCGTCTTCCTGACGCTGGCGCGCACCGGGGACCAGTTGCAGGGCATCAAGAAAGGCGTGCTGGAGCTGGCCGACATCGTCGTGGTGAACAAGGCCGACGGTGATCACCTCACCGAGGCACGGTCGGCGGCCCGCGAGCTGTCCGGTGTGATCCGGTTGCTGTATCCTCGCGAAACGCTCTGGCGTCCACCGGTTCTCACCATGAGCGCGCTGAACGGCACCGGCGTGGACCAGCTGTGGGAAACCGTCGAGCGACATCGTCAGGTGTTGACCGATGCGGGGGAGTTCGACGCACGCCGCCGCGCCCAGCAGGTGGACTGGACCTGGCAGCTCGTCCGCGACACCGTGCTGGAGCGGGTGTTGTCCAACCCCGCGGTCCGCGCGATCCGCGCCGAGGTGGAGCGCGGGGTCCTGGCCGGAGAGCTGACCCCGGCCATGGCCGCACAGCAAATCCTCAACGTTGCATCCGGCTAACGGAAAGATAAACTCCGTCCTGTTTGCCGACGAGATGGGTAAATTCGAAGGTATGAGGCTGGAAGTCGTCGGCAACCGCCGGTCGGTGCTTCCCCGGGGAGTGCGCGGTGCGGCGGACCCGAACTTTGCCTGCGCTGTGCGCAGCTTTGCCGGCATGTTCCCCGGCCGGCGCTTCGGCGGCGGGGCGCTGGCCATCTACCTCGCCGGCGAGCCAGTGGTCGACGTCTGGACCGGCTGGTCGGACCGGGCCGGGCGGGTGCCGTGGTCTGCGGACACCGCCGCGATGGTGTTCTCCGCGACCAAGGGCATGACCTCCACCGTCATCCACCGACTGGTCGACCGCGGGCTCATCGACTATGACGCCCCGGTTGCCGAGTACTGGCCGGAGTTCGGTCAGAACGGCAAATCGGCCATCACCGTCCGCCAGGTGATGGGGCACCGAGCTGGGCTGTCCCGGCTGCGCGGCGCCACCACAGCAGACTTGCTGGACCACGCGCTGATGGAGGATCGGCTAGCGGCGGCACCACCAGGACGGTTGCTGGGCAAACCCGCCTACCATGCCCTGACCTACGGCTGGCTGATGTCCGGGCTGGCCCGCGCGGTCACCGGCACGGGGATGCGCCAGTTGTTCCGCAACGAGCTGGCCGAGCCGCTGAACACCGACGGCCTGCACCTGGGCCGGCCGCCGGCCGACGCGTCGACGCGGGTCGCGCAGATCGTCACACCGCAGACCCGCCTGCAAAATCCCGTCTTCAACTACGCGGCGCCCAAATTTGCTGCGCTGCCGATGTCCGCGGGATTCGGCGCCCTGTATTTCCCGGGCATGCGAGCTGCCGTGCAGGGCGACATCCCGCTGCTCGACGGTGAGCTCCCGGCAGCCAACGGGGTGGTGACGGCGCGCGCGCTGGCCCGGATGTACGGGGCGATCGCCAACGGCGGCGACATCGACGGCACCCGCTTGCTGTCCGGTGCGCTGGTCGCCGGTCTCGCCGGACGGCACAGCCTTCGTGCGGACCGTAACCTGCTGGTGCCAATGGGATTTCACCTGGGCTACCACAATGTTCCGTTCAACGTGGTGCCGGGCTTCGGCCACGCCGGGATGGGCGGGTCGATAGGCTGGGCCGACCCGGTGAGCGGATTGGCGTTCGCGTTCGTGCACAACCGGCTGCTCTCGCCGTTCGTGGTGCTGGACCACGCCGGGTTCATCGGACTGCACGCGCTGATCCGGCAGGGCGTCGAGCAGGCCCGCAGGCGGGGTTTCGAACGGGTGGACGACTTCGGGTCGCCGTCCCCCGAGTCGGGTGAGGTCGCCGGGTAGCGGCGTCCCCGTGCTGGCCTGGCATAACGGAATTTCGCAGGTCGGGGGGGCGACGGTAGCATCGTGCGGATGATCGAGTCTTCCATCCCGGCGGTGCTGCGTGAGCGGGCGAGCCTGCAGCCCAACGACACGGCGTTCACGTTCATCGAGTACGAGCACGACTGGGACGGGGTCACCGAAAGCCTGACATGGTCGCAGCTGTACCGGCGAACGCTCAACCTCGCCCACCAGCTCCGGCTGTCCGCCGCGGCCGGCGACCGGGCGGTGATCTCAGCCCCACAGGGGCTGGACTACATCGTCGGGTTTCTGGGGGCCATGCAGGCCGGCCTCATCGCGGTTCCGCTCTCGGTCCCGATGGGCGGGGTCAGCGACGAGCGCGTCAGCTCGGTGCTGCGCGACACCACGCCGACCGTCATGCTCACCACGTCCGCCGTCGTGGACACGGTCGCCGACTACGTCAAGGCGCAGTCCGGTGAATCGGCTCCGTCGATCGTCGAAGTCGATTTGCTGGATCTGGAGTCCCGGAGCGGTTCCAGCCTCGCCAACGTGAGCCACGAGAGCATCGCGTACCTGCAGTACACGTCGGGGTCGACACGCCAGCCGGCCGGGGTCGCGGTGTCGCACCGCAACGTCATGGCCAACTTCAAGCAGATCATGTCCGACTACTTCGCCGAGTACCGCAGCGTCGCCCCGCCGAACACCACGTTCGTGTCGTGGCTGCCCTTCTACCACGACATGGGTCTGTTCATGGGGATCATGGTGCCGGTGGCAGGCGGGTTCGGCACCGTGGTCACCAGCCCGGTGTCGTTCCTGCAGCGGCCGGCCCGGTGGATACACATGCTGGCCGACAGCAGCCATGCTTTCTCGGCTGCCCCGAACTTCGCCTTCGACTTGGCGTCCCGCAAAACCTCCGACGAGGATATGGCCGGCTACGACCTGGGTGATGTGCTCATCATCCTCAACGGCAGCGAACGGGTCCAGCCGGCCACTGTGCGGCGTTTCGCCGACCGCTTCGCCCGGTTCAACCTGCCGGAGCAGGCGATGCGGCCGTCCTATGGCATGGCCGAAGCGACGGTGTACCTGCTGGCCCGCACGCCGGCCCAACCCCCGCGGATCGTGGAGTTCGAACCCGAGAAGCTGGCCGACGGCCACGCCGAGCAGTGCCCCGGCGGCACACCGCTGGTCAGCTACGGGGTGCCGCGGTCGCCGTTGATCCGCGTCGTGGATCCCGACACCTGCATCGAATGCCCGGCGGGAACCGTCGGCGAGATCTGGGCCCACGGCGACAACGTGGCGATGGCGTACTGGGGCAGGCAACAGGAGACCGAGCACACGTTCGGCGGCACGATCGTCGGTCCGTCCGCCGGCACACCGGAAGGCCCGTGGCTGCGAACCGGCGACTTGGGGTTCTTCTCCGACGACGAGCTGTTCATCATGGGCCGCATCAAGGACCTGCTGATCGTGTACGGGCGCAACCACTCTCCCGACGACATCGAGGCGACGATCCAGGAGATCACCCGCAGCCGGTGCGCGGCGATCGCGGTTCCCGACCACGACACCGAGAAGCTGGTCGCCGTCATCGAGCTCAAGAGCCACGGCAGCGGCGCCGACGACCTGGCCAGAATCAAGCGTGAAGTCACCTCGGCGATCTCCAACGCGCACGGCCTGAGCATCGCGGATCTTGTTCTGGTGCCTGCAGGTTCGATCCCGATCACCACCAGCGGCAAGGTCCGCCGGGCGGCGTGCGTCGAGCAGTACCGGCAGGCTCAGTTCGCGCGCCTGGACGCGTGAGCTCCCCGGGGTTTCGCCGATGAAGTTCGCCCTGGCGATGCACGGCAGCCGCGGCGATGTCGAGCCGTGTGCCGCGGTCGGCGCGGAGCTGCAGCGGCGCGGCCACGACGTGCGCATCGCGGTGCCGCCCAACTTCGTCGGCCTGGCCGAGTCGGCGGGGCTGACGGCGTCGGCGTACGGGCCGGACTCGCGGGAGTTGCTCGACGACGACTTCAGGCGCACCTACCGCACGATGTCACCGCTGGGCTTCGTGCGGGGATTCAAGGAGTACGTGTCCCGCGGCTGGGCGGACATGAGCGCGACGCTGGCGTCGCTGGCCGACGGCGCCGACGCGGTGCTGACGGGCACCATCTACCTGGGCGTCGCCGCCAACGTCGCGGAGCACCACGACATTCCGTTGGCGGCGTTGCACTACTTCCCGTCGCGCCCCAACAGCCACCTGGTTCCGATGCTGCCGGCGCCGCTGATCCGCGCCGGGACTTCCGCGGTCTGGTGGCTGTATTGGCGCATGACGAAGGAGGCCGACGACACCCAGCGCCGGGTCCTGGGCCTGCCGAAGGCCACCGGCTCCTTGTCGCGACGGATCCTGCAGTGCGGAGCGCTGGAGATCCAGGCGTACGACGAGCTGTGCTTTCCCGGGCTGGCCGACGAATGGGCCGGGCGGTGGCCGTTCGTGGGCGCGCTGACGCTGCAGTTGCCGACCGACGACGACGACGAGGTCGGGTCGTGGATCGCCGCCGGGACCCCGCCGGTCTACTTCGGCTTCGGCAGCATGCCCGTCCGGTCGGCGGCAGAGACCGTCGCGATGATCAGCGCGGCCTGCGCGCAGCTGGGTGAACGCGCGCTGGTTTGCTGCGGGGCAACCGAATTCGCCGGTATCCCGGATGTCGACCACGTCAAGGTGGTGGGTGCGGTCAACCACGCGGCCGTCTTCCCCGCCTGCCGGGCGGTGGTGCACCACGGCGGAGCGGGCACCACGGCAGCCGGCCTGCGGGCCGGAATCCCGGCGTTGATTCTGCACGTCACGTCCGATCAGCCGCTCTGGGCGAACGTCGTCAAACGACTGAAAGTCGGCTCTGGACAGCGCTTTTCGCGCACCACGGAAAAATCACTGGTCGCCGGACTGCGCACGATCCTCGCCCCGCACTACGCCGAGCGGGCCCGCGAGGTCGCGACCCGGATGACCGAGCCCGGCGTCAGCGCCGCCACCGCCGCCGACCTCCTGGAAGAGCATGCCCGACTGCGGCGTTTTGGCTGCTCGGCCGCGGGAACGACGGGATGACACCGCCTGCGGCAGGGCAACGATCCGCAGGACGTCAACTGTGCGCGAGCGCGCGGTCGGCCAGCGCCATGATGGCCGGTGCCAGCAGCCGGGAGTACTCCAGCGTCAGGTGACCCGCGTCGACGTACACCAGGGTGTTGCCGACGATCACCGGGCAGCGGTTCGTGGTGCAGAACAGTTCGGTGAGGTCGGCGTATTGTCCGCCGCCGGCGCTGACGGCGGCGGCCTCGGCTGCGATACCGGGTCGGTTGAACGCGGTCGCCATGGGCGGCGAGCACGCCATCGCGTCGTCGAGGTGCGCAGACAGGCACTCCGGCACCGATCCGTCCAGATGCGGGACCGGCCCGAGCACCAGCACCTCGGCGCCAGTGTCGCGCAGTTGACGCACAAGGCGGGTCAGGCTGTCGATCCACGCCGGGTCGTATGACGTGAAACCTGACAGGAATCCGTTGCTGTGGCTGGCAACGTACCCCCGGAACATGCTCACCACGATCAACCGCGGGTGCTCGGCGCGTAACCGGGTGATGATCTGACCGCGCCATTGCTCGCAGCGTTGAACGTACTCAACCAGTCGACTGACGAGGCGGTTGGCGATGGGCAAGTCCATCATCGGGCAGGCCGCCTTGGCCAGGGTTTCGAGCCGCCAGGGCCGCAGCGCGCCGATCTGCTGGAACGCCGGAATCCACATCGAGGCATGCGAGTCTCCGACCAGGGCCACAGTCGTCGCCGACGCGGTATCGCCCAGCGCGCACTCGGGTTGTCCACCTTGGAAAGGCGCGCGCAGGCAGCCGTTGAACAACATGGCCTTGAGTTCGGCTGCCGCATCGGCAAGCGGCGGGTTCAGGTTCGACGGTACGGCTTTCAGCTCGGCAGATGACGCGACCGCGGCTTGCACCTGCGAGAACACGTTCTGCACTTCCGCGTCGTAGGCCTCAACGCCGTCTCCCGTCGGGGCAGGTGGGGGAGTGATCGTCAGCGCCTCAGCCTGCGCGCCGCGCCCCACCGGGATAGGCAGCGGTATCGACGACACCCACAGCAGCAACACCACACCCACACACGCCGCCACCAACGAGGCGCCACCGCCGACCGCCAGGCTGGCCCGAGCAGACCGGCGCAGGGGAGCGGCGTATCGCAACGGGTTCTCGATGAAACGCAGTGTGAGCACCGCCAGCCCGCCGGAGACCAGGACCGCCACCAACTTGCCGGCCAGCCCGAGCGGGTGCCCCAGCACTACCGGTGCGAACACCAGCACCGGCCAGTGCCACAGATACCACGAGTACGACACCCGTCCCATCGCCCGCATCGGCGCCCATGCCAGGACGCGCCCGCCGCCCTGCGTCGGTGTCGCGCAGCCGGCGCCGATCACCAGCACAGTGCCCAGCGCGGGCAACAGCGCCGGGGTGCCCGGATAGGGTTCACCCGGGTTCAAATAGGCGCAGGCCAGCAGAATCAGGGCCAGCCCGCCCGATCCCATGATCACCGCAGCTCGCTGCGGGAGTCGGCGCCAGTGGCCGGCCGTGAGGGCCACCAGGGCGCCTAAAGCCAACTGCCAGGCCCTCGTGGGCAGCGAAAAGTACGCCACCAGAGGCATCACGTAGGTGATCAGCAGCGACAGCGCGAGCGACACGACCGCGATCAACGTAATGAGCACCAGATACGGGCTTTTCGACAGGGGCGCATCGGTCTTGGCGCGCCGACGCGTCCGCCGGATGAGCCACGCCGTACCGATGATCATCGGCGGCCACACCAGATAGAACTGTTCCTCCACGCCCAAAGTCCAGTAGTGCTGGAACGGCGAGGGCGACGCGTTGCCGGCGAAATAGTCAACCTGTTTGACGATGAACCAGTAGTTGGGGACGTACAACGCGCTGGCGATGCCGTCCATAATCGCGTTTTTGGCCTGCAGCGGGGCTAACAGGACAGCCGAGGCGATCGCGGTGACGACGCCTACCGTGGCCGATACCGGCAGCAGCCGGCGGGCCCGCTTCCCGAAGAAGCGGCGCAGCCCGACGGAACCGGTGGTGCTCACCTCGCGCCAGAGCTGCCCGGTGATGACGAAGCCCGAGATGATGAAGAAGATGTCCGGGCCGCAGAACCCACCACCGACACCGGGCATGTCAACGTGAAAGCCGAAAATGGCCAACAGCGTGAGGCCGCGCAAGCCCTCGATATCCGGACGAAATCCGGTCTCCGCCGGGCTCTTACTCGGCGCCCCTTTGACAGGGGTGATGGTGTCGGACTGGCGCATGATCACCCCCGTATGTCGCATGGCCATGAGGCACCGTCGAGCGGCATTTACTCAGAGGCTTTCTCTGGCGAGGAAGGCGTGGTCGCATCGTCTTCGGCCACCAGCTTGTCGCAGAGCAGGTCGGCCAGTTCCCGCACGGTGCTGTTGATGTCGGTGGCGGTGACGCGGATGCCGGTTTCAGCCTCGATGCGGGTCCGCAGTTCCTGGCTGCTCAGCGAGTCCAGCCCGTATTCGGTCAGCAGGCGGTCGACGTCGATGGTGCGGCGCAGGATGAGGCCGACTTGCTCGGAGATCAGGCGGCGCAGCCGGGTGGGCCATTCGTCGAGCGGCAGCTCGTCGAGTTCGTCACG
>NZ_JAVKSH010000095.1:11899-14742 GCF_039583805.1 Mycobacterium sp. | reverse complement strand
CTAGTCGGACCGGCCCCGCGCCCACCGTGGCACGATGAACACTCCCTCGGCCTCGACGGTGACACCCTCGTCATCGGCGAGATGACCCGTCGCGAACGCCTTGACCCCGTCGACGCGCGTGATCGCCGCTTCGGCGTGCAGCCGGCCCAGCCGGGTGGCCCGCAGATAACGCAGGCTGATGGTTCCGGTGAACCGCGGGTTGACGCCGTCGCTGGCCGCTTCGCCCAGGAGATGGTCGAGCACCAGCGCGGCAACTCCGCCGTGCACGTGACCGGGCGGCCCCTCGTAGGCGGCGCCCAGCGAGAAGTCGCACCATGCTCTGCCGGAGTCGTCGTGTTCGATCACCAGTGGCGGCGCGATGGGGTTACGCAGGCCGATGACGGCGTTTCCCCATGCCATTCGCTCGCCGCTGGCGAGGTAGCGCACTCCGAATGCCGTGTCCAGCTGTGCGCTGCGCAACCGCGCCGTAGCCGAATCGATCTCCGCCTTGGCCGCTGCGACCGCGTCGGCGCCCACTTCGGTGCGGATGGTGGCGTCGACCAACTCGCGAACCGAGCGGGTCAACGGCTCGTAGATCCCCCGCAGCCGGCGATAATCCTCGGCGCTGAGGTTGTCCGGCGTGAAGTCCAGCATGACTGCAACTAGAACACGTTTCTTTTCAGCCGCGGCGGTGGGGTCGCTCGGGTCATCGGGTGCCGACCCGCTACGCGCGGCGCCGCCGCGCTGGCGATCAGCGCGTGGTTCGTTGCTGACCCGCAGCGACCAGCTCGCCGATCAGACCCGCCAGCTGCCGGTACGGCGTTGCCCGCCCGCTTGACGACCGAAACACCAGCCCGATCCGCCGGCCGGGACGCGGCGCGGTGAAGTATGCCAGGCCGAGCCGGCTGCGTGCGGCCTCCACCGGTACAGCGCTCTGCGGGATCAGGGTCACGCCCAGTCCGCCGGCCACGCACTGCACCGCCGTCGCCAGTGAAGCGGCCCGGGTGTTGACCAGGTCGGCGCGCACGCCCGCGCTGCGGCAGACGTCGAGTGCCTGATCGCGCAGGCAGTGGCCCTCGTCGAGCAAGAGCAGGGGCAGATCTGCCAGCGCCGTCGGCGGAACCCGCCGCTTGCCCGACAGCGGATGTCCAAAAGGCAGCGCGAGCACGAAATCCTCGTTGTAGATTGGAATTTCGGTTATCCCGTTGGCTTCGGCCGGCAACGCGATCAGAGCTGCATCCAGGGATCCTTCCCGCAGGGCCGTCAGCAGTCGTCCGGTCTGGTCCTCGATCACCCGCAGCGTCAGCGCGGGCAGCCGATCGGCCAGCCCCGCGAGCACCGTCGGCAGCACGTACGGCGCGACCGTCGGGATGAGCCCGAGCCGCAGGGTGCCCTGCAGCGGATCGGCCGCCCCCAGAGCTGCCGCGCTGAACGCGTCCACCGCCTCGACCACCGCCTGCGCGCGCGGGAGCAGCTCATTGCCCTCGGTTGTCAACAGGACACGCCGGGTCGACCGCTCGACCAGACGGACTCCCAGACCGGTCTCCAGCGCCGAGAGCGCCTGCGACAGCGACGATTGGCTGACACCGAGAACCTCTGCGGCGCTGCTGAAGTGGTGCTTTTCCGCTACGGCGACGAACGCTCGGAGGCCCGCAACGGTCGGCTGATAACTCTTATCGGACATACCTATCAATATAGTGGTAAGCATCACCTTTAATTCAGAATGAAGTCCCGGCAGCATGGGGTGAGACCGCAGTTTTCTGCTGAATCCGATTGTGATCGAAGGAGCGACATGGCACTGCTGACCATCGGCGACCAGTTCCCGGCATACCGCTTGACCGCGCTGATCGGCGGCGACCTCTCCGAGGTCGACGCCCAGCAGCCGGAGGACTACTTCACCACCATCTCCAGCGACGACCACCCGGGCAGCTGGCGGGTGGTGTTCTTCTGGCCGAAGGACTTCACCTTCGTGTGCCCCACTGAGATCGCCGCATTCGGCAAGCACAACGACGAGTTCGAAGACCGCGACGCCAAGGTCCTGGGTGTCTCGGTGGACAGCGAATTCGCACACTTCCAGTGGCGCGCCCGCCACGATGACCTCAAGACGTTGCCGTTCCCCATGCTCTCGGACATCAAGCGTGAACTCGTCGAGGCCACCGGCGTGCTGAACGCCGACGGTGTCGCCGACCGGGTGACCTTCATCGTCGACCCCGACAACGAGATCCAATTCGTCTCGGCGACGGCGGGTTCGGTCGGCCGCAACGTCGACGAGGTGCTGCGGGTGCTCGATGCCCTGCAGTCCGACGAGCTGTGCGCCTGCAACTGGCGCAGGGGCGACCCGACCATCGACGCCGGCGAGATGCTGAAGGAGTCGGCCTGATGAGCGTCGAGAACCTGCAGGACGCCCTGCCCGAGTTCGCCAAGGACCTCAAGCTCAACCTCGGGTCGATCACCCGCACGACGGTGCTGGGCGAGGAGCAGCTCTGGGGGACGTTGTTGGCCAGTGCCGCGGCGACACGAAACACGGACGTGCTGCGCGAGATTGGCACTGAAGCAACCGATCACCTGTCCGCCGATGCGTATCGGGCCGCGCTGGGCGCAGCGTCGATCATGGCTATGAACAACGTGTTCTATCGCTGCCGAGACTTCCTCGACGGCAGCTACGACGACCTTCGCCCCGGGTTGCGGATGAACATCATCGGCAATCCGGGCGTGGACAGAACGCATTTCGAGCTGTGGTCGTTCGCGGTGTCGTCGATCAACGGGTGTTCGCACTGTGTGGCGGCGCACGAGCACACCCTGCGCGAGGCCGGTGTCGGCCGGGAAGCGATCTTCGAGGCACTGAAAACCGCGGCCGTCGTCGC
>NZ_JAVKSH010000095.1:7040-11799 GCF_039583805.1 Mycobacterium sp. | reverse complement strand
GTGGCGCAGGCGCTTGCTGTGGCGCAGACTCCGGCAGCGGCCGGCTGACGGTCTGCCTGTGCCGGTCGGCCGGAAGTAGACTGACGGCTCGTGGCTGTCAGCGAGGTCGATCTGCGCCATCTGCGTCGCTGCGTCGAGCTCGCCGGTGAGGCCCTCGACTCCGGCGCCGGACCCTTCGGCGCCATGCTGATCGGAGCCGACGGGCATACCCTCCACGAAGATCGCAACCGGGTCACCGAGTGGGACCTCACCCGGCACCCCGAGTTCGCGATCGCACGCTGGGCGGCGGTGAATCTTGCTCCGGAACAACGAGTCAACACCACCGTCTACACGTCGTGTGAGCAGTGCCCCATGTGCGCCGCGGCCCACGGGTGGGCCGGCCTCGGCCGGATCGTGTACGCGACGTCAGCCGCACAGCTCAGCCGGTGGCTGACGGAATGGGGTGTGCAGGCCCTGCCGGTGGCGCCGTTGCCGGTGACGACTGTCGTGCCCGACGCTGTGGTCGACGGCCCGGTGCCGAGTCTGGAAGCCGAGATGAAGCCGCTGTATCGGGCGTTTTTCCGGCCGTGACACCGCCCTGACCTTAGGCTGGCGTCACGATGGCGGGCACACGACGGGTACCCCGAGTCGGCGATCTGGCGCCGCTGATCCGCCTCCGCGCGCCCGGGTTCGACCGCACCCGGCGCCGACTCGACGCCGCGCTGACCATCGCCGATCTGCGCGCAATCGCCAAGCGGCGCACCCCGAAGGCGGCGTTCGACTACGCCGACGGCGCCGCCGAGGACGAGATCTCGCTGGACCGTGCTCGACAGGCGTTCCGCGACATCGAATTTCATCCGGCAATCCTGCGGGATGTGACAACAGTCGGCACCGGCTGGGAGGTGCTCGGAGGGCCGGTGGCATTGCCTTTCGGGATTGCCCCGACGGGCTTTACCCGGTTGATGCACACCGCCGGTGAAATCGCCGGCGCCCGGGCGGCGTCAGCGGCCGGCATCCCGTTTTCCCTGTCCACGCTCGGCACCGCCGCGATCGAAGATGTTGTAGCGGCTGTTCCGCAGGGCCGCAAGTGGTTTCAGCTGTACATGTGGCGGGATCGGGACCGGTCGACGGCGTTGGTGCGCCGGGCCGCCGATGCCGGATTCGACACCCTGCTGGTCACCGTTGACGTCCCGGTCGCCGGTGCGCGGCTGCGCGACAGCCGCAACGGGATGTCGATCCCGCCGGCGTTGACGCTGCGGACCCTGCTCGACGCGTCGCGCCGCCCGCGCTGGTGGTTCGACCTGCTGACCACCGAGCCGCTGGCCTTCGCGTCGCTGGATCGCTTGCCCGGCACCGTCGCCGAGTACCTGGACACGATGTTCGACCCGAGCGTCACCGTCGCGGACCTGGCGTGGATCAAAGATCAATGGCCGGGCAAGCTGGTGGTGAAGGGCATCCAGACTCTCGATGACGCTCGGGCGGTCGTCGATCGTGGTGCCGACGGCATCGTGTTGTCCAATCACGGCGGGCGCCAACTGGATCGGGCGCCGGTGCCGTTTCACCTGCTGCCGACGGTGGCGCGTGAGCTGGGCCACGACACCGAGATCCTGCTGGACACCGGGATCATGTCCGGGGCCGACATCGTCGCCGCGGTCGCCCTGGGTGCGCGCTGCACGCTGGTCGGGCGAGCCTACCTGTACGGGCTGATGGCCGGCGGTGAGGCGGGGGTGCGCCGTGCCATCCAGATCTTGTCCGGCCAGCTGACCCGAACGATGCGGCTGCTCGGTGTCGCGTGTCTGGAAGAACTCGCACCGGCCCACGTGACGCAGCTGCGACGGCTGGTGCCGATTCCGCCGGCGTGACGCCCGGGCGGGGCCCACCGGCAGCACACGGTTTGCGATCATCGTGGCGTAGTTGACGTTCGCCGGTGCAGACCCGACGACGTCGCCGGCTGCATCGCGATCGTGCGTGGTCTTCCCGACTACTTCACCGACGACGTCCCCGCCGAGGTCAGCGCTGCACTCGCCGATCATCACTGCCGGGTCGTGACCGATGCCGGCGGTGTCGCGGGGTTCGCGGTCGTCGATCGGCGGCCTGCGCGAAGTGCTGAAATTCTCTGGATGGCGGTGCACCAGGGCAGGCAGGGCAGCGGGATCGGCACCGCGTTGCTCGACCACATACTGCGTGAGCTCGGCGACGACGGAGTGCGACTGGTGGAGGTCAAGACTCTCGATCCGGCCGTCGACTACGCACCGTACGTGGCCACCCGGGCGTTCTGGGAGCGACGAGGGTTCATGCAGGTCGATACGATCGACCCGATGCCGGGGTGGCAATCCGGAGATGCCGCAGCGCTCTGCGTGGCCGCTCTCGCCCCAACCAGGTGACCGTCCGCACCCAGCCAGTCTTCCCCTGGGGGAGGTGGCTGCACCGTGGACCGACGAGACCCCGTCGTCCACCAGCGGTACGGTGCCGCACCGGCGTGTGATTGTTTCGCCGAGTCGAGGCTTGCCGTCAGTAAGCCAGCGACGCGTAGTCGATGACGAAAGAGCCGAGCCCTTCGCTGAACAGTTGGAAGTCGAGCGACAACAACCCGACGTCCTCGATAGCTGCTACCGCCCCCAAATTACTCGCGAGCGCGGCATCTACTCCCTCATCCAAGACGAGCACCGGAACGCTGTCTACGTACCACCCCAGGTTGAAGGCGGCGAAGAAGGCGTCGCTCACCAACCCGAGGGGGCCGTCTTTGGACGCGATGCGATCTTCCGCCGACTCAAGCAGGCCTATGGCCTGTAACGAAAGATCGTGGGTCGTCGTTTGCATATCGGCGAACGATGCAAGGCCAGGCAGGACGGACACGTCTGCTTGGCTCAACGCTTGGTTAGCGTCAATGCCGGGAAGTTAAGGTCCGAGGTCTGTGGTCGCGCCGTCCAACAACAAGTCTTCGAGGGTGGGTTCATCGGCATAGGCGGCGCCGATCCCGATCACTGCGGCGGCGACAAAGGCTCCGGCGGCCAGCCCCACACAGCCACGCCACCGGGGGATACCGTTGTTCGTCATGGCCGCGCTCCCGGGGCAACCGCTCCGGCCGCGACACGTCTCGGTGAACGCATCGTCAAACAGTGCGGTGCCTGCGCCAGCGTCCGGCAGGGGACGATCGCTGGTTAAGGGGCCGGTGGGTTCGCCTGGAACGTCACCCGGCTTGGATGTGGTGTTGCCCGATCAGCCCCGAGGACCTCTGCACCGGTGAACCAGGGCGAGGACCTCGAGGCTCAGCCTCAGGATGGATGGCCGGATGGTCCGGCTGAGCCCGCCGTCGCGGGGGGAATCCGCCACCTACGCCGTCCGGAAGCTAGGTTCGGCCGTCCGGCGTGACTCGAAAGCGCGATCCGGCGCGGAATCATCCCACGGCTCGTCCCGCACCGCCGCGCTCAAAGCTTCGTAGGCCGCGGAAATCCAGTCTGCGCCGAAGGCCCGGTGTGCGAAACTCGTCGACGGCGACCTCATCGCTCACCGAGCCTCGACGACAATTACACGGCCCCGCGACGGGGTGTACGCTGCTCACGGCGTCACGGGCGAATCCGCGTCGTCGGAGGGGTGACCAGTGCCAGTCCGGATACGACCTGCGCGTGCATCCTCTGATGGCCGCGCTTCCAACAGTGATGCACGGCCGGACAATCGGCTCGTTTTGATGGACCAGGGCTTCTTTGCGGGGCACCGTGCCGCCGGCCATATGGAAGTCACCCAGTGCGTGTGGGTTTACGAGCACGCTGTCGACTTCGACGGGCTGAGGAGGTTTCACCACAATCTCGGTTACGGGTTGATGGGACGGCGCATCGAGCGTTCGCCGCTGCCGTTCGCCCGGTATCGGTGGGTCGTGGATCGGTGGCCGTCGGAGATCGATATCGCCGAGTGCGCCCGTCCGCGCGCTGAACTCAGCGACTGGGTTGACGAGCGCTCACAACTGCCTACCGATGCGGAATGGGGCCCGAGCTGGCACCTGGGCGTCCTTCCCCTGACGGACGGCTCGACCGCGATCAGCCTGGTGGCTTCGCACTACGTGGTCGACGGCCTCGGGTTCGCCGCCGCGGCGGCGGATGCGCTCTCGGGCAACACGCGCGATCTTGGCTACCCACCGCCGGGCTCACGCACCCGACTGCGCGCAGTGGTGCAGGATGCCCGAGAAACAGCGCGGGACGCGCCGCAGGCTGCCCGGGCGCTTGTCGCAGGGGCAAAACTGGTCCGAAAGCAGCGGCGTGAGCGGCAGGATGGTGACCGCCCACCAGCGGCGCGACCCGTCGCCGTCCGGGGCGGCGACGGCGACGACGCCGTCGTCGTGCCGGGTATCACGATTTACGTCGGCCTGCAGGAGTGGGATTCCCGCGCGAAGGCTCTTGGCGGAACCGGTAACACACTGGTCGTTGGCCTGGCCGTCAAGCTCGCGGAGCGTATGGGACGCCGGCGCGGTGGTGACGGCGCCGTCACCGTGCAACTTCCCATGAGCGACCGCGCCGAGGGCGATACCCGTGCGGTCGCACTGTCCCTCGCGCGCGTCAGCGCCGACCCGACGCATGTGACGACGGATCTGCGTGACGTGCGCGCCGCCATCAAGCAGTCGCTGACGACTCTGCGGGAAACGCCGGACGAGTCGTCGCAGCTGCTGTGGCTGACCTCGTTTACGCCGAAGCCGGCGTTGAGACGGCTGGTCGATGCGGGGTTCGCCGACCCTGATCTCCCGGTGATCGTTTCCAATCTTGGAGATGTCGGCACGCTGGTGAACCGT
>NZ_JAVKSH010000095.1:0-6940 GCF_039583805.1 Mycobacterium sp. | reverse complement strand
GCCCGGAGCACCCGTGGCGCCGCCATCCGCAATCGTGTCCAACAGGGTATCGTCTGGCCTACTCCGCCGGGCTTTCCGGCCGCCGTTCTCGGTCATCGGTGTCCGGACGGCGAGGCGGTGTTCGGTTCCGGGAACTACACCGGGAAGGTGATCGGAACCCGACCCCGTGGACGGACCTGATGGCCTTTACTATAAAGTTCGTCGTTGCTCTCGTGTCGGTTAGGGTGGTGCGGTGGTCGAAGGCATTGTGCGCGATGTCGAGCGCGAACCCTACGACGACCTCGCTGACGTGGACGGCCACGACCCTGACCAACGGTCCGGCCGCGACTCTTTTCCGCCGGGACCTGCTGCCCCACCGTCACCTGCACCGTCAACACCGGGTCGACCGGGACAGGGTCGTCGAAGTCCCGCATTCGTGATCTTCGCAGCCTTGAAGCGGCTGTGGATTCCGCTCGTCATACTGATTGTGATCGGGACTGGAGGATTCACCGTGGCGCGGCTGCACGGCATCTTCGGCTCGGAGAAACGCCCCTCCTACGCCGACACCAGAACCGACGACTCCAAACCCTTCAACCCCAAGCACCTGAGGTACGAGATCTTCGGGCCACCGGGGACTCTGGCCGAGATCAGCTATTTCGACGCCAACGGTGACCCGCAGCGAGTCAAAGGGGCCCACTTGCCGTGGTCTTTGGAGTTCGCGATCACCGCCGCAACGGCCGCCGGAAGCATCGCAGCCCAGGGTGACAGTGACAGCATCGGCTGCCGCGTCCTCGTTGACGGTAAGGTCAGATCCGAGAAGATCACGCACGAAGTGAGCGCCTTCACCTTCTGCAATTTGAAGGCCGAATGAGCAACCATCAGCTGCGCAACAGTCCGCCACTGGTAGCGCGGACGATCCGTCGGTTTTCGGTGCCCATCATCTTGGCGTGGTTGGCGATCATCGTGGGCCTGGGTGTGGGGGTCCCCTCGCTGGAGCAGGTCGAGAAAGAGCATTCAGTATCTCTGAATCCTAAAGATGCGCCGGCCTTCGAAGCGTCAAAGCGCGTCAACGAGGACTTCAAGCAATCTAAGTACGGCAGTGTCGCGATGATCGTCCTGGAGGGCCAGCAACCCCTCGACGACGAAGCTCACAAATACTACGACCGTCTGATTCGTCAGCTCAAAGACGATCCGGAGCATGTACAGCACATCCAGGATTTCTGGAGCGATCCGCTCACGGCAGGTGCCGCGCAAAGTGCCGACGGTAAGGCCGCGTACGTTCAACTAGCTCTGGCCGGCAACCCCGGGCAGGCATTGGCCACCCAATCGATTGAAGCCGTCGAGCGCATAGTTGACCAAACGCCGGCACCGCCTGGTGTCACGGCGTATGTCACCGGTCCTGCTGCGATCGCGACGGACATGAGCCACAGTGGCGACAGGACGGTCGCCATAGTCACGGCGGTCAGCGTCGCAGTGATCTTTACTACGTTGCTTCTCGTCTACCGTTCGGTGATCACCGTCGTTCTGCTGTTGCTGGTGGTCGGGGTGGAATTGCTGGTGGCCCGAGGGGTCGTCGCGTTCCTCGCTCACAACAACATCATCGGTCTGACGACCTTCGCCGTTAATTTGTTGGTTTCCCTGGGGATCGCGGCTGGAACGGACTACGGGATATTTTTCATCGGGCGGTATCAGGAGGCGCGGCAGGCCGGCGAGGACCGGGAAACGGCGTTCTACACCACTTATCGCGGAACCGCCAAGGTGGTCCTGGCATCCGGTTTGACGATCGCCGGTGCGATGTTCTGCCTGACCTTCACACGGCTCCCCACTTTCCACGCCCTGGGCGTACCGTGCGCGGTGGGCATAACGGTCGCGGTCATGGTTGCGCTCACGCTGGTCCCGGCAGTTCTTACGGTGGGGAGCCGTTTCGGCCTGTTCGAACCGAAACGGACAATCAGGGTCCGCGGATGGCGGCGAATAGGCACGGTGATCGCGCGGTGGCCCGCGCCCATTCTCGTCTCGACGGTAGCTGTCGCGCTGATCGGGCTACTGGCGCTGCCGGGATTCAAACCCAGCTACAACGACCAGAACTTCATCCCCAAGGACATCCCCGCCAGTATGGGCATCGCGGCCGCATCGCGACATTTTTCCCAGTCCGCGATGATGTCACCCGAGATCCTCCTGGTGGAGTCCGATCACGATCTTCGAAACCCGGCAGACTTTCTGGTGTTGAACAAACTGGCCAAGGCCGTGCTGGCTGTTCCGGGCGTCTCCAGGGTGCAGTCGGTAACTCGGCCCGAAGGAACTCCGATCGGGCATACGTCGATACCGTATTTGTTGAGCATGCAACAGGCCGGCCTGCTACAGAATATGGCGTTCCAAAAGGAGCGGATGAACGACCTTCTCAAGCAGGCCGATGAGATGGCAGAGACGATCAACATCATGCAGCGCATGTATGGTCTGATGCAACAATTGGTCGCCACGACCCATCACATGGTCGGCGAAACCCATGACATGGCGGAGATCACCGATGAGTTGCGAGACCATCTCGCGGATTTCGAAGATTTCTTCAGGCCGATCCGCAGTTACTTCTACTGGGAGCGACACTGCTACGACATTCCCATCTGCTTCTCGCTCAAATCCGTATTTGATTCGGTGGACGGTGTCGACCAGGTCGCCGAGAAGCTGCAGATTCTGACCGCCGACCTCGATCAGCTGGATGTGATCATGCCGCAACTGCTCACGCAGTTCCCGCCGATGATCGAGATCATGCAGAGCATGCGGACCATGATGCTGACGATGCACAGCACCATGATGGGAATCCTCGGCGAGATGGACGAGAACAGCGCGAACGCGACGGCCATGGGAAAGGCCTTCGACAGCGCCAAGAACGACGACTCATTCTACCTTCCTCCGGATGCCTTCAAGAACTCGGATTTCAAACGGGTCATCAAAATATTCCTGTCGCCGGACGGGAAGGCCGCCCGCATGCTCATCTCGCTGAGGGGCGATCCTGCATCGCCCGACGGCATAGCGCTGGCCGAGCCGATCAGAGCTGCGGCCGAGGAGGCGCTCAAGGGAACTCCGCTGGAAGACTCGAAGATTTATCTCACCGGCACGTCAGCTATAACGAAAGACATCGTGGTGGGCTCGAAATACGATCTCATGATCGCGGGAGTCGCTGCGCTCTGTCTTACTTTCATGATCATGCTGATCATCACGAGAAGTCTTGTTGCCGCGTTGGTGATCGTCGGTACGGTGCTGCTCTCGCTGGGCGCTTCCTTCGGGCTTTCCGTGCTGGTCTGGCAGCATTTACTCGGTGTGCAAATACACTGGGCGGTGCTCGCGATGTCGGTGTTGATCCTGCTGGCGGTGGGTTCTGACTACAACTTGCTGTTGGTCTCCCGGCTGAAAGAAGAAATAGGAGCCGGCATAAAAACAGGCATCATTCGCGCGATGGGCGGTACCGGCAAGGTCGTCACGAACGCGGGGCTGGTGTTCGCGTTCACCATGGCGTCCATGCTGGTCAGCGACCTGCGCAGCATCGGCCAGGTGGGCACGACAATCGGGATTGGTCTGCTGTTCGACACGTTGGTGGTGCGTGCGTTCATGACACCGGCTATTGCCGCTCTGCTGGGGCGCTGGTTCTGGTGGCCGCAACGAGTGCGCTCCCGCCCCGCCAGCGCGTTGACTCGGCCTTCAGGACCTCGTCCGCTGGTCACTGCCTTGCTGGTCAGGCAGCACCAGTAAGTGGCGGATTTCCGGTATAGGACGGCAGCCGTGGGAAGCGTCGTGGCAGCGGATGACACCGACAGCCTTGGCTGCCGCTTCGCGGTGGGCGCTGTGGTCACAGCCGAGAGGGTTCCGCACGAACTGGCCTCCCCTGCCATCTGCGTGGGGAGGACGGCATGAGTACCGAACGCCCTCAGATCCCCTTCATAGCCCGGACGATCCGCAGGTTTTCGTGGTTCATCATCCTGGCCTGGGTGGCGCTGACTCTGCTTGTGACCCTGGCGGTTCCATGGCTGGAGCGGGTCGGCCGCGAGCACTCCGTACCGCTGAGTCCCCGGGACGCGCCGGCGGTGCAGGCCATGACGCGCATGGGCAGGGATTTCCAAGAATCCGATTCGGACAGTTTTGCGATGATCGTGCTGGAGGGTCAGCAACGGCTCGGGGTCGAAGCTCACACGTACTACGACGGGTTGGTTCGTAAATTAAGAAGCGACTCTGAGCATGTCGAGTTCGTGCAAGATCTGTGGGGGAATCGAGTCACGGCGTCGGGCGCGCAAAGTACCGACGGTAAGGCCGTATATGCGCAATTGAATCTGGCCGGCAACCAAGGCACGACCCTGGGACAGGAGTCCGTGGCGGCGGTCCGGGATATCGTCAAGCAGATGCCGCCGCCTCCCGGTGTCAAGGTCCACGTCACAGGCCCGTCCGCGCTCGCTTCAGATCTGCAGCGCAGTGGTGACAAATCAGTTCTGAAGATGACCGTCGTAGGAACGGTGATAATCTTCACGGTACTGTTTATTGTCTACCGTTCGGTCACCACCGTGGTTCTGCTGTTGGTCACCGTCGGGATCGAATTATTTGCGGCGCGGGGCATCGTCGCGTTTCTCGGTGATAAATCTATTGTTGTCCTCTCTACGTTCTCCATTAATCTGCTGCAAGCCCTCGCGATGGCGGCCGGAACCGATTACGCGATATTTTTCTGCGGTCGATATCAGGAGGCACGTCAGGCCGGCCAGGACCCGGAAACGGCCTACTACACCACCTACCGTGGGGTCGCTCCCGTCGTCCTGGGCTCCGGTTTGACGATCGCCGGGGCAATGCTGTGCCTGAGTTCCACGCGGATGCCCATCTTCCAAACCATAGGCATGCCGTGCGCCGTGGGAATGCTCGTGGCGGTCGCGGTCGCGCTGACACTGGTTCCGGCGGTTCTGACCGTCGGAAGCCGCTTCGGCCTGTTCGATCCCAAGCGCACGATCATGGTCCGGCGATGGCGGCGCATCGGCACGGCGGTCGTCCGCTGGCCCGCCCCCATTCTCGCCGCGACGTCAGCGGTCGCGCTGATCGGGCTGGTGACACTGCCCGGCTACAAAACGAGCTACAACGACCGTCTCTACATACCCAAGGACATTCCAGCTAATTCGGGATACGCGGTCGCTGATCGCCATTTTACGCAATCACGGATGATGCCCGACATCCTACTCGTCGAAGCTCGTCATGATATGCGCAATCCGGCAGACTTTCTTGTGTTGCACAAACTTGCCAAGGCGATTTTTCGGATTCGGGGTATCTCCCGGGTGCAGGGCATAACGCGACCCGAGGGAACGCCGATTCAGCACACGTCGATACCTTTCCTCATCAGTCTGCAGAACGCGGGCCAGCTCCAGAGTCTGAAGTTCATGGAGAAGCGGATCGACGACATGCTGACGCAGGCCGACATGCTGACCAGGCAAGTCGCGGTCATGGAGCGGTTATACGATTTGCAGCTGCAGATCACCGAAAATACCCACCACTCGATCGGTGTGACAAAGGACATGCAGGTCATTACCGACGAGCTGAGAGACCACTTCGCGGATTTCGTGGACTTCTTCAGGCCGATTCAGAGTTACTTCTACTGGGAGAAGCACTGCTTCGACATTCCCATATGCTGGTCGTTGAGGTCGATATTCGATACGCTCGACGGCGTCGATTTGCTGACCGACAAGCTTGGAGACGTGGTGCAGGACCTCGACGTCCTGGACAGGCTGTTGCCGCAGCTGGTTGAACCGTTCCCGCTGCTGATCGCGACCGTCAGGGATGCGCGGCACATGATCCTGACGATGCACAGCACCATGGCCGGGATGTTCGGCGAGATCGACGATGCTGGTCAGGATGCCACCGCCATGGGACAGGCGTTCGACGACTCGAAGAACGACGATTCGTTTTATCTGCCTCCGGAGGTTTTCGAGAACCCGGACTTCAAGCGGGCAATGGATTCCTTTTTGTCTCCGGACGGGAGAGCGGCTCGTTTCATCATTACCCATAAGGGCGATCCCGCCTCGCCCGAGGGGATAGCGCGGATCAATCAGATAAAGACGGCGGCTGAGGAGGCGCTCAAGACCACACCTCTGGAGGACGCCAAGATCTACATCGCCGGCACCGCGTCGACATTCAAGGACTTCCACGACGGCTCCAAATATGATTTATGGATCGCGGGAGTTGGAGCGCTCTGCCTGATCTTCATCATCATGCTTATCCTTACGCGAAGCCTTGTTGCCGCCTTGGTTATCGTAGGTACGGTGGCACTTTCATTGGGTGCGTCGTTTGGGCTGTCGGTGCTGATCTGGCAATATATTTTGGGCATGAAATTGCACTGGATGGTGCTGCCCATGTCCGTGATCATCCTCTTGGCCGTGGGCTCAGACTACAATTTGCTGCTGGTATCCCGGGCCAAGGAAGAAATATCCGCCGGTTTGAACACGGGCATCATCCGCGCGATGGGGAGCACTGGCAAAGTCGTGACGAACGCGGGCTTGGTGTTCGCGTTCACCATGGGCGCGATGGTGGCCAGCGACCTGCGGATCATCGGCCAAGTCGGCACCACAATCGGGCTGGGCCTGCTGTTCGACACCTTGGTCGTGCGCTCCTTCATGACACCGTCTATCGCCGCGCTGCTGGGACGTTGGTTCTGGTGGCCGCAGGCAGTTCGTCCGCGCCCGGCCAGTCAACCGCTTCGGCCGGTATCACCGCGCCCTCGGGTGCGGGACGCGCCGCTGTGGGAGGAGCACCACGACGACGCGATCACCGCCGAACTGCCGAGGCCGTTGGTCTAGGTTCCGCGCAGAGCCGACAATCTTCCGGCAGGGATGATCACGCGCCGGGGTGTGGTGGTCATTGTTTGCGCCAGAGCACGCCGGTGCCGTCGATGTCGACGATCTCCTCGGTGATGCCGTGGCTGGCGCGGTAGTCGGTGACG
>NZ_JAVKSH010000094.1:0-14771 GCF_039583805.1 Mycobacterium sp. | reverse complement strand
CTGCAGCAAGAACGGCGCGCCATGTCGGATGCGGACACGATGCTGGCCCCGTATGCCCCATCGCCCGCAACGAGGTACGCGAGCGTCGACCCGCGACCCAGCTCCGCCACAACAGGTCCCACGGTTTTGCGTGGTGGGCCAGCTTATGCCGAACGTGGGGGACGCTGGGTGGTGCCGACCGTTCTCGCCGCTTCGGGGGCCCTGTTGGGAGCCGTGCTGGTCGTTGTGTTGTGGTTGGCGTTCGGCGCCAACCGCGGCAACAACCCGACGACACCGACCAACCCGAGTACCTTCGGTGCGGGAACCCAAGAAACGAGCGCCAATAGCGCCACCGGCCAAAAAACGCCCACCACAGTGTCACCGCCGTCTTCACCGCCGCAAGTCAGCCTGCTGCCCGGCACCGACGCACTGGGGTTTCTGGCCTATCCCCGCGCGCGTTGTGACCCGGGAAATCCCGCTGCCGCAATGGCTATGACGGCCAAATCCGCGCTCGTGATTTGCAGTAGCGGGCCGGCAACCTTTTACTACCGAGGAGTTCGGTTCTCGGACAACGCATCCATTGAACTCGCCGACGCGGTGCGCTTGTCGAGTGGGTTCGACGTCACCAATCCAACCGACGGAACGCGCTATCAGATCCGACCCACCGGCCTGACGATAAAAGGCCCCGACGGCCAGGTGGAGTTCGAGCCGATGGTTGAGTATGCGTCGAGCTGAGGGCGTGAAATGTCACGCCTGGCACGATCCTCGACCAGGATGCAGCAGGACATCCCCGTTCTGGCAACGTCGTCAAGCCGGATCGGCTGGGATTGGCAAAGAACAGCATTCGAGCCTGGGCTGACCGTTCGACCCGACCGACCAACGCGATGGGTGGCAGCCCTGGTTGACAGCGTTGCGGCCGGAGGAAACGTCGCCGTGTCGGCAGTTGACGGCCCCATCTGCATGTCCCGTAATAGACGCGTGACGTTTCCGCCAGCGCGCTCGACATCTGCCCGGGTCAGGGCGGGCGTGCTCGCATACGCGGCCGGAGACGCGCTGGGTGTGCCGTGGGAAGGGTGGCCGCCTTCCGCGATCAGCTGGGAGGCGATCGATCGACTGCCCAGACGTGGAGACTGGCCAGCGGGTGCACTGGACACCCTCGACGGGCCGGGCTGGCCGAGCACCTGGCCGCCGCCGAACGTGATTCCGGTGGCCGCCGTGGCGCCGCGCACGAAAACACTCTGGTGCAGATTGGCGTTTGTTGCACATGAATCCTGACTGTCAGCGGCGCGCGTTATCTTTCCACCATGACTGCGAGTACCAGAGGCAAACGGCCGGGCTGTTTCCATGCCGGGCGGACAAGTCTTTGGCTAAATAAGTCTTTGCTAGACTTTCGAAAGTTCTCTATATGTGTCGATAGTGTGTGACACAGTAGAGTTATGGTACAACCGATTAAGGTTGCCAAGTCTGCCCGGGAACATCGAGTAAGCAAGCATCGAATCCTGGCGGCCATGCGGCACAGCGGGGTGTCAACAATCCAACCTGACGGAAGCCTGCTCTATGTCGGGCGCGACACGAAGGGAAGACTGACCGAGGTTCTCGCCTTCCTCGCCGCCGAGGACGACGAGTTGTTGATCGTGTTCCACGCAATGCCTTTGGAGTGGTGATGAAGAAGAAGACAAACCCGGAGGACTACGTCGTCGGGCCGGACGCCACCATCGAGGACATCGACCTCGACGAGGAGGTAGTTGACTACCAAGGTGAGCGTCTTACCGAGGCGCGTGCAGCGCTGCTGGCCGAGGAGTCGCTGCACCATGCGGCTTCATCCCGCGCTACTCGTCTGCGAAACCTCGTGCCTGGCCGCAAATCGTTGTCTGGTGGCAGCGCACATTCACCTGCCATGAATCTGCGAATGCCGCAAGCCGAGTTCGACGCGTTCGATCAGCTGGCCCGACGTAGGGGCGTCAAGCGATCGACCTTGGCACGGCAAGTCTTGGAAGACTACCTTGCCGAGCACCTGGACGAGCTGGCTTGACACTGGTCCAGGCAAGGGACAGGCGTTCGAGAAGTGCGGAAAGTCAGCCATGAGTGGGCAAATGACGGCAGTTGCCACCCTCGACGCACCGGACACCGTCATCGACGGTGCGATGGACCCGTGCAGTTGCGCGGGCTCGGTGTCGGCGACTAGTGTTCTCGGCGTGCAGCGTCTTCTCGTAGTAGCCAGCTCCCGCAGCGGGGTCTGATTCGGACCGGCCCCCCGCTGTGGGTCGCGCTCGCTACTACCCGTCGGTCACCCTGCAGACCAGAGAAGACCGACACATGACACCTTCTTTCGGCGCGGACACCGCGCCAGCCTCACCCGAATCTCCGAGCGTCCACGTCGCCGGCTTCCCGCGGGAGCTGCGGGAGGATGCCGGCACTATGTCCTGGGGCGCATTCACCGCCACCTACGCGCCCAGCGGCGGACCTGTTCGGCTGGGCCGCTGGGAATGCACCGAGCCGGACCGGCCCGCCACCCGGTGGGGGCCGCAGCCCCGCGCCTTCCGCGCCACCCTCGGTGTCGGGGACCGCGTCGAGATCGTGACTGCCGCCGCGACGGGCCCGCTCGCCGCGTTGACCGCGATGCTCTACGACGGTGGCGTCGCCGTTGAGACGCTGACGTTCCACCAATTGCGTTGCGGCGCTGCCACGGTCACCTTCATCCGCGGCAGCAACGGGCTCCGGGCCGAGTGGGCGATGGGTCTCTCGGCCGACCCCACGCAGTCGGCACTGCAGGCCGTCGTCGCCTGCGCCAACCGGCTGTACGGCTGACTCGCGTCGAATCTACAGGCGGCGCAGCACAATCCGCATGCCGTCCATCGGGATCGGCATACCGCCGTAGTCCCAGCGCGGCCGGTAACCCGGCCGGGGCAGCTCGAGCCGGTAGCGACGCAGCAGCCGGTGGATGACGGTCTTGACCTCCAGCTGCCCGAACACCATCCCGATGCACTTGTGCGCGCCGCCGCCGAACGGCGTGAACGCGTACCGGTGCTTCTTGTGCTCGGCGCGCGGTTCGGCGAAGCGCTCGGGGTCGAACTTCCGGGGTTGGGTCCACAGCTCCGGTAACCAGTGGTTCATGCCCGGCCAGGTCACCACGTTCGTGCCGGCCGGCACGTAGTAGCCCAGCAGGTCGGTGTCGCGCACGGTCTGGCGCATGTTGAACGGCAGCGGCGTCACCAGCCGCAACGACTCGTTCATCACCAGGTCGAGCGCCTCCAGCTTCTCCAGCGACTCGATGTCCAGCGGGCCGTCACCGAGCCGCGCGGACTCGTCGCGGCAGCGCTCCTGCCACTGCGGGTTGGCGGCCAGGTTGTAGGCGATCGTCGAGGTCGTCGACGTCGACGTGTCGTGAGCGGCCATCATCAAGAAGATCATGTGGTTGACGATGTCGGTGTCGGTGAAGCTGTTGCCGTCCTCGTCGGAGGTGTGACACAGCACGGTCAGCATGTCGGTGCCGTCGGCGTGGCGGCGCTCGGCGACCCGCTCGACGAAGTAGTCCTCGAGCAGCGTGCGGGCCCGCAGTCCCCGCCACCATTTCAACGGCGGGACGGGGTAGCGGATGATCGCCCCACCGGCCCGCGTCGTCGTCGTGAACGCGCGGTTCACCGAGGTCACCAGTTCGTGGTCGCTGCCCGGTTCGTGGCCCATGAAGACCACCGACGCGATGTCGAGGGCGAGCTCCTTCATCGCCGGATAGAACAGAAAACGCGCGTCGCCGGCGGGCCATTCGGCGACCACCGCCGTCGCCACCCGGTCGATGTGCTCGACGTATCCGCTCAGCCGGGTGCGGGTGAAGGCTTCCTGCATGATCCGCCGGTGGTACATGTGCTCGTCGAAGTCGAGCATCATCAGGCCCCGGTTGAAGAACGGCCCGATGACCGGATGCCAGCCCTTCTGCGAGTAGTCCTTGTTGCGGTTGGAGAAGATGGCCTGGGTGGCGTCCGGGCCGAGCGCGACGATCGACGGCAGGATCGGGGAAGCGGCGAAGGTGACCGGGCCGCGGGTGTGATAGAGGTGCAGCGGGAAGTCGGGGCCCTCGCGGAACATCTCGATGAGGTGGCCCACGATCGGCAGCCCCGAGTCGCCGACGACGGGCTTGAGGCCGCTGCCGGGCGGCGGCTCGGCCAGCGTCTTCTGCTTCCAGTCGACGGTGAGCAGCCGCTTCTCGAGCAGCCCCATGCCGGGAATGGTGTTGACTGTGGGAATCAGCCGGCGCTTGGCCTGACCGAGCAGGTACTGCGGGGTGCTGATGGTTGCCATCGACGCTCCTTCGGCGACGCGGGGCGGGGCACGCGGTGTGGCGCGCGTCACTGGAGACTATCCTCAGGGACGAACTTGACGGCTGTCAAGTTTGCAATCGGGACGGCGTGGTGCATGGTCGTACGGGTGAGCACCCAGCCGGACCCCGCCGCGGCGGCCGGGGCCGACCGGCGCCCGCCGGCCACCCGGCGACGGGGCGACAAGCATCGCCGGGCCATCCTGCAGGCGGTGCGCGAGCTGCTCGTCGAGCAGCCCTTCGCGGAGCTGTCGGTCAGCGCCATCAGCGATCGGGCGGGGTTGGCGCGATCCGGCTTCTACTTCTACTTCGACTCCAAATACGCAGTGCTGGCGCAGATCCTCGCCGAGGCCACCCGCGAACTCGAAGAGCTGACGCACTACTTCGCCCCGCGCGGGCCGGACGAGACACCGGCCGCGTTTGCCAAGCGGATGGTCGGCAGCGCCGCGCTGGTCTACGCCCACAACGACCCGGTGATGTCGGCATGCAACGTCGCCCGCAACACCGACACCGAGATCCGCGCACTTCTCGACCACCAGGTCGACACGGTGATCGACCAGATCATCGGCATCGTCGAGGACGAGCGCACAGCCGGCACCGCGCACCCCATCAGCGACGACATCCCCGCGCTGGTGCGGACGCTGGCGGTCACCACCGCGCAGATGCTCTCCGGCGACGCCACCTATCTCGGGCCCGACGGCGACGTGCAGCGCGGGGTGGGAGTGCTCGAGCAGCTGTGGCACGCCGCGCTTTGGGGCGGACCGGCGTAAGTTGCCCGTGCCGGCGACCCGCGGGGCCCGGGCCCGCGGCGTCTGCGATGACCGCCGCGCGGCGCCGGTATCGTCACCGCCATGGTGCGCGCCCGGCTCGGCGGCTATTTCGCGGGGAAACGGTGTCTGCTCACCGGCGCCGCCAGCGGGATCGGCCGCGCCACCGCCCTGCAGCTCGCCGGCTACGGCGCCGAGCTGTACCTGACCGACCGCGACGCCGACGGCCTGGCGCAGACCGTGGCCGACGCCCGCGCGCTGGGAGCCGGGGTTCCCGAGCACCGGGCGCTCGACGTCGCGCGCTACGACGAGGTCGCGGGGTTCGCCGCGGACATCCACGCCCGCCACCCGAGCATGGACGTGGTGATGAACATCGCCGGTGTCTCGGCGTGGGGCAGCGTCGAGGCGCTCACCCACCAGCAGTGGAGCTCGATGGTGGCGATCAACCTGATGGGCCCTATCCACGTCATCGAGACCTTCGTCCCGCCGATGGTGGCGGCCGGCCGGGGCGGGCGCCTGGTCAACGTGTCCTCGGCCGCCGGCCTGATCGCGCTGCCCTGGCACGCGGCCTACAGCGCCAGCAAGTTCGGGCTGCGGGGCCTGTCCGAAGTGCTGCGCTTCGACCTGGCCCGGCACCGGATCGGGGTGTCGGTGGTGGTGCCCGGAGCGGTGAACACCCCGCTGGTGAACACCGTCGAGATCGCCGGCGTCGACCGCTCCGACCCTCACGTGCAGCGCTGGGTGGACCGCTTCAGCGCCCACGCGGTGTCGCCGGAGAAGGTGGCCGACAAGATGCTGGCCGGGGTCGTCAAGAACCGGTTTCTGATCTACACGTCGGGCGACATCCGGGCGCTGTACGCGTTCAAGCGTGCGGCGTGGTGGCCCTACAGCGTGGCGATGCGCCAGGTCAACGTCTGGTTCACCCGGGCGCTGCGGGCGGACAACCGATGGGGACTCGACGATGGCTGACATCACGATTCTGGCGCTGGTGGGAAGCCTGCGTGCGGCGTCGGTCAACCGTCAGATCGCCGAACTGGCGGCGCAGACCGCTCCGGACGGCGTCAACGTCACGGTCTTCGAGGGGCTCGGCGAATTGCCGTTCTACAACGAGGACCTGGATTCCGCGGACAACCCCGCCGACGTGCCCGCGGCGGTCACCGCGCTGCGGGACGCGGCTGCTGGCGCTGACGCCGCGTTGGTGGTCACCCCGGAGTACAACGGCAGCATCCCGGGGGTGCTCAAGAACGCGATCGACTGGCTCTCCCGGCCGTTCGGCAACGGCGCGCTGAAAGGCAAACCGCTGGCCGTCATCGGCGCGGCTGCCGGCCGCTACGGCGGGGTGTGGGCGCACGACGAGACGCGCAAGTCGTTCGGCATCGCCGGCCCGCGCGTCGTGGAGGCGATCACGCTGTCGTTGCCGCTGGGCTCGCTGGACGGCAAGCACCCGCGCGAGCATGCCGATCTGGTGGCCGCCGTCCGCGACGTCGTGGGCAAGCTGAGCGCCGAGGTGGACTGAGCGACGGCGTCGGAAAGTTTGCTGAAGAGCATTTCGGCGGGGTCGGCGTGTCGGTGGTCCGTGGTAGACCCGGTGTCATGACCGACCCGGGCCGACCGAGACCTGATTGTGATCTGCGACACGCCGAAAGATGGGCCGCACAGCCGTGCGACCAGGGAATTTCATGAATGTTTTTCAGAACATGTGGTATCTCTTCTCATGGTCGGCCACTAGGTGTAGTGTTCGGATCACCGACAGACCCCGGGATCTCCCCGCCGCTCAGGTGTCGCCGTCCATCGGCGACAGGGCAGGCGACACGGATCGGGAAGATGGGAGCTCAGAGGTGTGGCGGGCTGCCGAACAGCAGCGCAGACGAAGTACCCGAGTAGTTGCCAGCCCTTGTCACGTTCCACCAGGATCCACCAGGATCCAGCACGATTAACGAGGAGTCACACCACCGATGAGCATCACCGTGTACACCAAGCCCGCATGTGTGCAGTGCAACGCCACCTACAAGGCGCTGGACAAGCAGGGCATCGCCTACGAGACGGTCGACATCACCCTGGACTCCGGGGCGCGTGACTACGTGATGGCGCTGGGCTATCTGCAGGCCCCCGTCGTGGTGGCCGGGAGCGAGCACTGGTCGGGCTTTCGGCCCGACCGGATCAAGGCGCTCGCCGGTGCGGCGCTGAGCGCATAGGAGTTCGCGGTGCCCGAATCGCTGCAGTGCAGCCTGGTGTATTTCTCGTCCGTGTCGGAGAACACCCACCGTTTCGTGCAGAAGCTGGGCATTCCGGCGACACGGATTCCGCTGCACGACCCCATCGAGGTGGACCGGCCCTACGTCCTGGTGCTGCCCACCTACGGCGGCGGCAGGGCCACCCCCGATATCCACGCCGGCGGTTACGTCCCCAAGCAGGTCATCGCATTCTTGGACAACGACCACAACCGTGCGCTGCTGCGTGGGGTCATCGCCGCCGGCAACACCAACTTCGGCGCGGAATTCTGCTACGCGGGCGACGTCGTCTCGCGCACCTACGGCGTTCCCTACCTCTACCGCTTCGAACTCATGGGCACCGACGAGGACGTGCAAGCTGTCCGCGCCGGCCTGGCTGACTTCTGGAAGGACGAGACGTGCCACCAACCGTCGCAACTGCAGAGCGCGTAACGCCCTCCGGCCGTAGTCCGTCGACGAGCGAGACGGACTACCACGCGCTGAACGCGATGCTGAACCTCTACGACGCCGACGGCAAGATTCAGTTCGACAAGGACCGGGAAGCCGCCCACCAGTACTTCCTGCAGCACGTCAACCAGAACACCGTGTTCTTCCATAACCAGGATGAGAAACTCGACTATCTCATCCGCGAGAACTACTACGAGCGTGAGGTTCTCGACCAGTACTCGCGCAACTTCGTCAAGACGCTGCTGGATCGCGCCTACGCCAAGAAGTTCCGGTTCCCGACGTTCCTCGGCGCGTTCAAGTACTACACCTCCTACACGCTGAAAACCTTTGACGGCAAGCGCTATCTGGAACGCTTCGAGGACCGGGTCGTCATGGTGGCGCTCACCTTGGCGGCCGGGGACACCGGCCTGGCCGAACAGCTCGTCGACGAGATCATCGACGGCCGGTTCCAGCCGGCCACCCCGACCTTCCTCAACTCCGGCAAGAAGCAACGCGGCGAGCCGGTGAGCTGCTTTCCTGCCGGAATGCCAGTGGATACGCCTGACGGGCCACAGGCGATCGAGACTCTGCGGGCAGGTGACCGGGTGCTCTCGCACGACGGGTCCTTCTCCGTCGTCGAGTCCGTCATCGAGAACCCCAATGACCAAGCTCTCCTGTCGATCTCACACTTCGGGCACAAAGAGCCGATCCTGTGCACCCCCGAGCATCCGATCTTGGTGTGGACCACACGCGACGTGCAGACACTCATCGATGGTGACGGTGCTGACCCCTTCAACGGATTCGTCTGGTTGGCTGCCAAAGACATTCGCCCCACCGACTTCATCGTCACGGCAGCACCACTGGGGCGACGCGACCGGCGTGTTTATGACCTGATGGAATACGTCGGGGCGGGCGACTACGAAGAAGTCGACGGACTCATATGCAAAGTCAACTCGGATCGCAAGCACCGCAACAAGCAACGCCACCACATGAGCTTCATCTCAGTGAACCGCTACGTTGAAGAATTGTACGACCTCGGCCTCATCCTCGGCTGGTACGTCGCCGAAGGCCATATCTCCAAGCGATCGGGACCCGCGGCCCCCACGCCCAATGGCATCCACTTTACGATCGGTGCACACGAACTCGAGTACCAGCAGGAGTTGGCGGCGGCCTTCAAGCGAGTGTTCGCCGCGGATCTCGTCGTATACCGCAGTGTTTCCGACCACTCGGTGCGCATGATCTGCAACAGCAAGGTCGTTGCGTCGTTGTTCCTCTCCCTCGTCGGCACGGGATATCGCTCGAAGCGGTTGTCCCACGACGTCTTAACGGCCGGTGAAGAGTTCCAGCGTGGCTTGCTTGCCGGGTTGTTCCGCGGGGACGGTTGCAGTGCCACCGGCGGCATGATGCTCGACCTGGTAAATCCAGAGCTCATTGATCAGGTGCAGCTTCTTTTGCGTCGAGTCGGAATCGTGTCCAGGATCCGTCAGTACGTCAACCAAGCGGGGAACGTGACGGGACAGCTGTTCGTGCCCGGTCTGCCTGGCGCGAACGAAGATTTCATCTTCGACGTCGGCAAGAACCTGCACAACTATATCGGCCAGAAGGGCTCGTCGCGCACGACTTATCAGGTCGTGCACGGCCGGCACGTGTATGGAATCCGCGAATTGAAGCGCACGCAGGACGTTCCGACGAAGGTCTATAACCTCCACGTCGAGGACACGCACACTTACACGATTCGTGGCACGGTCGTGCACAACTGCTTCCTGCTGCGCATCGAGGACAACATGGAGTCGATCGGCCGCTCGATCAACTCCGCGCTGCAGCTGTCCAAGCGCGGCGGGGGAGTGGCGTTGCTGCTGAGCAACATTCGCGAGCACGGCGCGCCGATCAAGAACATCGAGAACCAGTCCTCGGGTGTCATCCCGATCATGAAGCTGCTGGAGGACTCGTTCTCCTACGCCAACCAGCTCGGGGCTCGGCAGGGCGCCGGCGCGGTGTATCTGCACGCCCACCACCCCGACATCTACCGTTTCCTGGACACCAAGCGGGAGAACGCCGACGAGAAGATCCGGATCAAGACGCTGAGCCTCGGGGTGGTGATCCCCGACATCACCTTCGAGCTGGCCAAGCGCAACGACGACATGTATCTGTTCTCGCCGTACGACGTCGAACGCGTCTACGGGGTTCCGTTCGCCGACGTCTCGGTGACCGAGAAGTACTACGAGATGGTCGACGACGCGCGCATCCGCAAGACCAAGATCAAGGCGCGGGAGTTCTTCCAGACGCTGGCCGAGCTGCAGTTCGAGTCCGGCTACCCGTACATCATGTTCGAGGACACGGTGAACCGGGCCAATCCCATCGACGGCAAGATCACCCACTCCAACCTGTGCTCGGAGATCCTGCAGGTGTCCACCCCGTCCTACTTCAACGACGACTTGTCGTATGCCAAAGTGGGCAAAGACATTTCGTGCAACCTTGGGTCGCTGAACATCGCCAAGACGATGGACTCGCCCGATTTCGCACAGTCCGTCGAGGTGGCCATCCGTGCGCTGACGGCGGTGTCGGATCAGACCCGCATCACCTCGGTGCCCTCGATCGAGCAGGGCAACAACGACTCCCACGCGATCGGGCTGGGGCAGATGAACCTGCACGGCTATCTGGCCCGCGAGCACATCTTCTACGGCTCCGAGGAAGGCATCGACTTCACCAACATCTACTTCTACACGGTGCTCTACCACGCGCTGCGAGCCTCGAACCGCATCGCCATCGAACGCGGCACGCGGTTCAAGGGTTTCGAGAAGTCCAAGTACGCGTCGGGGGAGTTCTTCGACCGCTACACCGACCAGGTGTGGGAACCCACGACCGCCAGGGTGCGCCAGCTCTTCGACGACGCGGGAATCCGCATCCCGGACCAGGACGACTGGCGACGGCTCAAGGAGTCGGTACAGGCCCACGGCATCTACAACCAGAACCTGCAGGCGGTGCCGCCCACCGGGTCGATCTCCTACATCAACCACTCCACGAGCTCGATCCACCCCATCGTCTCGAAGGTGGAGATTCGCAAGGAAGGCAAGATCGGCCGCGTCTACTATCCGGCGCCGTATATGACCAATGACAACCTGGAGTACTACGCCGACGCCTACGAGATCGGCTACGAGAAGATCATCGACACCTACGCCGCGGCCACCCAGCATGTGGACCAGGGGCTGTCGCTGACGTTGTTCTTCAAGGACACCGCCACCACCCGCGATGTGAACAAGGCGCAGATCTACGCCTGGCGCAAGGGCATCAAGACGCTGTACTACATCCGGCTGCGTCAGATGGCGCTGGAAGGCACCGAAGTCGAGGGCTGCGTCTCCTGCATGCTGTAGGACCGGAGGCCGAACGTGCATCTGACGACGGTTCCACGGCGTGTCGCGTCGTCAGATGCACACTCGTGAGCCGGGGGGTGCGCGGTCAGCCCAGGTCAGCGGCTATGACGCGGTAAGGTACGTGGCGTGGTAAGGATTCCCCGGCCGCACCCGGGCGCCAAGCCCGCGCCGAAGGTCGACGCGCGCAGCGAACGTTGGCGCGAACACCGCAAGAAGGTGCGCGGCGACATCGTCGACGCGGCGTTCCGGGCGATCGACCGGCTGGGGCCGGACCTGAGTGTGCGCGAAATCGCGGAGGAGGCCGGCACGGCCAAGCCGAAGATCTACCGGCACTTCAACGACAAGTCCGATCTGTTCGCGGCGATCGGGCAGCGGCTGCGAGACATGTTGTGGGCGGCGATCTTCCCGTCGGTCGACCTGAAAACCGACCCGGCACGCGAGGTGATCCGGCGCGCGGTTGAGGAGTACGTCAGCCTGGTCGACCAGCACCCCAACGTGCTGCGGTTCTTCATCCAGGGCCGGTTCCCGGAGCGGTCCGAGTCGACGATGGCGACGTTGAACGAGGGCCGGGAGATCACCCTGGCGATGGCGGCGATGTTCAGCGACGAGCTGAGGGAGATGCAGCTCGACCCCGCGGCGGTGGAACTGGCGGCGTTTGCGGCATTCGGCGGGGCGCAGGCGGCCACCGACTGGTGGCTGGGCCCGGAACCGGATTGCCCGCGCCGGATGCAACACGACCAGTTCGTCGCGCACCTCACGACGATCATGATGGGCGTCATCGACGGCACCGCCGAGCTGCTCGGCATCCATCTCGACCCTGACCTGCCCATCCACAGCGCGGTGCCGCGCGACTCCGCGGCGAGCTGAACGTCGGCTGCGGCGTCGACCGGGGCCCTGCCGTCGACACCACGCATCCGATACCCTGGGTACCGGGTACATTCACCCACAAGTGACAACTGACCAGGAAGACCGGATCCTTCGATGAACGGTGCCCCTTCAATGAGCGTGGCCGAGTCCACGGCACAGCCCGCCGCACCGGCTCCGCCGGCGCATACCCGTGCCCTGATCATCGGCACCGGCTTCTCCGGGCTGGGGATGGCGATTGCGCTGCAGCGCCGGGGGGTGGACTTCGTCATCCTGGAGAAGGCCGGCGACATCGGCGGCACCTGGCGGGACAACAGCTATCCCGGCTGCGCCTGCGACATCCCGTCGCACCTGTATTCGTTCTCCTTCGAACCCAAGCCGGACTGGAAGCACCTGTTCTCCTACCAGGAGGAGATCTGGGATTACCTCGAAGGGGTCACCGACAAGTACGGGCTGCGCCGCCACATCGTGTTCGACTCCCTGGTCGACCGGGCGCACTGGGACGACGACGAGTGCCGCTGGCACGTGTTCACCGCCGACGGGCGCGAATTTGTCGCGCAGTTCCTGATCTCGGGCGCGGGTGCCCTGCACATCCCGGCGCTGCCCGACATTGACGGCCGCGACGAATTTCGTGGTCCGGCTTTCCATTCCGCGCAGTGGGACCACGACGTCGACGTGACCGGAAAGCGGGTCGCGGTGATCGGCACCGGCGCCAGCGCGATCCAGATCGTGCCGGAGATCGTCGACCGGGTCGCCGAACTGCAGCTCTACCAACGCACCCCGCCGTGGGTGGTGCCGCGCACCAACGAGGAGATCCCCGAGGTTCTGCGCCGGGCCCTGACCACCATCCCCGGGCTGCGGGCGGCGCTGCGGTCGGTCATCTACTGGGGGCAGGAAGCCCTGGCCTACGGCATGACCAAACGGCCGAACACGCTGAAAATCATTGAGTCCTTTGCCAAGTGGAACATTCGGCGCTCGGTCAAGGACCGCGAGCTGCGCCGCAAACTCATTCCGCGGTATCGGATCGGCTGCAAGCGAATCCTCAACTCGTCGACCTACTATCCCGCCGTCGCGAACCCGAAGACCGAGCTGGTCACCGACCGCATCGCCCGGATCACGGCCGAGGGCATCGTCACCGCCGACAGCGCGGGACGTGAGGCCGTCCGGGAAGCGGACGTCATCGTCTACGCCACCGGCTTTCACGTCACGGACTCCTACACCTACGTGCAGATCAAGGGCAGCCACGGCGAAGACCTGGTGGACCGGTGGAACCGGGAGGGCATCGGCGCGCACCGGGGGATCACCGTGGCGGACGTGCCCAACTTGTTCTTCCTGCTGGGGCCCAACACCGGCCTGGGGCACAACTCGGTGGTGTTCATGATCGAATCGCAGATCCACTACGTCAGCGAGGCGATCGCCGCCTGCGACCGGCGGCACGCGCAGGCGCTGGCGCCGACCCGCGCCGCCCAGGACCGGTTCAACGAGGAACTGCAGCGCAGGCTGGGCCCGTCGGTGTGGAACAGCGGTGGCTGCCGCAGCTGGTATCTGGACGAGCACGGCAAGAACACCGTGCTCTGGGGCGGCTACACCTGGCAGTACTGGCTGGGCACCCGCTCGCTGCGGCCGGCCGAGTACCGGTTCTTCGGGGTGGGCAGCGGATTCCGGACGGCCGTCGGGCGCTCGACGAGAGACACGCCCAGCCACTAGGTGTTGTGTTGCGGCGGGTTGTCACACCCCAGGTGTAGTGTCTGAAGTCTGGGCACTGCCGCCCATCCGTCCTGGTGAAGAGGGGTTCTGGTGACCGAGAAGATGAAGCTGATCGACCGGGTGTCGGCGATCAACTGGAACCGTCTGCTCGACGAGAAGGACGCCGAGGTCTGGGACCGGCTGACGGGCAACTTCTGGCTGCCCGAGAAGGTGCCGGTGTCCAACGACATCCCGTCCTGGAGCACGCTGACCGACCACGAGAAGCAGATGACCATGCGGGTCTTCACCGGTCTGACCCTGCTGGACACCATCCAGGGCACGGTAGGGGCGGTCAGCCTGATCCCGGATGCGTTGACACCCCACGAGGAAGCCGTCTACACCAACATCGCGTTCATGGAGTCGGTGCATGCGCGCAGCTACAGCAACATCTTCTCGACGCTGTGCTCGACGGCCGACATCGACGACGCCTTCCGCTGGTCGGAGGAGAATCCGAACCTGCAGCGCAAGGCCGACATCGTGATGCAGTACTACCGCGGCGACGAACCGCTCAAGCGCAAGGTGGCCTCCACGCTGCTGGAGAGCTTCCTGTTCTACTCTGGGTTCTACCTGCCGATGTACTGGTCGAGCCGGGCCAAGCTGACCAACACCGCCGACATGATCCGGCTGATCATCCGCGACGAGGCGGTGCATGGCTACTACATCGGCTACAAGTACCAGCGCGGCCTGGCCCTGCAGGACGCCGCCAGGCAGGCCGAGCTCAAGGACTACACCTATGAGCTGCTCTTCGAGCTCTACGACAACGAGGTGGAGTACACCCAGGACCTCTACGACGAGGTCGGGCTGACCGAGGACGTCAAGAAGTTCCTGCGCTACAACGCCAACAAGGCGCTGATGAACCTGGGCTACGAGGCGCTGTTCCCACGCGATGAGACCGACGTCAACCCGGCGATCCTGTCGGCGCTGTCACCCAACGCCGACGAGAACCACGACTTCTTCTCCGGGTCGGGGTCCAGCTACGTCATCGGCAAGGCCGTCGTCACCGAAGACGAGGACTGGGACTTCTGACGCCGCCGGCGGCACGTCCGGTGAACGGCCTGTGAACTGTCGAAGTCCT
>NZ_JAVKSH010000093.1:2111-15366 GCF_039583805.1 Mycobacterium sp. | reverse complement strand
GACCGCCAGCTCGGCACCGGCCACGCGGCGCTGTGCGGCCTGGCGGCGCTGCCCGACGACTACCGGGGCGTCGTCGTGGTCACCTCCGGCGACACCCCGCTGCTCGACGCCGACACGCTGGCCGACCTGATCGCCGCGCACAGCGCGCACCGGGCCGCGGTCACCGTCCTGACCACGACGTTGCGTGATCCCGCCGGCTACGGCCGCATCCTGCGCGGCCCGGACCACCAGGTGACCGCGATCGTGGAGCAGGCCGACGCGACGCCCGCGCAGCGCGAGATCCGCGAAGTCAACTCCGGGGTGTACGCGTTCGACGTCGCCGCGCTGCGCTCGGCGCTGAGCCGGCTCTCCGCCGACAACGCCCAACGCGAGCTGTACCTCACCGACGTGGTCGCCATCGCCGGCCGGGACGGCCACGCCGTGGCGGCCCGGCACGTCGATGACGCCGCGCTGGTGGCCGGCGTCAACAACCGGGTCCAGCTGGGGCAGCTGGGCGCCGAACTCAACCGCCGCATCGTGGCCGTCCACCAGCTGGCCGGCGTCACCGTCGTCGACCCGGCCACCACCTGGATCGACGTCGACGTCAGCATCGGCCGCGACACCGTCATCGCGCCCGGAACCCAGCTACTGGGCGGCACCCGCATCGGCTGCCGCTGCGCGATCGGCCCGGACACCACCCTGACCGACGTCCGCGTCGGCGACGGCGCGTCGGTGGTGCGCACGCACGGCACGTCGTCGTCCATCGGCGACGGCGCCACCGTCGGTCCGTTCGCCTACCTGCGTCCCGGCACCGAGCTGGGCGCCGAGGGCAAGCTGGGCGCGTTCGTCGAGACCAAGAACGCCAGCATCGGCGACGGCACCAAGGTGCCGCACCTGACCTACGTCGGCGACGCCGACATCGGCGAGCACAGCAACATCGGCGCGTCGAGCGTCTTCGTCAACTTCGACGGCGAGTCCAAGCAGCGCACCCGGATCGGCTCGCACGTGCGCACCGGCTCCGACACCATGTTCGTCGCCCCGGTGACCGTCGGGGACGGCGCCTACACCGGGGCCGGCACCGTGGTCCGCGACGACGTGCCGCCGGGGGCGCTGGCGGTGTCGGCCGGCCCGCAGCGCAACATCGACGGCTGGGTGCAGCGCAAGCGGCCCGGCAGCGCCGCCGCGCAGGCCGCGGAGAAGGCACAATCGGAGACCGATCAGAAGCAGTGACGCCATCTCCTAGTATTTAGGTGTTTCGGCCACCATCTCGATCCGAACCGCGAGGGCAGCTAATGGGCCACGACTGGACCGACAATCGCAAGAACCTGATGCTGTTCTCCGGTCGCGCGCATCCCGAGCTGGCCGAGCAGGTGGCCAAGGAGCTCGACGTCCACGTCACCGCGCAGACCGCCCGCGACTTCGCCAACGGCGAGATCTTCGTGCGGTTCAACGAGTCGGTGCGCGGCTGCGACGCGTTCGTGCTGCAGTCCCACCCGGCGCCGGTCAACCAATGGCTGATGGAGCAGCTGATCATGATCGACGCGCTCAAGCGGGGCAGCGCCAAGCGGATCACCGCGGTCGTGCCGTTCTACCCCTACGCCCGCCAGGACAAAAAACACCGCGGCCGCGAGCCGATCTCGGCGCGGCTGGTCGCCGACCTGCTCAAGACCGCCGGCGCGGACCGGATCGTGACCGTCGACCTGCACACCGACCAGATTCAGGGCTTCTTCGACGGCCCGGTCGATCACATGCGCGCGCAGAACCTGCTGACCGGCTACATCAAGGACAACTATCCGAGCGGCGACATGGTGGTGGTCTCCCCCGACTCCGGCCGGGTGCGCATCGCCGAGAAGTGGGCCGACGCGCTGGGCGGGGTCCCGCTGGCCTTCATCCACAAGACCCGCGACCCGCGGGTGCCCAACCAGGTGGTGTCCAACCGGGTCGTCGGAGAGGTGGCGGGGCGCACCTGCGTGCTGATCGACGACATGATCGACACCGGCGGCACCATCGCCGGCGCGGTCACGCTGCTGCGCGACGACGGCGCCGCTGACGTAGTCATCGCGGCCAGCCACGGTGTGCTCTCCGACCCGGCCTCGCAGCGGCTGGCCGACTGCGGCGCCCGCGAGGTGATCGTCACCAACACGCTGCCGATCGGCGAGGAGAAGCGCTTCGGTGCGCTCACGGTGCTCTCGATCGCGCCGCTGCTGGCCAGCACGATCCGTGCGGTGTTCGAAAACGGTTCGGTCACCGGGCTTTTCGACGGGGACGCCTAGATGTCGGGCACCGTCGTCGACGACGACGCACACTGCTCGACGCCGGATCGCGTCTCGACGCCGGAGCGCGACGAGCCGGCCGCGGTGGTCCTCGACACGGTGCGCCAAATCCGGTGATACGCCGATCTTTGGCGGTGGCGCTGGTGCTGCTGACCGGCGGCTGCACGGCGGACGCCCCTGACTACCAAGCGATCTGGTCGACGAACTCGTCGTCAGCACCGCCGACGACCACTGCCGAGCCGGTTCCGTTTTCGCAATATCTGGAAAACTCCGGCGTCGGCGCGACGCAGGTGGCGCCCGACAAGCTGACCGGCCTGACGGTGTCGATGCCGACACCGCCGGGGTGGGCCAGGCGCACCGGCGCGAACATCCCGCCGGCGACCGAAGTGATCTCCAAGGACAGCCCCTACCCCAACGCGATGCTGACGGTTTTCACGCTGAGCGGGGACTTCGATCCGGCCGAAGTGGTCAAGCACAGCAACGTCGATGCGGCACAGTCGCAGAACTTCGCACAGCTGGACGCGTCGGCCGCCGACTTCCACGGCTTTCCGTCGTCGATGATTCAGTACAGCTACGACTTCGACGGCAAGCGACTGCACACCTTCAGACGGACCGTCATCGCCACCGGATCACCGCCGCAGCGTCAGCGCTACCTCGTTCAGTTCGTCGTCACCAGCCTGGCCGACCAGGCAGTTCCGGAATCGGCCGGCATCGAGTCGATCATCAACGGATTCACCGTCGCCGCCGGGTAGAACCCGGCGGCCACTAGGGTTGTCTGCTGTGACCCAGTGGACCGCCGCCGACCTGCCCTCGTTCGCCGGACGCAGCGTCGTCGTCACCGGCGCCAACAGCGGCCTCGGGGCGGTGACCGCGCGCGAACTGGCGAGGGTCGGGGCGCAGGTTGTCCTGGCCGTGCGCAACACCGGCAAGGGCGAGGCCGCGGCGCTGCACATGCCCGGAGACGTCGAGGTGCGCCGCCTCGACCTGCAGGACCTGGCCTCGGTGCGGCAGTTCGCCGAGGGGGTGGACACCGTCGACGTGCTGGTCAACAACGCCGGGATCATGGCGACCCCGTATGCGCTGACCGCCGACGGTTTCGAGAGCCAGATCGGCACCAACCATCTCGGTCACTTCGCGCTGACCAACCTGCTGCTGCCCAAGCTCACCGACCGTGTGGTCACCGTCTCGTCGATAGTCCACCTGGCGGGCTACATCAGCCTCAAAGATCTCAACTGGACGGCCCGGCCCTACTCGGCGTGGCTGGCCTACGGCCAGTCCAAGCTGGCCAACCTGCTGTTCACCAGCGAACTGCAACGACGTCTGAGCGCGGCCGGGTCGCCGCTGCGGGCGCTGGCCGCCCATCCCGGTTACTCCAGCACCAACCTGCAAGGGCACTCCGCCAGCCGGATCGGCAACACGCTGATGCGGGCCGCGAACCGGATCGCGGCCACCGACGCCGACTTCGGCGCCCGCCAGACGCTCTACGCCGCGTCGCAGGATGTGCCGGGCGACACGTTCGTCGGCCCGCGGTTCGTGATGCTCGGCCGCACGCAGCCGGTCCGCCGCAGCCCACTGGCCACCCGCGCCGCCACCGCCGCCGCGCTGTGGGAAATCTCCGAACGGCTCACCGGCGTCAAATTTCCGCTCTGAGGCGCCGATGCGCTAACCTTTGCGGGCGTCACGGCGAGGGTGGCTGCAGGCAGCCACCGTGATCGGCGGGGACCCCTGGGGTTGTCGCGATGTCCGGCCGTGCCATCGACACAGGAGCGACATCATGGCCAAATCTGCGGGGGCCAAATCTGCGGGCCCGACAACCAGCCAGCTGAGCGTCTCGGTGCGGACGAAGACCGGCAAGGGCGCGTCCCGCCGGGCGCGGCGCGACGGCAAGATTCCCGCCGTCCTCTACGGTCACGGCGCCGACCCGCAGCACCTGGAGCTGCCCGGACACGACTTCGCCGCGGTGCTGCGCCACGCCGGCGCCAACGCTGTGCTGGCCCTCGACATCGACGGCACGCAGCAGCTGGCGCTGACCAAGGCGATCGCCATCCACCCGATCCGCCGCACCATCGAGCACGCCGACCTGTTGGTGGTGCGCCGCGGCGAGCGGGTCGTCGTCGAGGTGTCCGTCGACGTCGAGGGGGAGGCCGCGTACGGGACGCTGGTCACCCAGGAGACCAGCACCATCGAGATCGAGGCCGAGGCGCTCTCGATCCCCGAGCAGCTGACCGTCTCGATCGAAGGCGCCGAGCCGGGCACCCAGTTCACCGCCGGGCGGATCGCGCTGCCGGCCGGCCTCACCCTGGTGTCCGATCCGGAGCTGCTGGTGGTCAACGTGGTGAACGCGCCGACCGCCGCGGACCTCGAGGCCGAAGGCGGCGGCGAGGCCGCCGAAGCCGAGGAAGCTCCGGCACAGGCCGCCGACGCCGAGGCGGCCGAGACCGACTCCGAGTAACGGATGGCCGAGCCCCTGCTGGTCGTCGGCCTGGGCAACCCGGGATCCGGCTATGCCCAGACCCGGCACAACCTGGGGTTCATGGTCGCCGACCTGCTGGCCGCACGGCTGGGGTCGACCTTCACCGGGCACAAGCGCTCCGGCGCCCAGACCGCCACCGGCCGGCTCGGTGGGCGCGCGGTGGTGGTGGCGAAGCCGCGCAGCTTCATGAACGAGTCCGGCCACCAGATCGGACCGCTGGCCAGGTTCTACTCCGTGCCGCCCGCCGACGTCGTCGTCATCCACGACGACCTCGACCTCGACTTCGGCCGGATCCGGCTCAAGGTGGGCGGCGGCGAGGGCGGCCACAACGGGCTCCGCTCGATTGCGGCGGCGTTGGGCACCAAGGACTTTGCGCGCGTGCGCATCGGCATCGGGCGCCCGCCCGGGCGCAAGGATCCGGCGGCGTTCGTGCTGGAGAAGTTCACCGCCGCCGAACGCGCCGACGTGCCGACGATCTGCGAGCAGGCCGCCGACGCCACCGAGCTGCTCGTCGAGCTTGGTGTGGAGCCCGCGCAGAACGTGGTGCACGCCTGGTGAGTGCTCCGCGGTGGAGGTGGAAACGTCGCCGAGTGTGCGGTTTCATTCGCGACGCGCCGCGCTGGCGTATGAAACCGCGCAGTCGGCGGACAGCTCTGTCCGGCGCGAGCGCCGGCTAGGGCTTTCGCGGGTGCTCCGCGGCAGATCTAGGTGACCAGGGTGACCGAGGTGGCCCGGCGCAGCTTGCCCGACGGGGTCTTCGGGATGGTCCCCGGGCCGAGCACCACGACGTTGCGCGGCCGCACGTCGACCTCGGCGACGACCTCGTGGGCGACCTGGTGCTCGATGCGGCGCACTTCGGCGGGATCCTCGAAGTCGTTGGACTCCACCGCGACGGCGAACGTCTCGCGGGAGTGCCCGGCATCCAGGCGCACCGCCACCGCGCAACCGGGACGCACACCCTCGACACGGCAGGCGGCCCGCTCGATGTCGGTCGGGTAGACGTTGCGGCCCGCCATGATGATCACGTCCTTGACCCGGCCGCACACCACGATGTGGCCGTTCTCCATCTGGTAACCGAGGTCGCCGGTGTCGTACCAGCCATGCTCGTCCTGCGCCGAGATGAAACCGCCCATGGTGAGGTAGCCGGGGGTCACCGGATCGCCGCGCAGCTCGATCACCCCGACGCCGCGGGCGGGCAGCACCGTGCCGTCATCGGCGACGATACGGGCCTCGATGTCGCGCAGCAGCGGCCCGAGCGAGGCCAGCCGACGGGTGTTGCCCTTGGTGGCGGGAACGGCGCGGCGCAGGGCGGCCAGCAGGTCGGCGTCCACCTCGTCGACGACCAGCCCGGCGTCGCATTCCGAGAACGACACCGCCAGCGTGGTCTCGGCCATCCCGTAGGCGGGCAGGATCGCCTCGGGCCGCAGCCCGAACGGCCTGCCCGCGTCGATCAGGTCCTCGACGTCGGCCGGCTCCACCGGTTCGGCGCCCGACAGCGCGAACCGCAGCGTGGACAAGTCGAACTGGCCGGGCTTGGCCTGCTTGCGCAGCCGCTTGGCGAACAGCGCGTAGGCGAAGTTCGGGGCGGCGGTCATGGTGCCCCGGTACTTGTCGATCAGCTTGGCCCACAGCAGCGTGTCACGCAGAAAGTCCAGCGGGGTGACCTTGACCAGCTCGGCGCCGAAGAACATCGGCACCGTCAAGAAGCCGATCATGCCCATGTCGTGGAAGCACGGCAGCCAGCTGACCATGACGTCGCGCTCGACGTCGTAGCGGGCGCCGATGAACATCGCCTCGGCGTTGGAGTAGATGTTGCGGTGGGTGATCTGGACGGCTTTCGGAGATCCCGTCGAGCCGCTCGTCAACTGCATGAGCGCCAGATCGTCCTCGGCGGTGTCGACGGGGTCGATCGGGTCGGACGCCAGCAGCTGCTCGACGGTCACCACCGTGACGCCCTTGTCCTCCAGCACCGGGGCGGCCGCCAGGAAGGGATCGGAGACGACGACGGCCTTGGCCGCGATCATGTCGATGACGGTGGTGGTGTCCTCGGCCCACATCGCCAGGTCGGTGCGCGGGGTGGGCTGGTGCAGCATGGTCAGGCTGGCGCCGCGCATCCACAGTCCCTGCGCCGTCGGCGCGATTTCCACCGGCGCGCCGGCCAGCACGCCGACCGCGTCGCCGTGGCCCACCCCGGCCGCGGCCAGGCCGCCCGCCACCCGGCGTGCGCGCTCGTGCACCTCACCCCAGGTGTGCCGAACCGGGGGGCCGGGCTCGCCGGTGACCATGCCCTTCGTCGACTCTCGGGCGTTGCGGAACATCTTCTCGGTGAACCTGCTCACGACAACCTCCTCGGTTCCTGCGCAACCGCCCAGGGTTCCATGTTGCGCCCGCTGTCGACCGCGACGGTGGCGACGCGCGCGGCGTTCGCAGATCGCCCGCCGGAGTACTCGGCGGGCGGTGCAATGGTGCGCATGTCCTGACTGGTCTTCGTCACCGCCTAGTATCTTAAACTCCTCTTAAAGATGCGCCAAACGTCGCGGTCAAAACGCCGTCGAACCGTCACCCGCCGGTGACCGGGGCCGGCACCACCCGGGCGCCCTGGGCCGGGCCGCTGACGACGCGCACCGTCCGGCAGACCCCTGCTCCCGCCAGCTGGGCTCCGGCGTCGACGGCCGCGGGCGCCGACGCACACAAGAATGCGCACGTCGGTCCCGAGCCCGACACCAGGCCGGCCAGGGCGCCGGCCTGCACGCCGGCCCGCAACACCGCGCGCAGGGCAGGGTCCATGCTCACGGCCGCCGCCTGCAGCTCGTTGCCCAACAGCGGCGCCAGCCGCTCGGCGTCGCCGGCGGCCAGCGCCGCCAGCACCGGCCCGGGCCCGTCGAGGCGCGGCGGGGATCCGCGGCCTCGAAGCCGGTCCAGCTCAGCGAACACCGCCGGGGTGGACAGCCCGCCCTCGGCGAACGCCAACACCCAGTGGAAGGTGTTGCGGACCAGCACCGTGGCCAGCTCCTCGCCGCGGCCGGTGCCCAACGCGGTGCCGCCGTGCAGCGCGAACGGCACGTCGCTGCCCAGCTTCGCGGCCAGCACGTTCAGGTCGCGTCGCGGCACGCCGAGCTCCCACAGCGCGTTGATCGCAACCAGCACGGCGGCGGCGTCGGCACTGCCGCCGGCCATGCCGCCGGCCAACGGGATGGCCTTGTCGATCATGATCGAGACGTCCGGCGCCCGCCCCACGTGCTCGGCCATCAGCTCGGCAGCCTGCCACGCCAGGTTGCGCCGGTCGGCGGGCAAGCAGTCCGCACCCTCGCCAAGCAGCTCGAGCGAGAGCACGTCGGCGTTGCGGACGGTGACCTCGTCGAACAACGAGACCGCGTGAAACACCGTCGTCAGCTCGTGATAGCCGTCGTCGCGACGGTCACCGGCGGCCAGGTAGAGGTTGATCTTGCCCGGCACCCGGACGGTCACCGACCCGGTGGGCACCCACTGAACAGCGGTGTTTCCGTCCCGAGGCACCGCACGAGACTAACGCTGCGGGCGTGGAACCGGTACTTGCCCGGCGACGACGCGGGCGGGCCGGCGCGATGCGGACCGGCTGCCGGCGTCGACGTCGCCGGAGCGCTGCAACAACCGCACGAACTCGTCGATCCTCAGCGTCTCGCCGCGGCGCGCTGGGTCGATGCTGGCGGCCAGCAACCGATTGGCCGATTCGTTGCCCGAGCCCGCCCACTGCGCGAAGGCATTGCGAGATGTCTTGCGGCGCTGGGCGAATGCCATGTCCACCAGTTCGAACACCTGCCGGCGGAAAGCCTCGTCGGTCGGCCACGGCGGGGTTTCGTGGCGCTCGATGCGCACCAGCCCGGAGTAGACCCGCGGAATCGGCCAGAACACCGTCGGCGACACCGTGCCGTGCCGGCGGACCCGGCCGAAGTAGCGGACCTTCACGCTGGGCACGCCGTAGTCCTTCCCGCCCGGCTCGGCGGCCAGCCGCTCGGCGACCTCGGCCTGCACCATCACCATCACCGTGCGAAGGGACGGGAATTCCGCCAGCAGATGCAGCAGCGCCGGAACCGCCACGTTGTAGGGCAGGTTGGCCACCACCGCCGTCGGCTCGTCGTCCAGGTCGGCCGGGTGGACCGACATGATGTCCCGGTTGAGCACCGTCAGCCGCGCGATCTCGCGCTGCGAGTGCTCGGCGACGGTATGCGGCAGCCAGCCGGCCAGCACCGGGTCGACCTCGACGGCGGTGACGGTGACGCCGCGGTCGAGCAGCGCGAGCGTGAGCGAACCGAGCCCGGGTCCTACTTCCAGGACGTGGTCGGGCCGCTTCACCCCGGAGGCAGACACCACTCGTCGAACCGTGTTGGTGTCGTGGACGAAGTTCTGCCCCAGCGATTTTCGTGGCCGGAAGTCGAGTTCCTTGGCCAGGCGCCTGATGTCGGCACGTCCCAGCGGCCGGATGGTCAGCGCGTGCCCACTCTTCCGCTGCACACCGGCCAGGCGCCCCAGCCCTGACGCTGCCGGGTCACCTCGGCGACGGCGATCTGCTCTTCACGGGTGGCCAGATCGGCGCGCGGCGCGTAGCGCAGGCCGCCGCTTCGCTCCCAGGTGCCCTGGTCGAACTGCACCCCGCCGTAGTACCCGTTGCCGGTGCTGATCGCCCAGTTTCCGCCGGCTTCACATCGCGAGATGGCGTCCCAGACGGACCCGTTGGGCACCGGCGGCACCTCGGTGCCCGGCTTGGCCCCGACCCGCACCACGGCCTCGCGGGCCGGGGTGACGACCGTGTTGGCGACCGGCAGCCGGCCGGTTTCGACGCCGTTCACCGTGGCCACCGCGAACGTCACGTCTTGGACGCCCGGGGTGCCGGGGTCTTCGACGACCTGTCGGCTGACGTTCATCTCCGGGTCCTCGATGCGACGCGCGACCGGGGCCAGCGGCACCCGCTCGGTCACCTGCTCGATGCGGTTGCGGATCACCTGGATGTGCATCCCGTCGGCCACCGGCGCCGACGCGGCCGGCGTCACCTGGTCGCTGGGTTGCAGCGGCGCACCGGCGGCGGCCAGCAGGCCCGCGACGGTGGGCGCGGCCAGATGCACGGTGCGCACGGTGCCGCCGTCGTCGAGCTCCACGGTCCTGGCGCTGACGACCGGCAACGCCATCCCGGCCAACGGGACACGGCTGCCCCGTGAGGCCGCGGCCGGAGCCGTGTCGGTCATCGAGAGCTGGGCCAGCGCCTCATCGACGGTGTACGCCGTCGTCCACGCCTGCGTGGCCTGCCGGCCGTCCAGCGAGATCTGCAGCGGCCGGCTGCGGCGCAGCACGATCGTGTCGGCGTTGTGCACCTGCGCGTCGGTGCCGGGGTACAGGTCGTCACGCTCGCCGACGTCGAAGCCGTTCTCCCGGACGATGTCGATCACCCGAGACTTCATCGTCGTCACCGCCATCCGGGTGCCGTCGACGTTCAGCGTGATCGTCTTGGCGGCGGCCACCGCGTAGCCGCCCGCGCACGCCAAAACCAGCAGCAGTGCGGCTGTGAGTAGGCGAAGGGGCAGTGACCGGGTCTGATGAAGTCTGTTCAGTACATTCGACACGCGCGTATCCCGACCTCAACGCAACTTTCGCAGCATCCTGGTTGACGAACCAAATTGGGCCCCAGCGCCCACCGTTCGATCACAAGACGGTAACGAAGCGGCCTAGAAAGAGCAACCGCGCGGCGACACTCTCACGACGCTCTTAAGCTTCGGCGGCCAACCGGTAAACCCGGCCGGCGTTGGCGGTCGTGACATGCGCCAGCTCGTCGGCGGGCCGGTCGACCAGCTCGGCCAACGCCCGCACGGTGTAGGGCAGGCAGTACGGCTCGTTCGGTGCGCCCCGGTAGGGGTGCGGGGTCAAAAACGGCGCGTCGGTCTCCACCAGCAGCTGCCCGTCGGGGACCATCACCGCGGCGTCGCGCAGCTCGCGGGCGTTGCGGAAGCTCACCGTGCCGGACAGGCTGACCAGCCACCCGGCGTCGATGCACGCCCGCGCCATCGCGGGACCCGAGGAGAAGCAGTGGAAGATCACCGTGTCCGGGGCGCCCTCGGCGCGCAGCACGTCGAGCACCTGCGCGTCGGCCTCGCGGTTGTGGATCATCAGCGGCTTGCCGGTCCGTTTGGCCAGCGCGATGTGCCAGGCGAAGGCGTCGCGCTGCGCAGCCGGCTGCGCGCAGCCGTCCAGCTTGCCGGGCCAGTACAGGTCCATGCCGGTCTCGCCGACCGCCACCACCCGCGGGTGGGCGGCCAGCTGCTCGATCTCGGCGCGGGCGGCGTCGGTCAGCGTGTGCGCGCGGGTGGGGTGCAGCGCCACCGCCGCGTAGACCCGGTGGTCCCAGTCGGCGGCGCGGGTCACCCAGCGCGCGGAGTCCAGGTCGTCGGCGACGGTGACCACCGCGGTGACGCCGACGGCCGCGGCGCGGTCGACGACGGCGCGCACCCCGCCGGCGTCGCGGGCGCCGCACGCGTCCAGGTGGGTGTGCGCGTCGACCAGCGGGCTCAGCGGCGCGGGAGCGGGCGGCGCTTGTCGTTCGGCGGGCCGGTTGGAACTCATCGCCACACCATAGGGTGGACTCTCGATGAGGCCCTACTACGTCACCACCGCGATCACCTACCCGAACGGCGAACCGCACATCGGGCACGTGTACGAGTACGTCGCCACCGACGCGATCGCCCGGTTCAAACGGCTCGACGGTTTCGACGTGCGCTACCTGACCGGCACCGACGAGCACGGGTTGAAGATGGTCGAGACGGCCGCGGCGGAGGGCATCCCGACCGCGGAGTTGGCCCACCGCAACTCCGACGTCTTCCAGCGGTTGCAGGAAAGGCTGAACATCTCCTTCGACCGGTTCATCCGCACCACCGACGCCGACCACCTGGCGGCGTCGGTGGCGATCTGGCAGCGGATGTCCGACGCCGGCGACATCTACCTCGACAGCTACTCCGGGTGGTATTCGGTGCGCGACGAGCGGTTCTTCGTCGAATCGGAGACGACGGTTCTCGACGACGGAACCCGGGTGGCGGGGGAGACCGGGGCGCCGGTGACCTGGACCGAGGAACAGACCTTCTTTTTCCGGCTCTCGGCGTACACCGACAGGCTGCTGGCCCACTACGAAGCCCACCCGGAGTTCATCGCGCCGCAGGTGCGCCGCAACGAAGTGGTCAGCTTCGTCTCCGGCGGCCTACGGGACCTGTCGATCTCGCGCACCTCGTTCGACTGGGGCGTGCCGGTGCCCGGGCATCCCGACCATGTCATGTACGTCTGGGTCGACGCGCTGACCAACTATCTGACCGGGGCCGGCTACCCCGACACCGGCTCGGAGTTGTTCCGCCGCTACTGGCCCGCGGATCTGCACATGATCGGCAAGGACATCATCCGGTTCCACGCGGTGTACTGGCCGGCGTTTTTGATGTCCGCCGGAATCGAGTTGCCGCGCACGGTTTTCGCGCACGGGTTCCTGCTCAACCGGGGTGAGAAGATGAGTAAGTCGGTGGGCAACGTGATCGACCCCGTCGCGCTCATCGAACGGTTCGGCGTCGACCAGGTGCGCTACTTCCTGCTGCGCGAGGTCCCGTTCGGCCAGGACGGCAGCTACAGCGACGAGGCGATGATCACCCGGATCAACACCGACCTGGCCAACGAGCTGGGTAACCTGGCGCAGCGGTCGCTGTCGATGGTGGCCAAGAACTTCGACGGTATCGTGGCGCAGCCGGGCGAATTCACCGCCGACGACGTGAGCTTGCTGGCGGCCGCCGACGGCCTGCTGGAGCGCGTGCGGGCCGAATTCGATTCGCAGGCAATGCATCTGGCGCTGGAAGCGATCTTCCTGATGCTCGGTGCGGCCAACCGGTATTTCTCCGCGCAGCAACCGTGGGTGCTGCGCAAAAGCGAATCTGGCGCGGATCAGGATCGGTTCGCCACGGTGCTCTATGTGACGTGCGAGGCGGTACGCATCGCGGCGCTGCTGCTTCAGCCGGTGCTGCCCGAGTCGGCGGGCACGCTGCTCGACCTGCTCGGTCAGCCGCCCGACCAGCGGACGTTTGCCGCCGCCGGGGTTCGGCTGGCCCCTGGCACGGCGTTGCCGGCGCCGAGCGCAGTATTTCCGCGCTACCAGGTTGACTGAGTTCGCGCCGCGAGAGTGCAACTGCCGACGCGTTGCCCGAGTGGACGCGTCGACAGTTGCACTCTCGCGGCGTACGAGCGGAGAAGCCGGGCCTTTTGCGTCTGCCCGCGCGACACATCAAGCTAGACCGGTGCGGATCGATCGGCTCGGCGATCTTGGCGGCGCGCCGGAGGTGCTGCGCGCCGTCGGCGACGCCACCGTTCGGCTGGGCCTGCCACCGCCCGCCGCGCTGACCGGGGAGTGGTTCGGCGCGTCGGCGGTGATCGCCCCCAGCGTGTCGATACGACCCGTCGAGGCCGCCGACGCGTTCGACGTCCGGCCCGGCTCTGGCGCCGCCGACGCGTTCGACGTCCGGCCCGGCTCTGGCGCCGC
>NZ_JAVKSH010000093.1:0-2011 GCF_039583805.1 Mycobacterium sp. | reverse complement strand
CGCCGACGCGTTCGACGTCCGGCCCGGCTCTGGCGCCGCCGACGCGTTCGACGTCCGGCCCGGCTCTGGCGCCGCCGCGGTGGGCGGCGGCTGGATCGGCTACCTGTCCTACCCGGACCCCGGCGCCGACGGACGACCGGCCCGGATCCCCGAGGCGGCCGGCGGCTGGACCGACTGCGTGCTGCGCCGCGACCGCGACGGACGGTGGTGGTACGAGAGCCTGTCGGGTGCGGCGATGCCGGCGTGGCTGGCCGACGCGCTGTCTTCGCCGGCCGCGGCCCGAGCCTGCCGGATCGACTGGGACAGCGCCGACCGCGCCGCGCACCGTGCCGGGGTGCTGGCCTGCCTGGAGGCCATCCGCGCCGGCGAGGTCTACCAGGCCTGCGTGTGCACCCAATTCCGCGGCTTCGTCGACGGGGCACCGCTGGATTTCTTTGCCGACGCCGTTGCGCGCACCGCGCCGGCCCGGGCGGCCTACCTCGCGGGGTCGTGGGGTGCGGTGGCGTCGCTGTCGCCGGAATTGTTCTTGTGCCGCCGCGGCGACACCGTGACCTCCAGCCCCATCAAGGGCACCCTGCCGTGGGACGCCTGCCCGTCGGCGCTGCGGGCGTCGGCCAAGGATGTGGCCGAGAACATCATGATTGTCGACCTGGTCCGCAACGACCTGGGCCGAGTGGCGCACACCGGGACGGTCACCGTGCCCGAGCTGCTGGAGGTGCGGCCCGCTCCGGGGGTGTGGCATCTGGTGTCGACGGTGTCGGCGCGGGTGCCCGCCGAGCTGCTCGCGTCAGCGCTGCTGGACGCCACCTTCCCACCCGCCTCGGTCACCGGAACCCCCAAACTACGGGCGCGTCAACTACTTGCGCAGTGGGAGCCGGTGCGCCGCGGAATCTATTGCGGCACAGTCGGCCTGGCATCACCGGTGGCCGGCTGCGAACTCAACGTGGCTATCCGCACCGTCGAGTTCGACGCCGCCCGCAACGCGGTGCTCGGTGCCGGCGGCGGCATCACCGCCGACTCCGATCCCGACGCGGAATGGGACGAGTGCCTGCACAAGGCGGCGCCGATACTCGGACTGGCTCCGACCCCCGTGCGCGCCGGCTAGCGGCTAGCGGCGGGACCGCACCACCACGTCGTAGAGCTCGCGCCGTGACACCGGCGCCCTAGCAGCCACTTGGCTGCACGCTTCCTTTACCCGAACACCTTGCCGCGCAAGCTCGTTCACCTCCGCCACCAGCGCGGGCAGGTCTGCGCGCGGCACAGCGCCGGCCAGCACGACCGTGACCTCGCCGAGCACGCCGCCGGCTGCCCAGGCCGCCAGCTCTGCCAGTGACCCGCGCACCACCTCCTCGTGCACCTTGGTCAGCTCCCGGCACACCGCCGCCCGGCGCGTCGCGCCGAGCTGATCGACCGCGTTGCGCAGGCAGGCCGGCAACCGGCGCGGCGACTCGAAGAACACGCAGGTGCGCCGCTCCCCCGCCAGCGACGCCAGCCACGTCCGGCGCGCCGACTCCCGACGCGGGGCGAATCCCTCGAAACAGAACTTGTCCGACGGCAGCCCGGACACCGCCAGCGCGGTGGTCACCGCCGACGGGCCGGGCAGGCACGTCACCGGCAAGCCGGCGTCGACGCACGCCACCACCAACCGGTAGCCCGGATCGCTGATCGCCGGCATTCCGGCGTCGGTGACCGCCAGCACAGTCGCCCCGGCGCGGATCTCCCCCACCAGCGCCGGCACCCGGGTGTCTTCGTTCGCCTCGAACAGGCTGACCAGCGTGCCGGCGATGCGGACGTCGAGGGCGGCGGCCAGCGTGCGGACCCGGCGGGTGTCCTCGGCGGCGACGACGTCCGCCGAGCCCAGCGCGGCCACCAGCCGCGGCGACGCATCCGACGGCTGGCCCAACGGGGTGGCACCCAGCAGCAGTCGACCCGCGCCCATTGGTAGTCAGGGGCGCGGTGTCTGCAGTGCAGACCCGTTTCCCCATCCCCCTTTCAATCCGTGCATGCGGTT
>NZ_JAVKSH010000092.1:11798-15425 GCF_039583805.1 Mycobacterium sp. | reverse complement strand
CGATTTCGTACGCGACGCGCCGGCGCTGGCGTACGAAACCGCACACTCGACGAATAGCTCTGCTCGACGCGAGCGCCGACCAGGGCTTTTGCGCAATTTTCGAGTGAGGCGGGCAAAAAGACACACGACCCCGCAGCGGTGACCCCTGGGACAATTGGGTCCTTTGCGACTTCTACGACCTCTGTGGCAGCTGTGGTGACGGCGTTTTTCGACTTTCACCGCCTTGTCGATGTCGAGTCGATTTGTGGGTCGACCGCCACCCGTCCGCCATAGCGGCCCGCTAAGGTCAGGTGTCGTGCGCGTTCTGGTGATCGGCTCGGGTGCCCGCGAACATGCGCTGCTGGTGGCCCTGCGCAGAGATCCGCAGGTCGAGGCGCTGGCCATCGCCCCCGGTAACGCCGGCACTGCTCGGCTGGCCGAGCAGCACGGTGTCGACATCACCTCCGGTGATGACATCGTCGCGCTGGCCCGGCGGGTCGGGGCCGATCTGGTGGTGATCGGCCCCGAGCTGCCGCTGGTGCTGGGGGTGGCCGACACCGTGCGCGCCTCGGGTGTTGCCTGCTTTGGCCCCAGCAAGGACGCCGCCCGCATCGAGGGTTCCAAGGCGTTCGCCAAGGATGTCATGGCGTCGGCCGGCGTTCGCACCGCCGCGAGCGAGATCGTCGATAGCCCAGCATATTTGGATGTAGCGCTGGACAGGTTCGGGTGCGCGGCCGGCGAGCGCGCATGGGTGGTCAAGGACGACAGACTTGCTGCGGGCAAAGGCGTGGTGGTGACACCAGATCGCGGTGTCGCGCGTGCCCATGCGGCCGGGCTGCTGGACGCTGGGCATCCGGTGCTGCTGGAGTCCTATCTCGACGGACCCGAGGTGTCGTTGTTCAGCATCGTCGACGGTTCGACCGTGGTGCCGTTGCTCGCGGCGCAGGACTTCAAACGGGTGGGCGACGGCGATACCGGACCCAACACCGGGGGCATGGGTGCCTACGCGCCGCTACCCTGGCTACCCGCCGACGTGTACCGGAGCATGGTGACCGACATCGTGGAACCTGTTGCGGTCGAACTCGTTCGACGCGGAAGCCCGTTCTCCGGACTGCTGTACGCCGGGCTCGCCGTCACCCCGAGCGGGCCGGAGGTGATCGAATTCAACTGTCGCTTCGGCGATCCGGAGACGCAGTCGGTCCTGGCGCTACTGGATTCGCCGCTGGGGCAGCTGCTGTATGCGGCAGCCACCGGGGAGCTGGCCGGATTCGGCGAACTGCGCTGGCAAGACGGCGCGGCGGTGACGGTGGTGCTGGCCGCCGAACACTATCCTGGCCGCCCGCGCCTCGGCGACGTGGTCCTCGGCGCCGACGCCGACGGCGTGCTGCACGCCGGGACCGCTCGCCGCGACGACGGTGCCGTTGTGTCGTCGGGGGGCCGGGTGTTGTCGGTGGTGGGCACGGGTCCCGATGTGACTGCCGCCCGGTGTGCCGCGTACCGGATCCTCGATTCGATTCGCCTGCCCGGCGGGCACTTTCGCAGCGACATCGCGTTGGCTGCCTCACACGGTGACGTTCGGGTCTAGTACCCTACGGCCTGACCGTCCCGACGCGGGTCGCTCACCGCGAGATAGGCGTCGTCCAGCCGCCAGATCGCCTGGCAGCTGCCGAATTGGTTGTAGTCGTCGACGACCATCAGCTTGTGACCGCGCCGGCGAAGCTCGTCGAGCGTCGACGCCGGAAAGCCCGGCTCGCAGCTGACCTGCGAACCCGCCACCCACCGGAACCGGGGACCGTCGCACGCTGCCTGCGGGTTCTGCCCGTGGTCGAGGATCCGGGTGAGGAGCTGCACGTGGCCCTGCGGCTGCATGGGGCCGCCCATCACGCCGAAGCTCATCAGCGGGGCGCCGTCCTTTGTCACAAAACCCGGAATGATGGTGTGGTAGGGACGCTTGTTGGGGCCGACGCTATTCGGATGTCCTTGTTCGACGACGAAATTCGCGCCCCGGCTCTGCAGCGCGATTCCGGTGCCCGGAACCACCACACCGGATCCGAAACCCAGGTAGTTCGATTGGATCATCGACACCATCATCCCGGCGGAGTCGGCGGCGGTGAGATAGACGGTGCCCCCGCGCGGGGTCCCGGCACAGGCCACTGTGGCCCGCGTCGGATCGATCGACGCCGCCCGCCGGGCCAGATACTGCGTGTCGAGGAGCTGCCCGGGGCGCAGCGTCATGTGGTCGAGGTCGGCGACGTAGGCCCCGGCGTCGGCGAACGCGAGCTTCAGCGCTTCGATCTGCAGATGCACACTGTCGGCGGAATCGGCTGGCAGCGCAGCGATGTCGAAGTTGTCGAGGATGCCCAGCGCGATCAGCGCGACGATACCCTGGCCGTTGGGCGGGATTTCATGCACGGTGTAGCCGCGGTAGGTACGGCTGATCGTGCCGACCCAGTCGGCGCGGTGGGTGGCGAGATCGTCGGCGCACATGGCGCCACCGTGGGTAGCTGCGTGCGCCTCCATGGCCGCCGCCAGCTCACCGCGGTAGAACGCCTCACCGTTGGTCGCGGCGATTTGCTCCAGGGTTGCCGCGTGGTCGGGGAGGGCGACCAGCTCTCCGGGCTTGGGTGCGCGACCGCCGGGGATGAACGTCTCGGCGAAACCCGGCTGCGACTCGAAGATCGGCACCTGCGCCGCCCACTGCGCCGCCACGACAGGTGAGACCGGGAAACCGTTGCGGGCGTGCAGGATCGCTGCCTCGAAGAGTCTCTCGAACGGAAGCGTGCCGAACGTGGTGTGCAACTCGACCCAGGCCGACACCGCACCGGGCACGGTCACCGAGTTCCAGCCCAAGGCGGGGACGCCGTGGTCGCCGAAGTACTCCGGTGTCCATGCGGCCGGTGAGCGTCCCGATGCGTTGAGGCCGTGCAGTTGCCGGCCGTCCCAGACGATGGCGAAGGCGTCCGAGCCGATGCCGTTGGACACCGGCTCCACCACGGTGAGCGTGATCGCGGTGGCGACGGCCGCGTCGACGGCGTTGCCGCCGTCGGCGAGCACGGCTAGGCCCGCTTGGGCGGCCAGCGGCTGCGACGTGCACACAACGTTACTGGCCAGCAGCGGTTTTCGCGGCCAGGTGTAGGGGAAGTCCCAACCGAAGGGCGCAGTCACCGTCTGATCGTCGCACGGCTGCGCGCCGGGTCTCAACGGCGACCGCACACAACGGCTCCGCACCATCTGGCCGCACTGTCGGGATCGTCGTCACGACGGCGAGGGCGCACAGCTGACCGATGTGACCCGACTTGACCCGAATTGGTGCACGTCGTGGGGCGGCCACGGCGCGTTGGTCACACCTGCCACAGGTGTCTCTGCGCCGGTCGGCACCGGAGATGCCCGGCTCGCTCGAAAATTGCGCACAAGCCCTGGTTGGCGCTCGCGTCGCGCAGAGCTATTCGTCGAGTGTGCGGTTTCCTACGTCAGCGCCGGCGCGTCGCGTACGAAATCGCACACTCGCCAGATTTTCAGGTGCTCACACCGGGGCGCAGCCCCCTCAACGCTCGCAGCGACAGTTGTGTGTCGACAGTTGTGTGTCGACAGTTGTGTGTCGACAGTTGTGTGTCGACAGTTGTGTGTCGACAGCTGTGGCGGCGCGGT
>NZ_JAVKSH010000092.1:0-11698 GCF_039583805.1 Mycobacterium sp. | reverse complement strand
CGACAGTTGTGTGTCGACAGTTGTGTGTCGACAGCTGTGGCGGCGCGGTGCTGGGAAGGAGGTTGTCGCGCAGAGGCGGGCACGGCGCACATCGCCTCGTCCAGAGGCCGGTGGTGCTGATGTGGCCAGGCGGCAATATGGGGATCGGGCGGTCTTCGGGTGCACGACGCCGCGACAATGCCCTGCGGTGGCGGTCGGGACCTCGGTGGCGGTCGGCTCGGCACGGCACCAACGCGGTTTGAGTTGTGTTGCGCAGCAACGTAGGTCCGACTCGCCGCTTCGCGTGCAGGTGCTGCCGGCTGATCGGCCGCCCGGCAGGCGAACCGGTGCGTTAACGCCCTTCGGTAGTTCAGCGGGCTGCAGCCAGCACAAACCGCGAATCGTGAGCCAAGTCAGGCATCAGCCTCGATCGACCCGTTGCCTTTGTCGAGCGCCGCAGCGTCAGCCTCGGCGGAGGTCAGCATCGGAGACGCCTGATCGGCGGCCCGACGAAACATGTTCGTCGCCGCATCATGGGCTTACCCCGACCAGGTTCGCGCTTCGGGCAGCCCGGTCGCACTCGTCGTCGAGATTGCGCACAGCCTGATAGACCGACTCGCCGCCGGGTTGCACCGCGGACGCCGCCACCGACAGGGAGCCACGGTTCCAGCTCTGCAACCGCGAGCGCGACGGCAGCACGGGTCAAAGCAACCCGTCGAATGTACCGGCGAGGGAATGGTCCTCCACCTCGTAGCGGTCACCGGCACCGCGCACCGCCACCCCCATATCGGCGACATTCGTGGCGATCTTGGCCGTGACCGCCGTCATCCGCACGCCGACCAGGCGGGCCGCCCACTGGGTGGCCGAACCCGGCAGCCCGTCAGCGGCCGTACTCATCTTCTGCCCGAGATGAGCACCGCTGATCTTCGCCGACGCGGCGTCGACCTCACGGGCGAAACCACGCAGCAACTCCGGATTGACCAACATCGAATACCCAGACCTTCGCTGTGACAGAGCCGTAACGCCCTCGGGCGCGGCCGAATGTGCTCGACGATAACACCCGTTCGGGACTGTGCAGAGCGGAATTTGCCGACGGCTCACGCCGTCAGCAGCGGGGCGATCCAGGTCAGCTCGGCGGGCAGCTGCGCACTCCAAAACGATGCGTCGTGTCCGCCCGCAGAGAACCCGCCGGCCGGCGGGTTGGGCAACTGTGCCACAAACTGTTTGGTGGCGCCGTAGAACGGGTCGCTGTCACCGCAGTCCACCCGGATCGGGATCGACGCCAACGAGGGCATTCCGAACACCGAGTTGGCCGACCAGTCGCCGGCACCGTCGAAAGCGCCGGGCGCCGCCGTCCCGGGGGACAGCCACAGCGCCGGGCTCACCGCGCAGATCGCCGCCGTGCGGGCCGGCCCGAGCCGGCCGCCGAGCAGCAAAGCGCCGTAGCCGCCCATCGACCATCCCAAAAACGCCACCCGCGACGTGTCGAGGTCTTGCGAACCGAGCATGGGAATCAGCTCGTCGAGCACCATCGTGCCCGAGTCCTCGCCGGAAGCCCTTCTGTGCCAATAACTTCCGCCGCCATCGACGGCGACCACCGCGAACGGCGGCAGGCCGGCGCCGACGGCCTGGGCCAGGCCCTGCTCGACACCGCCGTCCATCACTGTTGCTGCGTCGGATCCTTTGCCGTGCAACAGGATCAACGGTCGTAGCGCTGAAGTCTGACCGGGCGGGCGGGCGATCGCCCAGTTCGTCGTCACCCCGGCGCGCGCCGCAGACACGAACGACCCGGTCGCCATCGTCTGCGCCGCAACAGGTGCCGGCTGCGCGGGCGCGGGCGGCAGCAACGGGACGCCGGTCCCGGCCAGCGCGACCGGCGCAGAACGCGGGCGCGGCACCAACCCCAGCGCGCAGGCGCCGACCGCCGCGCCCACACCGAGGCGCAACGCGGCGCGGCGGCTCAACTCGGGCATGCCGGCCATCATGCCATCGGCCGGGTGTTTGCCCGAAAGGTCTGTGCGGCGCCACCCCGCCTGGCAGCATGGTCAGGCGTGACGGCAGCTGTCACGCCCAAGGGAGAACGACGACGCTACGCACTGGTCAGCGCCGCCGCCGACCTGCTGCGCGAAGGTGGTTTCGACGCCGTCCGGCACCGCGCGGTGGCGCGCCGGGCGGGCCTGCCGTTGGCGTCGACGACGTACTACTTCTCCTGCCTCGACGACCTCGTCGCCAGCGCGGTAGCCCAACTCGGGATGCTCGAAGCTGCGCAGCTACGGGCCCGGGTGAGCGGCCTGTCCCGACGTCGGCGCAGCGCCGCGACCACCGCCGACATCCTGGTCGACCTGCTGGTCGGCGAGCAATCCGGTCCGGCGCTGACCGAGCAGCTCATCTCGCGCTACGAGCGCTACGTCGCCTGCGCCCGGCTGCCCGCACTGCTCGACATCCAGCGGCGCAGCCTGCGCCAGCGCGCCGACGCCGTCGCCGACGCCATCGAACGATCGGGGCGGACGGCCCGCGAGGAGTTCATCTCGGCGTTGATCAGCACGGTCGACGGGGCCGTGGTGTCCGCACTGGTCGATCGTCGGCAGGACCTGCGCGAGGCCGTGCGAACGACCGTGATCGACATCATCGACACGTTGGCGCCGTTCGACCCACGGTCGCCACAGGTGTGATCGCGTCGCCGCGGCGGGCACGTCGCCGCGGCGACGCGGCCAAATCCATTGGCACGGTTGGCGTCACGATACAACCGGTGACGTGATCGCCGTACCGGGTGACCCCCTCGGGGCGGTGGTGGGCGTAGCGCGCCACGTACGCGCAGACGACAGCGTCGACGGGATCCTCGGCGCGACGCAGGTCGCTTTTGCGGGTCGCCCCCCGGACCTGGCGGCGCAGCGCCCCCCAGCGGACGTCGTCGGCGACACGCAGCGGGACCGGTGCCCGGGCCAGCCCCTCGAGCAGGTCCATCACCCGCAGCAACTCCGCGCGCAGCAACTCCAGCGGGCGGCCCGGCTTGGCCTTGTATTTCACCGTGCGGTGCAGCCGGAACAGCGCCACCATCGCCGCGTGCGGATAGACCTCGATGGCTCGCTGCGACGCCGGTGACCGCGGATCGATGTCGAGCCCCAGTGCGGCGGCCAGCCGGGCGCCGCGCGGCCCGTTGGCGAATTCAGGTTTGCCGGTGTTGGCCGGATGGGCGCCGGCCTCGAAGCGGGCGAAGTCGCGGTTCAGCGCGGCCTCGGCGGCCCGCTGCCCGGTCGGGTTGGTCACCACCAGCGGCGCGTCGATGCCGACCAGGCACTCGCCGCGAACCCAGGGGCGCAGCGCGGTCAGCACGGCGTCGTCGTCGCGGGCTGCGCTCAGCGCCACCAGCCGACCGTCGGCATCCAGCACCGCCACACCTGTCGGGTTGCGCACACCCCAGGCGAGGTCGACACCTACGAAGTGCATCTGCCCAGCCTGCCGCATCGCGCCCGTAAGCTGTGGACTCGTGAGCATCCCGAACGTGCTGGCCGGCCGCTACGCGAGCGCCGACATGGTGGCGATCTGGTCGCCGCGGGCCAAGGTGGTCGCCGAGCGTCGGCTGTGGCTGGCGGTGCTGCGGGCCCAGGCCGAGCTGGGGGTGCCGGCGCCGGCCGGCGTGATCGCCGACTACGAGCGGGTTCTCGACGACGTCGACCTGGCGTCGATCGCAACGCGTGAGCGGGCGCTGCGCCATGACGTCAAGGCCCGCATCGAGGAGTTCAACGCGCAAGCCGGCCACGAGCACATCCACAAGGGGATGACCAGCCGCGACCTGACCGAGAACGTCGAGCAGATGCAGATCCGCCGCTCCCTGGAGCTGGTGTTCACGCACGCCGTGGCGATGCTGGCACGCCTGGCAGAGCGGGCGGTGGCCTACCGAGATCTGGTGATCACCGGGCGCAGCCACAACGTCGCCGCCCAGGCCACCACGCTGGGCAAGCGATTCGCCTCCGCGGCCCAGGAGACGCTGTTGGCGCTGACCCGGCTGCGGGAGCTGATCGACCACTACCCGCTGCGCGGCATCAAGGGCCCGATGGGCACCGCCCAGGACATGCTGGACCTGCTCGGCGGCGACCCGGCCAAGCTGGCCGAGTTGGAGCGCGGAGTTGCTGAATTCTTAGGTTTCACAACGGTTTTGACCAGCGTCGGACAGGTGTATCCGCGCTCGCTGGATCACGAGGTGGTGTCCGCTCTGGTGCAGTTGGGTGCGGGCCCCTCGTCGTTGGCGCACACGATTCGGCTGATGGCCGGGCACGACCTGGTCACCGAGGGCTTCGCGGCGGGGCAGGTCGGCTCGTCGGCGATGCCGCACAAGATGAACACCCGCAGCAGCGAACGGGTCAACGGGCTGCAGGTGGTGCTGCGCGGCTACGCCTCGATGGTGGCCGAGCTGGCCGGGACGCAGTGGAACGAGGGCGACGTGTTCTGCTCGGTGGTGCGCCGGGTGGCGTTGCCGGACAGCTTCTTCGCCGTCGACGGGCAGATCGAGACGATGCTGACCGTGCTCGACGAGTTCGGCGCCTACCCCGCGGTGATCGGCCGCGAACTCGACCGCTACCTGCCGTTCCTGGCGACGACGAAGGTGCTGATGGCCGCGGTGCGCGCCGGGATGGGCCGCGAGGCCGCCCACGAGGTGATCCGCGAGCACGCGGTCGCGACTGCGCTGGCGATGCGAGAGGGCGGCGAGCCCGACCTGCTCGACCGGCTGGCCGGCGACCCGCGGCTGCCGCTGGACCGCACCGCGCTGGACGCGGCGCTGGCCGACCGGCAGGCGTTCACCGGCGCCGCCGGCGGCCAGGTCGACGAGGTCGTCGCCGCGGTGGACGACCTGATCGCCCGGTATCCGGAGGCGGCCAAGTACACGCCGAGTGCGATCCTGTAGGGCCGTGCGGCATCACATGAGTGATCTTCGCCTGCCGCCCGACGTGTTCTCCGTGGTGATGGCGACCGGGATCGTCTCGATCGCCGCGCGCAACCACCACTACCCCCGGATCAGCGACGCCCTGGCGGTGCTGGCGTCGCTGGGCTTGCTGGCTCTGGTCGTGTGGGCGGTCGTCACGCGGCGGGTCACCGCGTGGAACCTGACCGACCCGGACGTGACGCTGCGATTGTTCACCTTCGTCGCCGCGTGCGCGGTGCTGGACAGCCGGGTGGTGTCGCATCCGGTGGTGGCGGCGCCGCTCGGTGTCGTCGCGTTGTCGGCGTGGCTGGTGCTGTGCGTGCGCACCGCTCGCAGCATGGCGGCGCGCCGGTGGATCGCTCTGCGCGACGGCGCGCACGGCGCGTGGGAGTTGGCCAGCGTGGGCACGTCCGGCCTGGCGATCGTGATCACCCAGGCCGCACGCGCCACCGGTCAGCGGTGGTGGTCCGCGCTGGCGGTGGGAACCTGGGCGCTGGCGATCGGCGTCTACGCGGTGATGACCTGGCTGATCCTGTGGCGCGCGGTCGCCGAGCGGCAGGACCGCGACGGCTTCGAGCCCGACACCTGGATTCTGATGGGCGCGCTGGCGATAGCGACGCTCGCCGGTGACGGCATCCACCAGCTGGCCCCGCTCTGGCTGGCTGCGACCGTTCGCACGGTGACGGTGGTGACCTGGGTTTTGGCGACGCTGTGGATACCGCCGCTGATCTATTTCGGGCTGCACCGCATCAGCCGACGGCCCGACATGCTGCATTTCGCCGGGGTGTGGTGGACGTTGGTGTTCCCGCTGGGCATGTACTCGGCGGCCACCGGCGCGATGGCCGCCGAACTGAATCGGCCTTCCCTGCAGACTATTTCGCTGGTGTTCTGCTGGAATGCGATCGTGGCGTGGGTGGTGGTGGCCGTCGCCGGGCTGCTACGACTGCCGCGCGCGCTGATGCGCTGAGACCACGGTGTCGGTCACCGCCGCCGGTGGCATCGCGCACGGACCGCGATCTGCCGCGTCGATCCCGGCGCTGCCGGGGCCCGGGGCCGCCGGATAGTCTGAGCCGATGTTGCGCCCCGCTCTGTCCGACTATCCGCATCTGGCCAGCGGCAAGGTCCGCGAGCTGTACCGCATCGACGACGAGCATCTGCTGTTCGTCGCGACAGACCGGATTTCGGCGTTCGACTACGTGCTCGACAGCACGATCCCCGACAAGGGCCGCGTTCTCACCGCGATGAGCGTGTTCTTCTTCGGGTTCGTCGAGGCGCCCAACCACCTGGCCGGTCCGCCCGACGACCCGCGCATCCCGGCAGAGGTGCTGGGCCGAGCGCTGGTGGTGCGGGAGCTGCAGATGCTTCCGGTGGAGTGTGTGGCCCGCGGCTACCTGACCGGGTCGGGACTGCTGGACTACCAGCAGACCGGCTCACTGTGTGGGATCCCGCTGCCCCCCGGGCTGGTCGAGGCCAGCAGGTTCTCCGAGCCGCTGTTCACCCCGGCGACCAAAGCCGAACTGGGACAACACGACGAGAACATCTCGTTCGCACGGGTGATCGAGATGGTGGGCGCGGTGCGCGCCAACCGGTTACGCGACCTGACGCTGCAAACGTACGTGCAGGCCGCCGACCACGCCCTGACGAAGGGAATCATCATCGCCGACACCAAGTTCGAGTTCGGTGTCGACGCTCACGGCGGCCTGGTGCTGGCCGACGAAGCCTTCACGCCCGACTCGTCGCGGTACTGGCCGGCCGACGACTATCGGGCCGGGGTGGTGCAGATGAGCTTCGACAAGCAGTTCGTCCGTAACTGGCTGACCAGCTCCGAGTCGGGCTGGGACCGCTACGGGTCTGCGCCTCCGCCGCCGTTGCCGACCGACATCGTCGACGCCACCCGAGCCCGCTACATCGAGGCCTACCAACGGATTTCCGGCCTGCGATTCGATGACTGGATCGGATCGGCGGCGTGACCGGCATATCCGCGCCGCCGATCGCCAAGCGGGTTGACAGCCGGCGGGAGTTTCACGGCGACGTGTTCATCGACCCCTACGAATGGCTGCGCGAAAAATCCAACCCTGAGGTGATCGCGCATCTGGAGGCCGAAAACGACTACACCGACCAGACTACGGCCCATCTCGAGCCGCTGCGCCGGACGATCTTCGACGAGATCAAGGCCCGCACCAAGGAAACCGACCTGTCGGTGCCGACCCGGCGCGGCCAATTCTGGTACTACGCCCGCAGCTTCGAGGGAAAACAGTACGGTGCGCAATGCCGTTGTCCGGTAACCGATCCCGACGACTGGCACCCGCCGCACTTCGACGAGCACACCGAGATCGCCGGCGAACAGCTGCTGCTCGACGAGAACGCCGAGGCCGACGGGCACGACTTCTTCTCGTTGGGCGCGGCCAATGTGAGCCCCGACGGCAATGTCCTGGCCTATTCGGTCGACGTCGTCGGCGACGAGCGATACACTCTGCGGTTCAAGGACTTACGCACCGGAAAGATGTATCCCGACGAGATCATCGGCATCGGGGCGGGAGCGACGTGGGCAACCGACAACCACACGGTGTACTACGTGACCCTCGACGCCGCGTGGCGTCCCGACACCGTGTGGCGGCATCGACTGGGTTCGGGTCTGCCTGCGCAGAAGGTGTACCACGAGCCCGACGAGCGATTCTGGGTCGCGGTGGGACGCACCCGCAGCGACGCCTACATGTTGATCGTGTCGGGGTCAGCGATCACCTCCGAGGTTCGCTACGGCGATGCCGCCGATCCGCAGGCGGGGTTCATCACGGTGTGGCCGCGCCGCGACGGCGTCGAATACTCGGTGGAGCATGCGGTCGTCGGCGGCGAGGACCGGTTTGTGATCCTACACAACGACGGCGCGGTGAACTTCGCGCTTGCCGAGGCGCCAGTTGCCGATCCCGCCGCACAACGCACGTTGATCGGTCATCGCGACGATGTGCGTCTGGACGCCGTGGACGTCTTCGCGCGGTACCTGGTGGTCAGTTACCGGCGGGAGGCGTTGCCGCGGCTGCAACTCTGGCCGATCGGCGACGACTACGGCCGCCCCGAAGAGATCACGTTCGACTCCGAGCTGATGGCGTCCGGTCTGGGCGTCAACCCGACCTGGGGTTCGCCGAAACTGCGCGTCGGCGCGGGATCGTTCGTCACCCCGGTGCGGGTCTACGACATCGACCTCGACACCGGCGAGCGCGCCCTGCTGCGCGAACAGCCGGTGCTCGGCGGCTACCGGCGCGAGGACTACGTCGAACGCCGCGACTGGGCCGTCGCGGTCGACGGCACCCGCATCCCAGTGTCTATCGTGCACCGGGCTGGCATCGAGTTCCCTGCTCGCACTTTGCTGTACGGTTACGGAGCCTACGAGATCTGCGAGGATCCGCGGTTCTCGATACCGCGCTTGTCACTGCTGGACCGCGGCATGGTGTTCGCGATCGCGCATGTCCGCGGTGGTGGTGAGATGGGCCGGTTATGGTACGAGCACGGCAAGCTGCTGGAGAAGAAGAACACGTTCACCGACTTCGTCGCGGTGGCGCGGCATCTGGTGGACTCGGGGCTCACTAGGCCGCAGAATCTGGTGGCATCGGGCGGAAGTGCGGGCGGTCTGCTGGTGGGCGCGGTGGCCAACCAGGCTCCGGATCTGTTCGCCGGAATCCTTGCGCAGGTGCCGTTCGTCGACCCGCTGACCACGATCCTGGACCCGTCCATGCCGCTGACGGTCACCGAGTGGGACGAGTGGGGAAACCCGTTGCGCGACAGCGACGTGTACTCGTACGTGAAGTCCTATTCGCCCTATGAGAACGTCGCCGCGAAGCGATATCCGTCGATCCTGGCTATGACGTCGCTCAACGACACGAGGGTCTACTATGTGGAGCCGGCGAAATGGGTTGCGGCACTGCGACATAGCAAAACTGACGGCAACCCGGTGTTGTTGAAGACCCAGATGAGCGCAGGCCACGGTGGCATCAGCGGCCGCTACGAGCGGTGGCGGGAGATCGCCTTTCAGTACGCCTGGCTGTTATCGGCTGCCGACTACGACCAGAACGGCCGCGACCAGAACGGCCGCGACCAGGAAGACGACCTCCGCGGCGGTGCGCACGGGTAGCCGCGTCGTCATCCGGGCAGAAACACCCGGTTCGTCGGCGCCGCGCCAGCCGGTCCGGCGGGAGAGTTCGGCGCCGGCGCGCCCAGCTGCGCCTGGCCGGATGCGCTGGTGGGAGACCCGGCCCGACGCCTGCTATCCGCGTGTCCGTCACCGTGTGGACACCTGGAATCGCCACAATGGTGCTGTGGTTGCAAGGCTGATCGTCTCGGTATCCGGGATTACCGAACGGACCGTGGCTGACGTCGAGGCGTTCTGCGCCGAGCTGGACGCGCGTTCTGTCCCGGTCTCGCTGCTGGTGGCGCCGCGGCTGAAGGGTGGCTACCGGCTTGATCGTGACCCGGCCACTGTGGCCTGGTTGACCGGCCGGCGTGCCCGCGGCGACGCGATCGTGCTGCACGGCTACGACGAGGCGGCTACCAAGAAGCGTCGCGGCGAGTTCGCGGCGGTCCCCGCGCACGAGGCGAACTTGCGGCTGATGGCCGCCGACCGTGTGCTCGAGCACGTGGGGTTGCGCACCCGGCTGTTCGCCGCACCGGGGTGGACGGTGTCACCCGGGGCGGTCACAGCATTGCCGCGCAACGGGTTCCGGCTGCTGGCCGATCTGCACGGCATCACCGACCTGGTGCGCAGCACCACGGTGCGAGCCCGGGTGCTGGGCATCGGGGAAGGCTTCCTGACCGAGCCGTGGTGGTGCCGCATGCTGGTGCTCTCGGCCGACCGCGTCGCCCGTCGTGGCGGTGTCGTGCGCATCGCGGTTGCGGCCCATCAGCTGCGCGATGCCGGTCGGTTGCGGGCGGTGCTCGACGCCGTCGACCTGGCCTGCTTGCACGGCTGCACGCCCACGGTGTATCGGTGGTTGGCCGATCGGGCTATTCCCGACGCCGCCTGACCGCTGGGTCACTACTCTGGAGCGGCATGAGCCGCGCCGACGACGCTGACGCCGGAATGAATCGCGGGGGTCGCCCCGGTTGCGGGGGAGAGTGGCGCCTATGAGCGAGGTCGCGGACGTCGTCATCGTCGGGGCGGGACTCGCCGGCCTAGTGGCCGCGTGCGAGGTCGTCGACCGCGGGAAGCGGGTGCTGATCCTCGACCAGGAGAATAGCGCCAACCTCGGTGGGCAGGCTTTCTGGTCGTTCGGCGGACTGTTCTTCGTGGACAGCCCCGAACAGCGCCGCCTGGGTGTGCGCGACAGTCACGAACTGGCGCTGCAGGATTGGCTGGGCACCGCCGCGTTCGACCGGCCCGAGGACTACTGGCCCAGGCAGTGGGCACACGCCTACGTGGATTTCGCGGCTGGGGAGAAACGCAGTTGGCTGCGGGCCCGCGGGCTGCGAATCTTTCCGCTGGTGGGATGGGCCGAGCGCGGCGGGTACGACGCACGCGGGCACGGCAACTCGGTGCCCCGCTTCCACATCACCTGGGGAACCGGTCCGGCCCTGGTGGAGATCTTCGCGCGCCGGCTGGGTGACCGCTCCGCGGTGCGGTTTGCGCACCGTCGTCGGGTGGACGAGCTGATCGTCGAGAACGGCGCCATAACCGGTGTGCGGGGCAGCGTGCTGGAGCCGTCAGCGGAGCCGCGGGGTGCACCGTCATCACGAAAAGTGTCGGGGCAGTTCGAGTTCCGCGCTCCGGCCGTGATCGTCACCAGCGGCGGCATTGGCGGCAACCACGACCTGGTGCGGGCGAACTGGCCCAAGCGCATGGGCCGGGTCCCCGAGACGTTGCTCAGCGGGGTACCTGCCCACGTCGACGGCAGGATGATCGGCATCACCGAGAAAGCCGGCGCACGGGTGATCAACCGCGACCGGATGTGGCACTACACCGAGGGCATCACCAACTACGACCCCATCTGGCCGCGGCACGGCATCCGGATCATCCCCAGCCCGTCGTCGCTGTGGCTGGACGCCACGGGCAAGCGACTGCCGGCCCCGCTGTATCCCGGCTTCGACACGCTGGGAACGCTGGAGTACATCGCGCGGTCCGGCTACGACTACACCTGGTTCGTGCTCAACGCCCGGATCATCGAGAAGGAGTTCGCGCTGTCGGGTCAAGAACAAAACCCCGACCTGACCGGGCGCAGCGTGGGCGAACTGCTGCGCTCGCGGGCCCGGTCCGGCCCGCCGGGCCCGGTGCAGGCCTTCATCGACCGCGGGGTGGACTTCGTCACCGCAAACTCGTTGCGTGACTTGGTTTCCGCAATGAACAAGCTGCCAGATGTGCTGCCGCTGGACTACGAAATGGTGGCCGAGGAAGTCATAGCCCGCGATCGCGAAGTGACCAACCGTTTTACCAAGGACAGCCAGATCAACGCGATCCGGATTGCGCGCACCTATCGGGGCGACCGGCTGGGTCGCGTCGTGGCTCCGCATCGGTTGACGGATCCGAAGGCGGGGCCGCTGATTGCCGTCAAGCTGCATATCCTGACTCGAAAGACGTTGGGCGGACTGGAGACTGATTTGGACTCTCGGGTGCTCAAGGCCGACGGCACACCGCTCGACGGGCTCTACGCGGCCGGCGAGGTCGCCGGCTTCGGCGGCGGCGGCGTCCACGGCTACCGGGCTTTGGAGGGGACCTTCCTGGGTGGCTGCATCTTCTCGGGCCGTGCCGCCGGCCGCGGCGCCGCCGGCGACATCTCCTGATCCCGACGGGCAACCACGGCGCCTGTGCACTTA
>NZ_JAVKSH010000091.1:0-15677 GCF_039583805.1 Mycobacterium sp. | reverse complement strand
CGTTGTCGGCGACTTTAGAGCTCACGACGTTTTCCGGCGCTCCGCATAATCCGTTAGCGCCCCAACGTTCCCAAAAGTGTTCCCATTGGTCATGAAAACGGCCCCCGGAGAAGCCTCCGGCGGCCGTTTTGGACTGGTAGCGGGGACAGGATTCGAACCTGCGACCTCTGGGTTATGAGCCCAGCGAGCTACCGAGCTGCTCCACCCCGCGATGGTGAACTCCAGGCTACCGAACCGGCGCCACGCGGCCAAATCGCCGACGGGCCACATCGCAGGCCGGACACGGCGCAACCGCGCCGGGCGAGCATGCACACCGCGGCGGCTGCCCGCGACGTACCGACGCGCACCCTCGCGGTCGCAGCCGGGATCACTTGGCGTTGTTGAACTTGGTGATCGCGTCGTCGAGACGCTGCAACGCGACCCCGTAGGCAGCGAAGTCGCCCTGCTTCTGCGCCTCGCGGGCGGCGCCGATCGCCGTCTGGATCTCCTTCAACGCGGCGGCCTTGCCTGGAGACAACGGGACCGCCGCGCTCGGCGGCGGGGGTGCGGCCGCAGCCGGCGGTGCCGCCGCCGGCGGTGCCGCCGCCGGCGGTGCATCCGGCGAGTTCTCCGGCGCCGGGCTCGCCGGCGCACCCGCGTCCGTCGGCGCGATCTCGGCTGCGGTGGCCCCGGCTCCGGGCCCGAACAACCCGGTCAGCGCATCGCCGACGGTCGGCCCGTAGCCGACCTTGTCGTTGTACATCATCGCCACCCGGATCAACCGCGGATACGACGACGCCGCGTCGCTGGCTCCGGGGGAGGCGTAGACCGGCTCGACGTAGAGCAGGCCGCCCCGGGCCACCGGCAGTGTCAGCAGGTTGCCCCACCGGATCCGGTTCTGGTTGTCGCGGCCGATCACGCCGAGGTCCTGCGACACCACCGGGTCGGTGGTGATCGCATTGTTGGCGAGCTTGGGCCCGTTGACCTGCCCGGGAATGGTCAGCACGGTGATCTTGCCGTAGGTGGCCGGATCGCAGCTGGCGCTGATGTAGGCGGCCAGGTAGTCGCGCTTGAACCGGTTCATCGCGCTGGTCAGCTGATAGGACGCCGAATTATCTTCCTTGGCAATGTTTTTCGCGACGATGTAGTAGGGCGGCTGGTAGCTGCTGGCGGTGGGGTTGGGGTCGAGCGGCACGTCCCAGAAATCCGACGTGGAGAAGAACGTCACCGGGTCGTTGACGTGGTACTTGGCCAGCAGCATCCGCTGCACCTTGAACAGGTCTTCGGGATAGCGCAGATGTTCAGCAAGCTCGGGCGTGATCTCGCTCCTGGGTTTGACGGTGCCGGGAAACACCTTCATCCACGCTTTGAGCACCGGGTCGGTCTCGTCTTGCGCGTACAGCGTGACGATCCCGTCGAAGGCGTCGACGGTGGCCTTCACCGAGTTTCGGATGTAGGAGACCTGCTTGTCGGGCAACAGCCGGTTGAACGCGACCTCGGTCGAGTCGGCGGTGGCCGACGACAGCGAGGTCAGCTCGGAGTAGGGGTAGTTGTCCAGCGTGGTGTAGCCGTCGATGATCCACACCAGCCGCTTGTTGACTATCGCCGGATAGACCGCGCTGTCGGTGGTCAGCCAGGGCGCCACCGCCTCCACACGCTGAGCCGGGTCGCGGTTGAACAGGATTCTGCTGTTGGAGCCGATCACGCTGGAGAACAGGAAATTTCGCTCCGCAAACTTCGCGGCGAACACGCTGCGCGACAGCCAGCTGCCGACCGGCACCCCGCCGACGCCGGTGTAGGTGTAGTTCTTGGTCTCGGTGTTGGTCTCGTAGTCGTACTCCCGGTCGACGCCATTGCGCCCGACGATCGCGTAGTCGGCGGGCGTGCTGGCGATCACCGGACCGAAGTAGATGCGCGGCTGATCCAGCTGAGCCGGACCGTCGGACACGACACCGCCGTTCGCGCCGACCACATTGACCAGGAACTCCGGATACCCGCCGTTTTGGTTGGGATCATTGGCGATCCCCCGTACGGTGTTGGCCGGCGAGGCGATGAACCCGTTGCCGTGCGTGTACACGGTGTGCCGGTTGATCCAGTCGCGCTGGTTGTCGATCAGCCGGTCCGGGTTGAGTTCACGCGCGGCGACGACGTAGTCACGCAGGTTCCCGTCGCGACCCAGGTAGCGGTCGATCGACAGCCGGTCGGGGAAGTAGTAGAAATTCTTGCCCTGCTCGAACTGCGTGAACGCCGGGCTGACGATGGTGGGATCGAGCAGCCGGATGTTCGAGGTGGTGGCGCGGTCCGCCGCCACCTGCTCGGCGGTCGCGCGCCCGTCACCGCTGTAGTCGCGGTAGGTCACCGCGTCGTCGGTCAGCCCGTAGGCGTGCCGGGTCGCCGTGATGCTGCGGCTGATGTACTCACTTTCCTTCTGTGCGGCATTGGGTTTGACGCTGATCTGCTCGACGATAAGCGGCCAGCCGGCACCGATGATCAACGATGACAGCAGCAGCAGGACCAGCCCGATAGCTGGAATCCGTAAGTCCCGCAGGACAATCGCCGATAACAGCGCGCCCGCGCAGATGAGAGCGATTGCCAGCATGATCAGCTTGGCCGGCAGCACCGCGTTGATGTCGGTGTATCCGGCTCCGGTGAACGGCTTACCGGCGCGGGTGTGGGACAGTAGCTCGTAGCGGTCCAACCAGTAGGCGAGCGCCTTGGTGACCACCAGCGCAGTGCCCAGGCTGATCAACTGGATGCGAGCCGAACGGCTCACAGCACCCATCCGACCGGACAGCCGGATACCGCCGAATACATAGTGCGTCAACAGGTTTGCCGCGAACGCCAGAAGTAGGGCCGCGAACACGTAGCTGAGCGCCAGCCGGTAGAAGGGCAGTTCGAACGCGTAGAAGCCGAGGTCCTTTCCGAACTGCGGGTCGTGGATGCCGAAGTCACCGCCGTGCAGGAACAGCTGAATACGGACCCAGTAGGTCTGCGCGATGATCCCGGCCAGCAGACCGATAGCGGCCGGGATTCCGATTGCGATCACGCGCAACCGCGCGGTCACCGCGGCGCGGTACCGGGCAACCGGATCGTTGCCGTTGACTGGGACGAACACCGGCCGGCTGCGGTAGGCCAGCCCCAGCCCGGCGAACACGATGCCGCCCACCAGGAATGCCCCCGCCAGGAACAGCGCCAACCGGGTCAGCACCACGGTGGTGAAGACCGACCGGTAGCCCAACTCACCGAACCACAGCCAGTCGACGTAGCCGTCGATCAGTCGGGGACCGACAAGCAGCAAAGCGATCACCGTCAGCGCGATGGCGATCAGGATCCGGCTGCGGCGAGTCAGCTTCGGCATTCTGGCGGCGGGCCGCATCCCCACGAGTAACGCTCCCTGCTTAATCGGCTGTCGGGCTCAATCGGCTGTCGGGCTCAATCGGCTGTCGAGCTCAATCGGCTGTCGGGCACGGGCCTCGACGTCTCACAACTCTACGCACCGCCGGGGCTGCACTGACCGGCCGCCGCTCAGCCGTCGCGCGCTCGACCGGGACTAGCAGCTCGGCGGTTGCCCGCCCGACGTCACGGTATGCAGCGCGTCCACCGCCTCGCGCAGGTTCTCGACCTTCACCAGCCGCAGGCCGGGCAGGTTGTCCGAGCTCGCCTCGTAACAGTTCTTGGTAGGCACCAGGAACACCGTCGCTCCGGCCGCGCGGGCCGCCTCCATCTTGTGCTCGATACCACCGATCTGGCCCACCGCGCCCTCGGGATCGATGGTTCCGGTGCCGGCGACGAAGCGTGAACCGGCCAGGTCACCGGTGGTGAGTTTGTCGACGACGGCAAGGCTGAACATGAGCCCGGCCGAGGGCCCGCCTACGTTGGCCAGGTTGAAGTCGATGACGAACGGCGCCCACGGCGCGTCCAGCACCCCGACACCCAAAAAGCCGTAGCCGTGATCCGGATTGGTGCCCAACGTGATCCGCGCGACACCGGGCGGCGCGTTCTTGCGCCGGAAGGCGATCGTGACGTCCTGCTTGGGTCGGGTGTTCTTCAGCAGTGCCGTGAACTGTTCGACGCTGGCCACCGGGGTGCCGTCGACCGCGTCGACCGCGTCCCCGGCCTGCAGCTTGCCCACCGACGGCCCGGGGTCGTTGACCGTCGCGACGGTGACCGCCTTCGGATACTTCAGGTACCCCAGCGCCGCATACTCGGCGTTGCGCTCGGACTGCCTGAATTCGGCGTTGTTGGCATTGTCGACGTCCTCTCGCGACGAGCCGGGCGGGTACATCAGGTCACGCGGCACCAACTGCTCGCTGCCGGACAGCCACATGGCCAGCGCTTCGGCCAGGGTCAGGTCGTCACGCTCGGACACCGTCGTCATGTTGAGGTGTCCCGTCGTCGGGTGCGTCTGCGTGCCCTGGATGTCGACCACCTGCTTGCCGTCGACCTCGCCGAGCGTGTCGAAGGTGGGACCCGGCCCCACGGACACGTAGGGCACCGTCACCACCGCCAGCAGCACTCCGAAGGCCACGATCGGCACCACGGCTACCAGCAGCGTCAGAATCCGCCTGTTCACAGCGCCTACCCTAGACAGACCGGGCCGACTGCCCGGCCATCCCCCACCCGGCGGTTCACTGACAGCGTTACCGTACGGCGCCCGCGCCGCTCGGCCGGTGGGTACCGTTGAGGGCATGGCTGACCTGCCCTTCGGGTTCTCCCCCGAGGACGACCCCGACCGCGACCAGCGCGGGAACGACGACCCCGATCTCGGTTCCGGTCCGGCGAACCCGTTCGGTTCGGCGGGCAACTTCGACATGGCCGACCTCGGCCAGCTCTTCACCCAGCTCGGTCAAATGTTCAGCGGCGCGGGCACCGCCGCGGCCGCCGGCGCATCCCCCGGCCCGGTGAACTACCAGCTGGCCCGGCAGCTGGCGGTGAACTCGATCGGATTCGTCGCGCCGATCCCGGCCGCCACCCACTCGGCGATCAGCGACGCGGTGCATCTTGCCGAAACCTGGCTGGACGGGGTTACCGCGCTGCCCGCCGGGACCACCCGGGCCGTCGCCTGGACGCCCGGCGACTGGGTGGACAACACGCTGGACACTTGGAAGCGGCTGTGCGACCCGATGGCTCATCAGATCGCGACGGTGTGGGCGGCGGCGCTGCCCGAGGAAGCGAAAAGCATGGCCGGTCCGCTGATGTCGATCATGTCGCAGATGGGCGGCATGGCGTTCGGCTCACAGCTGGGTCAGGCGTTGGGCCGGCTGTCCCGCGAGGTGCTGACGTCGACCGACATCGGGCTGCCGTTGGGCCCTGCGGGAACAGCCGCGGTGCTGCCGGAGGCCGTCGAGTCGTTCGCCGCCGGCCTGCAACAGCCGCGCAGCGAGGTGGTGACCTTCCTGGCGGCACGCGAGGCCGCCCACCATCGCCTGTTCGGCCATGTCCCGTGGCTGGCCAGTCAACTGCTCGGCGCGGTCGAGGCCTACGCCGCGGGAATGAAGATCGACATGGCCGGAATCGAAGAATTGGCAAGGGATTTCAACCCCGCTTCGCTGGGCGACCCAGCCGCCGTCGAGAAGCTGCTGGAGCAGGGCGTGTTCGAGCCCAAAGCCACACCGGAGCAGACCCAGGCCCTCGAGCGGCTGGAGACGCTGCTGGCCTTGGTCGAGGGCTGGGTGCAGACCGTGGTGACCGCGGCGCTGGGCGACCGCATTCCCGGTACCGCCGCGCTGGCCGAGACACTGCGCCGGCGCCGGGCCACCGGCGGACCCGCCGAGCAGACGTTCGCCACCCTGGTCGGACTCGAACTGCGGCCGCGCAAGCTGCGGGAGGCCGCCGCGCTGTGGGAGCGGCTGACCCAGGCCGCCGGCGTCGACGGCCGCGACGCCGTTTGGCAGCACCCGGATCTGGTGCCGGAGTCCGCGGATCTCGACGAACCGGCCGGGTTCATCGACCGGGTGATCGGCGGCGACACCAGCGGTCTGGACGAGGCGATCGCCGAGTTCGAGCGCCGTAGCGACGCCGGCCCGGACGGTGCTGTGGATAGCTGAACGGTTCGCCGCGCCGGGCGTGGCACCCTGCGACATGTGCCCCGCGCCGCGCCGACACTGTACTGCCTGAACCCGGCGATGCCGGTGCTGCTGCGGCCCGACGACTTGGTCCAGGTCGGCTGGGATCCGCGCCGCGCGGTGCTGATCCGGCCGCCCCGGGGCGTGCGCCCCGCCGCGCTGGCGGCGCTGCTGCGATCGATGCACTCACCGATGTCGACCACCGAACTGCAGCGCCAGGCGGCAACGGTGTCCGCCGACGAGTTGGGCGACCTGCTCGCCCAACTGGTCGACGCCGGCGTCGTGACCCGCGGCGACCGCCGGCACCCGGGCCGGGCGGCGTCAGTCCGGGTGCACGGGCGCGGCCCGCTGTCGGCGCTGCTGGTCGAGGCGCTGCGCTGCTCCGGAGCCCGGGTCAAGCACAGCAGCCAGCCGCATGCCGTGCTGACGGCCGGCACGGTGGACCTGGTGGTGTTGTCCGACAGCCTGGTCGTCGACCCCCGGTTGATCCGCGACCTGCACGGCGACCGGGTGCCGCACCTGCCGGTCCGGGTGCGCGACGGCGCCGGGCTGGTCGGCCCGCTGGTCATCCCCGGTGTCACCAGCTGCCTGGGCTGCGCTGACTTGCACCGCCGGGACCGCGACGCGGCGTGGCCGGTCGTCGCCGCCCAGCTGCGCGACGCCGTCGGCATGGCCGACCGGGCGACCCAGCTCGCGACGGCGGCGCTGGCGCTCAGCCAGGTCGAGCGGGTGATCGGCGCCGTGCGCGGCACCAACGGCGCGCCGCCGCCGGCGTTGAACACGACGCTGGAATTCGACGTCCACAGCGGCTCGATCGTGGCCAGGCACTGGCCGAAACATCCACTGTGTCCGTGTTGACAGTGGTTCTGGTCGCATCGACGCCCGCAGGCCCGGCGCCTCATGGATGATGGAGCTGTGACGGACATCAAACGTGGGCGCGCGGCACGCAACGCGAAGCTGGCCAGCATTCCGGTCGGCATGGCCGGCCGGGCCGCGCTCGGGTTCGGCAAACGGCTGACCGGCAAGTCCAAGGACGAGGTCACCGCCGAGATGATGGAGAGGGCCGCCAACCAGCTGTTCACCGTGCTCGGCGAGCTCAAGGGCGGCGCGATGAAAGTCGGCCAGGCATTGTCGGTCATGGAGGCCGCGATCCCCGAGGAGTACGGCGAGCCCTACCGCGACGCGCTGACCAAGCTGCAAAAGGACGCGCCGCCGCTGGCCGCCCACAAAGTCCACCGGGTGCTCGACGCGCAACTGGGCACCAAGTGGCGGGACCGGTTCAGCGTCTTCGACGACACGCCGGTGGCGTCGGCCAGCATCGGCCAGGTGCACAAAGCGGTGTGGTCCGACGGCCGCGAGGTGGCCGTCAAAATCCAGTACCCGGGCGCCGACGAGGCGTTGCGCGCCGACCTAAAGACCATGCAGCGCATGGTCGGTGTGCTCAAACAGCTCTCCCCCGGCGCCGACGTGCAGGGCGTGGTCGACGAGCTCGTCATGCGCACCGAGATGGAACTCGACTACCGGCTGGAGGCCGACAACCAGCGCGCCTTCGCCAAGGCGTACCACGACAGTCCGCACTTCGCGGTGCCGCACGTGGTGGCCAGCGCCCCGAAAGTGGTGATCCAGGAGTGGATCGAGGGCGTGCCGATGGCCGAAATCATCCGTGACGGCACCGTCGAGCAACGCGACCTGATCGGGACGCGGCTGCTGGAGCTCACCTTCGACGCGCCAGGCCGGCTGGAGATGATGCACGGCGACGCGCACCCCGGCAATTTCATGCTGCTGCCCGACGGCCGGATGGGTGTCATCGACTTCGGCGCGGTGGCGCCGCTGCCCGGCGGCTTTCCGATCGAACTGGGCATGACGATCCGGCTGGCCCGGGACAAGAACTACGACCTGCTGCTGCCGACGATGGAGCGGGCCGGTTTCATCCAGGAGGGCCAGCAGGTGTCGGTGCGCGACATCGACGAGATGCTGCGCCAGTACGTGGAGCCGGTCGAGGTGGACGTGTTCCACTACACCCGCAAGTGGCTGCAGAGGATGACCGCGGGTCAGATGGACCGGTCGGTGGCGCAGATCAAGACGGCCCGCCAACTGGACCTGCCGGCCAAGCTGGCCATTCCGCTGCGGGTGATCGCGTCGGTGGGGGCGATCCTGTGTCAGCTGGACGCGCACGTGCCGATCAAAGCGCTGTCGGCGAAGCTGATCCCCGGATTCGCCGAACCCGACACGGCTGTTGTTTAGCCGCCGCCCGGTCGGCGGGCCGCGGTCCATCCGCGAGAGTGCAACTACCGACGCCCTCACTCGAGAAACCCGTCGGTAGTTGCACTTTCGCGGTCCAGGTCTAGGCCTCGGTCGAGGCCTAAGCGGCCACCGCATCTTTGCGCGGCCGTCCGCGGGGACGTTTTCGGTTCAGGATCACTCCGCGGTGCAGAATCTCCCCGCCCCACACGCCCCACGGTTCTGCCCGCTGTAGCGCCACGGCCAGGCACTGTCGCCGAATCGGGCAGTGGGCGCACAGCGCCTTGGCGGTCTCGAGGTCGGCCGGGCTCTCGGCGAACCACAGGTCGGGGTCGCGCGTACACGGCAACTCCAGCGCCACCATGTCGGCACCTGCTTCCTGGTCTGGTTTGGGGAATCCGGACCAGGTGCGGGCTGCTGCCCGCAAAAAAATGTGGCCACGGATCCTGGTGACGGTCCGTGGCCATCGGGTGAGTACCGGGCTGGTGTCTGGCCCCTAGGGAAAGCCCCGATCCGCGGACGTGTCGGCTGCGGCGGCGACCGCCGCCGCATGGGCGGCATGGCGGGAGCCGGCGTCCAGGCTGACGCCGAACGGATTCACGGCGATCATCATGGCTCCCTCCAGGTGTACGGCCGTCCCGATTGAGAGTTAGAGGCTAACCGGTCGTGCCCTCGCCCGCCAACCGATTTTCCGGTGCCTCGCCGCGGCCGTGCACCAGCTCCAGCACGGCGGGCCCGAACTGCTCCAGTTTGCGGGCGCCGATGCCGGGGATCGCGACCAGCGCCGCGTCGTCGGAGGGCAGCATCTCGGCGATGGCGATCAGCGTGGTGTCGGTGAAGACGACATAGGCGGGCACCTTCATCTCCTGGGCGGTGCGCAGCCGCCACTCTTTGAGCCGGCTCAGCAGCTCGTCGTCGACCTCGACGCCGCACGTCTCGCAGCGGCGCAGCATGATGGCGGCCGGCGTGGTCAGGGGCTTGTCGCAGACCCGGCAGCGCGACCGCGCACCCCGGTGGCGCCGCGACCTGCCCGGCGGCGCGGCAGGTGCCACGATGCCGCTGAGGAACCGCGACGGCTTGCGGTTGGCTCGTCCACCGGACGCTCGCGACAGCGACCAGCTCAACTCCAGATGCACACGGGCCCTGGTGATTCCGACGTAGAGCAGCCGGCGCTCCTCCTCAACCGCCTCGCTGTCGTCGCCGTGTGCCAGCGCATGCGAAATGGGCAGCATGCCGTCGGTCAGGCCGACCACGAACACCGCATCCCACTCCAGCCCCTTGGCGCCGTGCAGTGAGGCCAGCGTGACGCCCTGCATCACCGGCGGATGGCGGGCGTCGGCGCGTCGCCGAAGTTCGGTCAGCAGGCCGGCCAGGTCCAGCCCCGGACTCCGGCCGACCTCCTCGTCGACCAGTTCGGCCAACGCGCCCAGCGCCTCCCACCGCTCCCGGGCCCGGACGCCGGACGGTGGTTGCGGCGTCAGCCCGAGCGGTTCGAGCAGCCCGCGCACGACATCCGGCAGCGGCTCAGCCGGCTGCGGCGGGTCGGGGCGGGCGGCCGCGCGCTGCACCGCCACCAGGGCTTGTTTGATCTCCTGACGGCTGAAAAACCCCTCGCCGCCGCGCACCTGAAACGGGACGGCGGCGTCGGTCAGAGCCTCCTCGTAGATCTCGGACTGGGCATTGATCCGGTACAGCACCGCGATTTCCGCCGGCGGTGTCCCGCTGTCGACAAGCCGCGCGATCGCGGCGGTCACCGCCGCGGCTTCGGCGAGCTCGTCGGGATACTCGCGAAGCGACGGCTCCGGTCCCGGGTCGCGCTGACCGACCAGACGCAGTCTGGTGCCCGCCACCCGGCCGCGGGCACCGGCGATCACCCGGTTGGCCAGCGACACCACCTGCGGCGTGGACCGGTAGTCGCGCTCCAGGCGCACCACGGTCGCGTCCGGGTAGCGCCGCGAGAAGTCCAGCAGGTAGCGCGGCGACGCCCCGGTGAACGAGTAGATGGTCTGGTTGGCGTCGCCGACGACGGTCAGGTCGTCGCGCTCACCCAGCCACGCCGAGAGCACCCGCTGCTGCAGCGGGGTGACGTCCTGGTACTCGTCGACAACGAAGCAGCGGTAGCGGTCCCGGAACTCCGCGGCGACGCCCGCGTCGTTCTCGATCGCGGCCGCGGTGTGCAACAGCAAGTCGTCGAAGTCGAGCAGCGCCACGTCGTCGCCGCGGGCTTTGAGGGCCTCGTAGCCGGAATACACGGCGGCGACCTGCGCCGCGTCCACCGGGGTGTCACGGCCGGCCGCCGCCACCGCGGCCGGGTACTGCTCGGGGGAGATCAGCGACGCCTTGGCCCACTCGATCTCCCCGGCCAAGTCACGCACGCCGTCGGTGCCCAACTGCAAGCCGGCGGCGGTGGCCGCCCGGGCGACCACCGCGAACTTGCTCTCCAGTAGCCGCCAGCCGGTGTCACCGACCACCCGCGGCCAGAAATACCGCAGCTGGCGGTGCGCGGCCGCGTGAAAGGTCAGCGCCTGCACCGCGCCGACACCGCCGCCCGCGGCGTCGCCCAGCACCCGCAGCCGGGCGCGCATCTCACCGGCCGCGCGTTGGGTGAACGTCACCGCCAACACGTGCTGGGCGGCGACGTGACCGGCGGCCGCGAGCGCGGCGATGCGGTGCGTGATGGTGCGGGTCTTGCCGGTGCCGGCGCCGGCCAGCACGCACAGCGGTCCGCGGGGCGCCAGGACGGCCTCGCGCTGGTCGTCGTCGAGGCCGGCGATCAGCGCGTCCGCGGTCATCGGCATGGCCCCTATCTTGGCAGGGGTGCCCGACACGGCGCGGGCAGCGCCACACCGTCTATAAAAGTGCTATGAGCATCGCTGCGCTGACCGTGTACACCACGCCCTGGTGCGGCTACTGCCACCGGCTCACGGCGGTGTTGAGGTCCGCCGGGATCGCCTACGACGAGGTCGACATCGAGCAGGACGCCGCGGCCGCGGAGTTCGTCGGCTCGGTCAACGGCGGCAACCGGACGGTTCCGACGGTGAAGTTCGCCGACGGCTCGACGCTGACCAACCCCGGCGCGGCCGCGGTCACGGCGAAGCTGGCGGAGCTGGGCGGACAGGGCCCGGCGACCACCGGGTGAGGTCAGCCCGCCGCGGCCCAGGACTCGATGATCACCCGGGCGATCGACACCGAACCCGGCAGGAGGAGCTTCGATGCCGAGGCGCTGCTCCAGTCGCCGGCGTCGAGCGCCGCCCGGATCTCGTCGCGGGTGAACCACGCCGCCTCGGCGATTTCGCCGTCGTTGAACGAGAAGTCCTGCGCCGGGTCGGCGACCGCATGGAAGCCGACCATCAGCGAGCGCGGGAACGGCCACGGCTGGCTGCCCAGGTAGCGGACGTCGCGGACGGTCAGGCCGATCTCCTCGCGGACCTCGCGGGTCACGCACGTCTCGAACGACTCGCCGGCCTCGACGAAACCGGCCAACAGCGAGAACAGCCGCTGCGGCCACACCGTCTGACGCGCCAGCACCGCCCGGTCGCCGCCGTCGTGCACCAGGCAGATCACCGCCGGGTCGATACGCGGGAACTCTTCGCGGCCGGTGACCGGGTCCACCCGCGACCACCCACTCCTGCCCGGTCTGGTCGGCGCCCCGTCGACCGTGCTGAACCGGCTGCTGTCGTGCCAGTTCAGCAACGCAAGGGCAGCGGACACCAGGTGCGCGCTGGTGTCGTCGAACAGCTCACCGGCGCGGCGCAGGTCGGCCACCTCGGCGGCGACAGCGGGGTCGGCCGGTGCCTGCAGCGGCCCTCGGATCGCCCACACGTGCCGGCCGTCCTCGAGGCAGCCCAGAAACACCGCGTCCGGCGGCGGCGTGTCGCCCACGGTGTTCGCCGCGCCGAGCACCACCCGGCCCGCGGCGACCAGCACCTGGTTGCGGCCGTCCACCCGCAGCAGCGCGGCGTCGGCCCAGCCCGCAGCGGCGGCTTCGACATCGGTGCGCACCGTGTCGGCCCGGTCCGCGCCGACACGCGATAGCAACGGCACGCTGTGCAGCTGGAAATCCACGCTAAGCCTCCTGGCGGCGACCCGCCGCCGTCACGTGCTCACGCTGTGGATGTAGAGCAGCCGGTCACCCGCCTCGACGGCGTCGACCTCGGGTGCGTCCACGCGCAGCAGCCGACCATCCCGCACCACGCCGAGCACGATGTCACGCAGATGTCGCGGCGACCCGCCGACCTCGGCCTGCTCCACCTCGCGCTCGGCGATGGCGAACCCCGCCGACGGGGTCAGCAGGTCCTCGATCATCTCCACGACGCGCGGCGTGGTGGTGGCGATGCCGAGCAGCCGGCCCGCGGTCTCCGAGGAGATCACCACCGAGTCCGCACCCGACTGCTGGAGCAGGTGCTGGTTCTCGGCTTCCCGGATCGCGGCCACGATCTTGGCCTTCGGCGCGATCTCCCGTGCCGTCAGGGTGATCAGCACCGCGGCGTCGTCACGCTGGGTGGCAACGATCAGCGACGACGCGTGCTGGACGGCGGCCAGGCGCAGCACATCGGACTTGGTGGCGTCGCCGTGCACGGTGACCAGGCCGGCGGCCGCGGCGCGATCAAGTATCGTCTGGTCGGCGTCGACCACCACGATCTCGCCGGACGGGATTCCGTCGTCCAGCAGCGCGGCGACGGCCGTTCTGCCCTTGGTGCCAAAGCCGATGACGACGATGTGGTTGCGCACTCTGCCCCTCCAACGCTGAATCTTCCACGCCTGCCGGGACCGTTCGGCGAGCACCTCGAGCGTGGTGCCGACCAACACGATCAGAAACGCCACCCGCAGCGGAGCGATCAGCACGACGTTGATCAGCCGTGCGGACTGTGAGACCGGCGTGATGTCGCCGTAGCCGGTGGTGGTCAGCGACACCGTGGAGAAGTACACACAATCCAGCAGTGACAACGGTTTGCCGCGCGTGTCGGAATACCCGGCCCGACCCAGGTAGACCAGGATCACGGTGGCCAGCAGGGCCAACAGAGCGATGCCGACGCGCCGGGCGACAGCACGGATCGGTGCATGACTTTCCGGTATCCGCAGCACCCCGACCAGCGTGTGGCCGGGCCGGGCCCTCGGTGCTTCGTCCAGGCGGGCCGAGTCAGCTCGGGCCACGGCGTTCCGTCATCGGCTGGCGCACGACACAATGTAACCATGACAGCCACCGCACCCTTACTCGACCGTGACGCCAGTCAGAAGCCCGCCCATCGCATGGCTGCGATGTTGGTCGGCATCGGCATCACCCACTTCCTGGCGCCGAAGCCGTTCGACACCATCATCCCCGCCGAGCTGCCGGGCAGCCCGCGGGCCTACACCTACGCGTCGGGCGTCGCCGAGGTGGTCACCGCGGCGCTGCTGCTGATGAGACGCACCCGCCGGCTCGGCGCGCTGGCCGCCGCCGCGCTGTTCGTCGCGGTGTTTCCGGCCAACCTCAACATGGTCCGGTTGTGGTGGGACAAGCCGTGGCCGATGCGCGCGGTCGCGCTGGCCCGGCTGCCGCTGCAGATCCCGATGATCACCAGCGCACTCAAGATCAACCGGAGCGCCTAGGCGCCAGCATCGCTGCCAGGTCGTCGAGGCTCGGCAGTTCGTCGGGTTCGACGGTGAGCCCGCGGCGCACGTAGTGAAAAGCGGTGCGCACCGACAACTCCGGGCAACCCTGCAGCCCGGCCCAGGCCAGCCGGTACACGCCGAGCTGGACGGCGGCCTGCCGGGCGGCGTCCGGGCCGCGCGGCGGATCGCCGGTCTTCCAGTCCACCACGGTGGCGCCGCCGTCGGGTTCGGCGAACACCGCGTCGATCCGCCCACGCACCACGGTGGTGCCGACGGCCATCTCGAACGGCACCTCGACGGCCACCGGCGTGCGTGCCGCCCACTGCGAGGCGCGGAAAGCCTCCTGCAGCGCGGCAAGCTGCGCAGCGTCGACCTCGGCGACGTCGGTGTCGGCCGCTCCGGGCAGGTCGGCGAGGTCGAAGAGCCGCTCGGCGCCGTAGAACCGCTGAACCCACTCGTGAAACGCGTTGCCCAGCACAGCATGTGCGTCCGGGCGGGCCGGCAGCCTGCGGGCCAGCCGCTGCGCCGCGCCCTCGGGGTCACCCGCCAAATCCACCAGACCGCTGACCGACAGCTGACCGGGCAGTGCCGGTGACGGCGGCCGCGCGACGCGGTCCCGCTCGCGCAGCAGCGCGTCGACGTCGGCGGCCCACTCGTCGGTGCCGGCGTCCGGTGCGATCTCCGTTGCCATCGCCGCGGCGACCAGCGCTGCCCCGCGCTCCACGTCGGCGCGGTGCGCACCCAGCGGATCGGCAGGCCAGTCTATTTCGATAGTGTTGTCGCGCAACGGGTTTCGCTCACCATCGGCCGGCCCCGATGCCCAGTGTTCGACCACCCCGCAGGGTTTGCCGGCGAGGGCCGACCGGTCGATGACGTCCTTGAGCTCGCGCAGGAACTCCGACGGGCCGCGCGGCGTGATTCCGGTGGCCGCCCAGTGATGGCCGGACAGCAGCAGGGTGTCCTGCGCGCGGGTGATGGCTACGTAGAGCAGCCGGCGCTCCTCGTCGAGACGGCGTTGCTCCAGGTGTCGGCGGTGCGCGGAGATTGTGTCCGACAGCTGCTTTCGATCGGTGACGTCGGACGTGTCCAGGACCGGGATGCCCCCTGCGCCCACCGATGCACGGTCGCCGCGCAGCAGCGGTGGCAGCTCGGCGGCGTCGGTGAGCCAGGTGCGGGCCGAAGCGGTCGACGGGAACACCCCGGCCGACAGGTGCGGCACGGCCACCACCTGCCATTCCAGACCCTTGGCGGCGTGCACGGTGAGCACCTGGACCCGGTCGTGGGCCGCGGCGAGTTGCGCGGGCGGCAAGCCGTTCTCGACGTGCATCGCCGCGTCCAGGAAGGCCAGCAGGCCGGCAGCCGACGCCTTCGACGCGGGGGTGGCCCGCTCGGCGTAGCCGGCGACCACGTCGGCGAATGCGTCGAGGTGCTCGGTTCCGGCCCGGCCCGACGATGGGTGTTGGGCGGCCCTGACCTCGCAGTCGACGCCGAGCACCCGGCGCACCTCGGCGAGGAGCTCCGGCAGCGGATGGTCGAGGCGGCGGCGCAGCGCGGCCAGCTCGCCGGCGAGCGCGACGATGCGCCGGTATCCGGCCGGGGAATAGTCGCCGGCCCGTCCGGGGTCGCTAATCGCATCCGCCAGGCCTGCGGCGTCGGCGTCGGCCGCGAGCGTGTCGTCGAGCGCGGGCGTGTCGTCGAGCGCGGCCGTGTCGTCGAGCGCCGCCGTGTCGTCGAGCGCGGCCGTGTCGTCGAGCGCCGCCGTGTCGTCGAGCGCGGCCGTGTCGTCGAGCGCCGTCGCGC
>NZ_JAVKSH010000090.1:12637-15931 GCF_039583805.1 Mycobacterium sp. | reverse complement strand
CGATTTTTTGGCATCTCTGGCCGATCGCGCTGACCTGCCGGGCCCGCGGCTTGTTGGAGGCACCCCGGGAGCCGCTGATCCGCCGCGCAGCGTTGGGGGCACTCGTCGACGGCGGCGCTTCGGACCGTGTCGAAATCCCCTGGTCCGAAGATCCTCGGTGCCGATTATTCGCAGAATCGGACACTCTCGCATGAGGTTTCGTCCACAATCACGCACCTCGACTGCTCCTCGCGTTTGCGAGTCGACCGTGCACAATTATCGCCGGCGGTACACATGGGCGCGGTGCTCGATACGGCCGATCAGCACAACGTGGTCGTCGTCGAGGATTCGGAAGGTGACGCGGTAGTCACCGCGCCGCGCGACGTGCCATCCAGATAGCTCGTAACGGAGCGGTTTTGAAATCTGGCGTGGGTTGGTGGGCAAGGTGCCAGTGATGAATTCGACGACGGCGGTGGCAACCTTGGGGGGCAGCTCGTCGAGCGCTCTGATGGCACCGGGTGATAGTTGTACGGACCATGCGCGGCGGTCGTCGGTCACGGTAGGCCGTAGCGGCGGCGCAATTCTTCGCCGCTGACCGTTGTGCCGGCGGCGTACGCGGTGTCGGCTTCGGCGAGCTCGGTCGTCAGGCCGGGAGTCCGCAGGGCATGCAGTGTTTCGTGCAACGAGTCCAAGTCGTCGGCCGACATAAGGACGGCGGCGGCACGGCCGTGCCGGGTGATGCGGATGATCTCGTGCGTCGTGTCGGCCTCGTCGACCAGCGCAGAAAGCTTGTCTTTGGCTTCGGTAAGCGGGACGGTCCTCATTGCGACAATATAGCCTGTAATCTGACTGCTGTCTGGCTAGTTATTTAGCCTATCGGTTGCCTGCGTTGCGCCGTTGTAGCTGCGTCACACTCCCTTGGGGCGTGTCCCGATCACTCCGGCGGACGCCAAGCGCACAAGGTCTGCGTCGGTCAGCCCGCATAGCTCGCGCAGTATCTCGGCGTTGTGCTCGCCCAGGGTCGGGGGGGTGCGCTGCAGCCACCCGCGCATGCCGCGTAACGGGGCGAACGGCGGCCGCGGGTACTGGCCAACACCGGTGCGCGGATGGTCAAGGGGCTCGAAGAATCCGCGCGCGCCCAGCTGCCGGTTCTCGGTCACCAGCGACGGCGACACCACCGGCGCAGCCGGAATACCGGCGCCGGCAAGGCTTTCCACGGCCGCATACAGGTCCCGGGTGGCGAACCACTCGGCCAGCCGCCGGTCGACGTCGTCGGCGCGCCGGTGTCGTCCGGCGACAGTGGCCAGATGCTCGTCGGCGCTCCACGGCGGTCGGCCCATCAGGTCGACCAGCGCCCGCCACTGCTCGTCGGTGCCCACCGTCACAGCCAGCCAGTCGTCGGCACCGGCGCAGCGGTAGAGGTTCTGGACGGCCACGCCGTGGCCGCGGTTGCCCCGGCGGTGCAGCGTCACCCCGAAGACCTCGGCCTCGATCGGCGCCACCGCGGCGGCGTTGAGCACCGCTTCGATCATCGGCAACTCGACGAGCTGGCCCGTCCCGGTGCGCTCGGCAAACTGCAGCGCCGCCAGCACCGCGACGGCGGCGTGGATGCCGGCCAGCGGGTCAGCGGGTCCCCTGGGCGCGACGGGCGGGCCGTCGGGCAATCCGGTCACCCACGCCAGGCCGGCGATCTGTTCCATAGTGGGCGCGAAGCCGACCCGGTCGCGCCACGGCCCGTCCAGCCCAAACGCCGGCATCCGGGCGACAACCAGCCTGGGGTTGACGGCCAGCAGCGCGTCCGCGGTGAGGCCGAAGTTGTCCATGACCCGCGGGGTGAAGTTCTCGATCACCACGTCGGCGCCGGCGACCAGCCCGGTGAACAGCCGCCGGCCTTCGCCGGAACCCAAGTCGAGGGTGACCGACCGCTTGTTGGCGTTGACGGCATGAAACACCCAGGAGTACTCCCACCAGTCGTCGACGTCGGTGCGCATACCGCCGGAATACCGGATGCCGTCCGGCCGCTGGATCGACTCGATCTTGATGACGTCGGCGCCGAACGCCGCGAGCAGGTGGGTGGCGGCCGGTCCCGCCCAGAATGCGGTCAGGTCGATGACGCGCACACCGTCGAGCGGCAGCCGCCCTTCCGTCGCCGTCGCCGCGGATTCCCTTGGTTCCCAGGCCGGCTCGTCATTGTCCTGGCCGAGCGCGGGTGCCGTTCGCACCGCGGCGGGCCGGCAGCGCGACATCAGCCAGGGGCTGCGGGGCTGATGGAAGCCGGCCGGGTTGCGCACGAACACGCCCCGCTCACGCATGTAGGCCATGTCCCGGATCGTCGACCCGTTGCCCAGCGCCGCGATCGGCAGCCGGAACAGGCCGCCGAGCTCGACGATCTCGTCGACCGTGCGTTCGGCCAGCCAGGGGCCGATCCGTTCGCGGATGACGTCCCGGTACTCCCAACGGCCGATCTGGAACTGCAGTTGCGGGATCTCGGCCAGTTCGGGGCAGTCGACCATCGCGATGAAGTCGAGCCACTGCTGGCCGGTGACCATCGTGATCCCGACGTAGCCGTCCTTGGCCGGCTCTATCGACGGCACCTCGACAGTTCGGCTCACCGGCGGCATGCGCAGCAGCTGCGAATGCAGCCACTCGCCGCTCTGCATCAGCGTCATCGCCTCCAGCATCGACAGGTCCAGATGCTCACCCGGTCCGCCGTGCTCGACCCGGCGGCGCACCGCCAGCGCACCGAACGCGGCGAACGCCCCGCTCATGTACTCCCCCAGGCCGCCGCCGATCGAGATCGGCGGCCCGGCCGGCTCGCCGCGAAAACCGGTCAACCCGGCCCAGGCCTGCAAAGTGAACTCGCTGGCGGCACGTTCGGCGTGCGGCCCGGTCCAGCCGAAATCCGAAATCGTCACCAGCACAACATGTTCGGGCAACAGCAATGGATCGATGCCCAGCTCGACGGCCTGTCGGCGTCGTGCGGTCACCACGACGATGTCGGCGCCGGCGAGCTCGGCACGGTAGCGTTCGTCCGACGGCCGGCAGGTCAGGCTGTGTTTGCCGGCGTTGAGGTAGCCGAACAGCGGCGAGTCGGTGCCGTCCGGCAGCAAGCAGCCGGTGGCGCTGAATCGCCGCAGCGGATCGCCTTGCGGCGGTTCGATCTTCCGAACGTCCGCACCGGCGTCGACCAGCAGCTTGCCACAGTAGGCCCCGGCCACCCGATCGCTGATCTCGATCACCCTCACGTCGCGCAGGGGCGTCGGCCGGCTGTCGCTCACCTGGCTATTGTGCCATTACTGTTAAGATTGCCAGATG
>NZ_JAVKSH010000090.1:4897-12537 GCF_039583805.1 Mycobacterium sp. | reverse complement strand
TGACAGCGGCGGGAATTGGGCCCGAAGCCCGGCGCCGGCTGTCGGCGCCGAGGATCGCCGAGATCGTCGCCGACGAGTTGCGGCGCCAGATCATCGACGGGGATCTGGCCGACGGTGATCTGCTGCCGCGCCAGGAGCTGCTCGTCGAACAGTTCAACGTCAGCCTGGTCTCGCTGCGCGAAGCACTGCGGATCTTGGAGACCGAAGGGCTGGTGTCGGTTCGGCGCGGCAACAGGGGCGGGGCGGTGGTGCACGCACCGGCCAAGACCAGCGCCGCCTACATGCTCGGCCTGCTGCTGCAAAGCGAGTCGGTGGGTATCGCCGATCTGGGCGCGGCCCTGCTCGAACTGGAGCCGGCCTGCGCCGCCCTGGCCGCCGGTCGCCCTGACCGTGCCGGCACCGTCGTTCCCGAGCTCAAAGAGGTCAACGACGCGATGGCCCGGCACCTCGACGACGGACCCCAGTTCACCGAAATAGGCCGGCAGTTCCATGATCTCGTCGTCCGCGGCTGCGGGAACCGCACCATCATCGCCGTCGTCGGCACCCTGGAGACACTGTGGACCAGTCACGAACAGCAATGGGCCGACCAGAGCGCGGAGCGCGGCACCTATCCGGCACTGCCCAAGCGCCGCGCGGTGCTCAACACCCACGTCAAGCTGACCGAGATGATCGAGGCCGGCGACGCCGACCGCGCCCGTCGCGTCGCCGCACGGCATCTGCGCGACACCCAGACGCACGTGTTGTCCGGCCGCTCCGACGAGCGCATCTACGCGCTCTCGCCGCAGGCCCTGTCGCGGCCGAGGGACAACCGCCGCCCGTAGGTCGCGGCCCGACGACAGGGACCCCAACGACAGGGACCCCAACGAAAGGGACCCCAACGAAAGGGACCCCAACGAAAGGGACTCCGTGAGAACCGCTTTGGTGATCGGTGGCAGCGGCGGGATCGGCCAGGCGTGTGCACGCGCGTTGTGCCGGCGCGGCTACGACGTGGTGCTCTCGGCGCGCCGTGACGGGCCGCTGCGGGCGGCGGCCGAGCAGATCGGCGCGCGTCACATCGCCGCCGATGCCTCCGACCCGGTCGGCTTCGAGCAGGCGATCAGGCCGCTGGAGGCGATCGACCTGCTCGTGCACGCGGGCGGGACACTGGGCGGGACCTATGCACGCAAACAAACCTTCGCCCAGTGGCGCGCGGTCATGGCGGCCAACCTGGACTCGTGTTTCGTGGTCACTGCCGCCGTGTTGCCGCGGATGCGCGCGGGCTCGCGGCTGGTGTTCGTCTCCTCCTCGGCCGCCCACGAGCCGATGATGGCGCGCACCGCCTACTCGGCATCCAAGGCCGGGGTGAACGCGTTCGCGCGCGCGCTGGCACTCGAAGTCGACCGCGACGGCATCAGCGTGCACGTCGTAACACCGGGCCCGGTGGAAACCGATATGTTGCTGGATGTTCCGTTCGAAATGTATGCGATCCAGGCCTCTGACGTCGCGGAGGCGGTCGCCTGGCTGGACACCGTGGACCCGTCGGTGGCGCTGCCGGAGATCCGGCTGCACGCGGTGCGCCGCGGACCGTTCGCCCGTGAGCCGGTGGTTCCTACCGAGGCTCACCGGAGGGCGGCGCCGGGAAATCCTTGATCACCGTTTCGCCGAATTCGCGCAGCGACTCCACGGCGGCGAAATCGGAGAACCAGACGTAGAACCGCTCGACGCCCTGGCCGGCCAGGCCGCAGAAGCGCCGGGTCATCTCGTCGGCGTCACCGCAGACCAGCCCCGGGCCCAGGTGACCGAAGCGCCGGACAGCATGCTCGCGGACGGCGTGCGGATCGGCGCCCTCGCGCACGAAGCCCACCATCTGCTGCACCGAGACCCGCGCGGGCCCGGCGGCGTCGATCAGCCGCGGCAGCCGGTCGATCTGGTTGGCCGGCACGTTCCACCAATCCGCGTACCGGCGGACCAGCTCCATCGTCCGGCGCCCGGTACCACCCAGGATCAGCGGGATCGGATGCGCCGGTCGCGGGTGTTGGGTCGGGCCGGCCTGCCCGCCGCGTCCCCAGCACTGCGCGATCAGGGCCAGGTCGTGCTCGAGTCGTCGCGCGCGAGCCACGGGATCCTGCTCGCCGATCGCGAATTTGGCGAACTCGTCGGGCCACGAGCCCCAGCCCAGACCCAGGTCGAATCGGCCGTCGGACGCCGCCGACAGTGTGACCGCGTGTTTGGCCAGCACCGCGGGATGCCGGAACGCGTCGCAGAGCACCAGATGGCCGACCCGCAGCCGGCTGGTCCTGGCAGCCACCCAGGTGGCGACACACGTTGCCTCCCAGATGGTTTCGTCGGGCAACCCGGGCACTTCGAGGTGATCGACGAAAGCCACCCCGTCGAAACCGCTGGCTTCGGCCCGACGGGCCCGCTCCACGATGTCGGCCACCGGCAACCGCACCTGAGGTAAGAACAGATACCACTGCGCCATGGCAGACCACGATACGGAGGCCGGCGCGCCGATTGACGCCTGTCCTACTAGTTTACTATTTTTATGATGATAGGCACGTGGTGACGCGCGAAGGGACGACGATGGACTACGACCTCGGCCCCGACGCCGCCGCACTACGGAAACGTCTGCGTGAGTTGATTTCCCGCCACATTCCCGAGGGCTTTCTGGGTGCCTGCACCGACAACCCGCAGGATCTCGCGACCACCGAGGCGTTCTGCAAACTGCTGGCATCCGACGGCCTGCTGGCCCTGGCGTGGCCGACCGAGCACGGCGGCGGCGGCGGTTCGATCTGGCAGCAGACCGTGCTGCGCGAGGAGATGTGGGCCCACCACGAACCCCGCGGCGCCCAGTACATGGGGATCAACTGGGTCGGGCCGGCCGTCATGCGCTACGGCACGGCGCAGCAGAAGGCCCGGCACCTCTCGGCGATCGCCGCCGGGGAGGTCATCTGGTGCCAGGGATTTTCCGAGCCGGAGGCTGGAACCGACCTGGCGTCGCTGCGCACCCGCGCCGTTGCCGACTGCGACGGCTGGCGGCTCACCGGACAGAAGCTGTGGACGTCCTACGCGCAGATGGCGTCGTGGTGCGCCCTGGCCGCATGCACCGATCCTGCTGCGCCGAAAGGCAAGCGGCTCAGCCTGTTTATGATTCCCATGGACCGTCCCGGTATCACCGTGCGGCCGGTCCGGTCGATGCTGGGGCCGCACCACCTCAACGAGGTGTTCCTCGACAACGTCGAGGTTTTCGCCGACGAGGTGCTCGGCGAAGTGGGCGACGGCTGGCGGGTGATGCGCGAGGCGCTGGCGTTCGAGCGCGTCGGGATCGCCCGCTATGCCCGCTGCGAGTCGCTGCTGCACCGGATGCACGCCGAGCTCGGCGATGACTGGGACCGGCTGCCCGAATCGACCCGCGCCCGCTGGGTGCGGGCGCTGGTCGACCTGCGGGTCGCCCGGCTGCTGGCCTACCGGGCGGTGGCACTGCAGGACGGTCCAGCGGCGGGCGCCGCGGCCAGCGCCGCCCGCATCGCGGCGACCACCTGCGATCAGCAGGTCGCCGAGCTGTTGTTCGACGCGCTGGGGCCGTCCGCGCTGGACGGCGGCGCCGCCGCGCCGTTGCACGGGGCGGCCGAAGATCACTGGCGCTACGCCCAGGCGGCCACCGTGGCGTCGGGAACCATCGAGGTCCAGCGGATGCTGGTCGCGCGCGACGTGCTGGGTCACGACACGTGAATACCGAACTGCCGGAGGATGTTAGGACGTTCGCCGCCGTGGCGGCCGAGCGATTCACCCGGTTCGGCGGGCCGCAGGCGGCGCTGCGCGCCGAGACCGACGACGAGCTACGGCTGCAGGCACGCCGGGCGTTGGCCGATCTCGGCGCATTCGACCTCGATCCGCGGACGAACCCGCAAGACCGGCTGGCCGCCGCGGTGCTGTGCCGGGCCGCCGGTGCCGCCGCACTGCCCTACCCCCTGGTCGACGAGCTGCTGGCCGTCGGCGGCGCCCGGCTGGCACTGATCGACCCCCAGGCGCCGCGGATCGACCACGGCGACCTGCCCGGCGACTGGCTTGCGACGGACCTCGACGGCAACTGCTATCACCCCCAACGTGCCTCGCGCACCACCGCCAAGCTGGGGCCGTTTCTGGTGCCGGCCACCCTGACCCGAGCCGGCGGCGCCGTGCCCGCCGTCGACGTCGACCTGCACCTGGTGCTGGGATCCTGGCGGGTTCTGGGTGCGGTGCAGCAGTTGCTCGAGATCACCCGGCGGCACGTGCGCACCCGCGTCCAGTTCGACCGCCCGCTGGCCGACTTCCAGGCCGTGCGGTTTGCCGTCGCCGATGCGGCGGTGGCGGTGCGCGGGCTCGACGAACTCGCCAAATACACCGTCTGGCATCTGGAATCGACGCCGGCGCGGGTCCGTTCGGCCGATGCGCTGGTGCTGCGGATCAAGGCGGCCGAGACCGCACGGCAGACGCTGCGAACCGCACACCAGCTGCTCGGCGCGCTCGGTTTCTGCGACGAGTCCGACGTCAGCGTGCTCGACCGTCACACCCAGCCGCTCATCCGGCTGCCGGTCAGCACCGACGTGCTGGCGCTGCGGCTGACACCGGGCGTGCGGGACGGCGCGCTGCAGACGTTGTTCAGCGAGCCGGCGTGACCGGCGGCGCCGGTGTCCCCTTCGGCGCCCGGCTGCACGGCCTGGCCGCGGACCGCGGCGACGAACCCGCCGTCGTCACCGTCGCGGCCGACGGCACCGCACACAGCCTCAGCTTCGGTGAGCTCGACGCACGGGCCAACCAGTGGGGACGGGCGCTGGCCGATGCGGGAGCTGCGGTGGGTTCGCCTGTCGCGCTTGTTATTCCGAACTCCGAGCAGCTTGTGTTGGCCGTCCTGGGCTGCTGGAAGATCGGCGCCGTCCCGGTTCCGGTGCGCTGGGACCTGCCGGACTGGGAGCGGTCACGGGTGCTGGACGTGATCCGGGCGGCCGTCGTCCTCGACGACTGCCGCCGGCCGGCACTGACCGCGAGCGCGTCGCGCCAGGCCGACGGCCCGCATCCGGCCGCGGTGTCGCCGGCCACCAGCGGGATCTGCAGCAGTGGGTCGACCGGTGTGCCCAAGGTGATCCTCAACCTGGCGCCGGCGGTCTGGACGCCGCAGCTGTCCCTGCCTTTCCTGGCCGCCTGGACACCGGTCGCCCGTCCGCAGACCATCCTGGTTCCCGGGCCGATGTACCACACCAACGGGTTCGCCGCGCTGACCAACCTGCTCGGCGGCGACCGGTTGGTGGTGCTGGAAAAGTTCGATGCCGCACTGCTTGTCGACGCGGTCGAGCGGTACCGGATCACCCACTTCACCGCCACCCCCACCATGCTGGGCCGCGTCGCGGCGCTGCCCGGCATCGGCCGGCGGGATTTCTCCAGCGTGGTGTGGATCCTGCAGGGCGCCGCCGTGCTGCCGCCCGCGCTGGCGCACACGTGGTTCGGCCTGCTCGGTCCGGAACGTGTCGTGATGGCCTACGGCATGACCGAGAACCTGGGCCTGACCGCGCTGCGCGGCGACGAATGGCTGACTCATCCCGGCAGCGTAGGCCGCGGCTTCCGGGACACCGACATCCGCATCCTCGACCCGCGGGGAAACCCGCTCGGCCCCGGCGAGCAGGGTGAGGTGTACCTGCGGGCGCCGATGAGCGCGGCGTACCGCTATCTGGGCGGGGCGGAGCCGCTGCCGTGCACACCCGACGGCTTCCGCTCTGCCGGCGACATCGGCCACCTGGACGCCGACGGCTATCTCTACATCGCCGACCGGCGCGCGGACCTGATCATCACCGGCGGCGCCAACGTGTTTCCCGCCGAAGTCGAATGCGCGCTGGCCGACCACGGCGGCATCGCCGACGTCGTGGTGCTCGGGCTGGCCGATCCGACGTGGGGGCGTCGGGTGCACGCCGTGGTGCAGCCGGCCGACCCCGCCACACCGCCGACCGAGCAGCAGGTGATCGCCTACGCGAAGAGCCGGCTGGCCGCCTACAAGGTGCCCAAGACGGTGGAGTTCGTCGACCGGATCCCCCGCAGCGCGGCGACGAAGATCAACCGTGCCGCGATGACCGCGGCCCGGGGCGGCTGATCCCGACCGTGCCCACCCCACGCGCACCGAACGTGAAACTGTTGCGAGATTTGGCCCTGATTTTCGCAATGGCTTCACGTTCGGTGCGCGGACCCGCCACCCCAGGGGACTTGACCAGGGCGACAACCCCCGACGAACGTTCCGGCGCAACGCCGACTCAATGGCTTCGCAACGCGACGCGATCGTTCACGAAAGCCGTTACCTGAATGACGATGTATTAGTATCGGCGCATGGCTGCCAGCCGCTCCGGCGCGCGGACCCGCCGTCCCACCCGGGCCGCGCCGGAGCCGCCCGCGGCCGGCGATTCCCGGGGGTGGACGTTCCTGACCAACCACGGGCACGTCTTGTTGTGCCTGGCCGGCGGCGAGCAGCTGACCGTCCGCGAACTGGCGTTGCGGGTCGGCATCACCGAGCGGTCGGTGCAGCTGATCCTTGCCGACCTCACCGAGGGCAGCTACCTGACCAAGTCAAAGGTGGGGCGCCGCAACGTCTATCGGGTCAATCCGCGTGGCCGCCTGCGTCATCCCGTGGAGGCCAGGCACACCGTCGGCGAGTTGATCGACGCCCTCACCTGACCCCGAGGCGGGTGCCACCGTCCGGGCGAGGTACCGCTCAGGTGAAGTAGTCCGGCCGGCTGACCTGGGTGTCGGAGACGAACATGACACCCGGGCTGGCGTCGAACAGCCGCCGCAGCCCGCTGATCAACGGCTCGGTCCGGTCCGGCGGGACGACGGTGATGAGCAATTCCAGCGCCGCCTGGTCGTTGAACAGCAGACGCCCCTGGTGGTGGCCGTGGTGGCCGAATCCCGAAACCCCGGACACCGCGGTGTAGCCGGTGGCCCCGCTCGCGCGGATCAGCTCGCGCACGGCGGGTGCCCGCTCTCCGGGAATGACGACCTCGATCTTGGTCATCCGGGTCAGGCCGTGATTCGGATCGCTCATCGGTTGGCTGCTTTCGGGTAAGGGGCGGTCTGCCAGCCGCCGGCGGTGCGCAGCAGCCACGGATCGCCGTGCTGCTCGCGCGCGGTCATTGTGATCCATTCATTGTCCAACAGTTGCTGCAGCACCGGGTTGCGGTCGATGATCGCGTCGATGCGCGAGATCGGCGCCTGCACGATCGCCAGCAGCCGCAGCGGCTCGTGCACCAGCCGGTCTCCGACGGCCACCGACTGCCAGGGCAGCCCCAGCTGCAGGTCACCGTTGTGGCCGGCGAGCACGCCGGCGGTGCCGACCACGTTGTGGATTGTCTTGGTGCCGGCGCCGAACACCTCCGGAGCGACCGTGGAGAAGTAGTACTGGTGGTTGATCCACTGGGCCACGATCAGCGGGGCGGTGAGGATGGTCTCCAGCCCCGCGCCGCCCGGGTCGACCGCGGCGTCGTAGGAGTGCAGGAACGCCCGCCGGCCCAAGTCGATGCCGGCGGTCATGGTCCGCGGCCCCACGATGAAGCAGGCATTGCCGGCCAGCCCCCATTCGGGGTAGACCTGCGCCCAGTCCACCGATCGGGCGCGGACCCGGCGCACCAGCCGGGGCCGGGGCG
>NZ_JAVKSH010000090.1:0-4797 GCF_039583805.1 Mycobacterium sp. | reverse complement strand
CGGACACCAGACGGCCCAGTGCTTCCCGGTGGCCGGCCGGCACCAGATGCGGGTCCAGCACGGTGACGGTGTCACGAGCGGTGTCGTGTTCGGCGGCGACGAACCAGGTGTCGGCCGGAACGTCGATGCCCCGGGCGGCCAGATGCTCGCGCACCGCCACGTCGTTGAGGATGGCCGCCGCGGTCCGGGCGTTGGGGGCGCCGCGGTTGCCGCCGCACGCCCCACAGTGCAGCGCCGACTCGTAGGGATTGTTCTCGGTGGTGCTGCCGTGACCGCACAGCACCACCAGCGGCGCGAAGTTGGCCGTCAGGCCCATCATGGTCAGGGCTGCCTCGGCGAAGAGCTGCCGGTCCTCGACGGTGAACCCCTCGGCGACGCCCAGCCTGGTGGTGGCGACGGGGCTGACAGCGCGGCGCAACCGGTCTCGCACGCGGTCGTGCAGGCGCGGCGCGACCGTCTTGACGGCGGCCAGCGGCCCGGCCGCCCAGCCGGCGACCTCGGCGAGGCTGAACGGCGCGAGGGTGTCGTTCTTGGCCGCGTCGAAGGCGTCCTCGCCGGCGGCCAGGGTCACCCGGCCCGCGCGGGCGCGCGCCAGACGGCCCTCGGGAACCGACGGGTCGGGGTGTTCGGTGATCTCGTTGCGCGGGCGCAGCAGCACCGGGCACTGCTCGCTGCTGGTCGCGGACTCCCAGCCACGGTAGGAGATGGCGACCGCGAAGAATCCGGCGAAGCCCAGCGTTTCGTACGGCCCGAGTGCCTCCACCTGGCGGCGCAGCTCCTCGGAGCGGGTGTCGATGCAGCAGACGACCTGGGCTGCGGGCCGGGCGGCCGGCGCGGGCAGCGGCTGCCCGGCCAGTTCGGCGAGCAGCGGGGCGCGGTATCCCCACTCGTAGGCGCGCTGCCAGACCAGCGGACGGACCGACACCCCCAGCAGCTCGAGCACGTCGGCGATGGCGTCGACACAGGCCCGGTCGCTCGCCTGCGCGGGCGCCAGGCGGGTGGCGACGGCCACCGCGCGGGCGTGCGTCGACGGGGGCTGGGGTGCCGGCGCGGACGGCGGGCAGGAGGCGTTGAGCAGGCCCGCGTGGCGCAGCAGTTCAGCTTCGTAGACCAGCCGCATCGCCAGGTACTGGGTGAGGTCGGCGGCGTCGCCGTGCTCGCCGTGCCAGCGCACGTGACTGGCCCAGCCGGGCATCGCGGTGAGGTGGGCCCGCAGGTAGCCCACCCGCGCGTCGTCGCACACACCCAGGTCGGCCAGGGCCGCGGTGGCGGCGTCGTCGGGGCGGGCGGGCAGTAGGCGCAGCCGTCGCCGCACGCTGCTGGGCAGCGAGCGGTCGCGTCCGGCCAGGTCCCGCCACGCGGCGTACAACCCGCGCTCGGCTCCGGGCATGGGCCAGGCGGTGTGCGCGGCGCCGAAGAACGCCGCGCACCACTTGCCGGTCTGGTTGTCGACGAGGTCGGCGACCTGGCGACAAACCTGTTCGCTGCGGGTGGTGCTCACCCGGGCAGGATCGGGCCCGGTCTGGCCGTACAGCATGTCGCAGCGCAGGATGTCCAGCGCGCCGATGTGGCCATTCGGTACGGCCACCCCCGGATGCTGCGCGATGTCCTCGACGTGGTGGGCCAGTGCCGCGTCCAGCTGGTCGTCGGCGATGCGGCCGGCGGCGTGCAGCCGCCGGAAGGTGGTCTCGGCCACGGTGCCGCGCGCGCCGACCCATTCGCCGGCGCGCCGGATGGCGGTGGCAAAAGGTAGGCCCTCGTAGCCACCGAGGGGGTTGACCGCGATGAACGTCTCGATCGGCCAGTACGGAGTCAGGGCCTGCCCGGCGATGTTGACGTCGCTGCGCAGCGCGCCGCGCCCGGCGGCGGTGCTCGCCGGGATGGGGGCCGCCGTCACGCCGATGCCCCCACCGTTGCGCGGACGACCGGGCGGTGCCGCAGCGGCTCGGCGGCCACCCGGACCGTCGTCCCGGTCCGCGGCTGGGCCTGGGTCAGTGCCCACACGTACGCCGTCCGCCGCAGCGCCGCCAGCCCGGGCAGCGCCGGCGTGAACCGCATCGCGGCGGCCACCGCCGCCAGGGCGAGCGCCGCGGCCAGCACCGCCCAGCCCGTCGCGCCGTGGCCGGCGGCTACCGGCAGCGCGGGCGCGAGGATGCGCGTCAGCACGGCGACGGCCGTCAGGTAGACCGGGGCGATCACACCCAGCGCGACGGCTCCGGCCAGCGCACGACCCGCGGTCGGGCCGCGCCGCAGCCACGCCCAGCCTGCTGTCGCGCCGGCGGCCCAGGCGAACACCAGCAGCGGGACGCCGCCGTGGTGGGCGAGTTCGCCGACCGGCGCCCCCAGCGCCGCGGCCAGAGCCAATGCGGCGGCCGGCGCGGTGACGGCGTAGGCGCCGAGCATCCAGCGTCGGGCCGCGCTCGGTGCGGCCCGTTGTGAGCTGCGGTCGTGCCGGCCGTAGCGATGGACCGCCGCCCCCGACCCCAAGAACAACGTCGCCTTGTACATGCCGTGTGCGATCAGGTGGAAGACCGCGGCGGCGTACAGGCCCAAGCCGCAGGTCATGATCATGAAGCCCATCTGGCCCATTGTCGAGTGCACGAGCGCGCCCTTGATGTCGGGTTTGGTGAGCATCAGCGCCGTCGCGTATACCGCGGTGAGCGCACCGACAGCGAAGGTGAGGTACATCGCGGCCGCCGGGAAGACCACCACCGTGCCGGCGCGGGCGAGCAGGATCGCCCCGGCGTTGACGACGCCGGCGTGCAGCAGCGCCGACACCGGGGTGGGGGCGGCCAGCGTCGTCGGCAGCCAACGGTGGAACGGTATCTGGGCCGAGCGTGACGCCGCGGCGAGGACGAACAGCACCGCCGCCACCGTCGCCGGCAGCCCCCCGGCGGAGGCCAACGGCGCCGCGGTGCGGCGCAGGTCCACCTGGCCGGACCCCGCGACGATCACCAGCACAGCCGCCCACAACGCGCCGTCGCCGACCGCGAACGCAGCCGCGGTGCGGCGCAGGCCGTCGCGGGCGGCCGGCAGATGGTCGTAGGTTCCCAGCAGCGCGCACAGCGCAAGGCCCGCAGCCGTCCACGCCAGCGCCAGGCCGACCACGGTGACCGCCGTGACCAGCGCCGCGGTGGCCGCGGTCAGCGCCGCCGTGGCGGTGAAGAATCGGTCGGCCCGGCGGTCGCCGTACAGATAGCGCCGGGCGAACAGTTGCACGACGAGTCCGATGCCGCACACCACCGGCAGCAGCACCGCGGCCAGCTGGTCGGCCCAGAACCCGAACAGCGACCGACCGCTGCCGGCGCCGGGGAGCCAGGACAGCGGACCGCGGGTGAGCACGATGGCGGAGACCGCCAGGGCCAGCAGCATGCTGACGGCGCCTCCCGCCGGGCCCCAGCTACCAGCGGGTCGCCGCAGCGCGCGCCCGGCCATCGCGACCGCCAACGGTGCTGCGATCAGCAGTGGTACCAGCACATCCATAGCGCCTCCCGTTCAGGTCGTACCGGTTCGCCACCGGCGTCGGGGCCAACATTACATGAAATCGATCTCATGTATCAAGTCATGTGTATTGTGTTTCCATAATTTGATACCGCCAGAGTGTTGCCGGACAGCACGGCACCGGACAGCACGGCACCGGACAGCACGGGAAGGAAGCAGGTGAGCGAGCCGCAGCCCGACGACACCGCGAGCGCGGCCCCCATCCGGCGCCGCTACGCGGGTGCCGTCATCGCCATGGGCACCATGCACGGCAAAGAACGCCAGGTCGGCCCGGCGTTCGAGGAGATTCTCGGCGCCCGGGTGATCGCGCCCGGAGGGCTCGACACCGACAGGTTCGGCACCTTCACCGGAGACGTCGAGCGCACCATGACTCCCACCCAGGCCGCCACCGCCAAGGCACGGCTGGCGATGCAGGCCACCGGGTTGCCTTATGGTCTGGCCAGCGAAGCCACTTACGCCACCCGCTACGCCGTGGTCAGGGTGCACGAGGAGGTCTTGGTTTTCCTCGACGACCGGCGGGGAATCCACGTCGTCGAGGGACACAACGACCTCGACGTCCCGGGACCGCCGTGCGTCGTCAGCTCTGTCGAGCAGGCGATCGACGCGGCACGCGCCCTCAGCTTTCCCGAACAGGGCCTGGCCGTCAAAACGGTCGGTGACGGCGCGGTCAGGGTCTTCGGCAAGGGTTTGACCGACGTCGACAGCCTGCACGCGGCGGTCGCCGGAGCCCTCGGCTGCGCGGACGGCGGCCAGGTGTGGGTCGAGCCGGACCTGCGCGCTCATCACAACCCCACCCGACGCCGGGCGTTGACTCGCCTGGCGCGCAGCCTGGCTCAGCGGCTGGCCACGCCATGCCCGTCGTGCCAGGGACCCGGATTCGGCAAAGTCGGCGTCGAAACCGGGCTGCGCTGCCGGATCTGCGGCACGGCCACCGACCTGGTCGCAGCCGACATTCTGGGTTGCCCGGCATGTGAACGCCGACAACGCGTTCCACGTCCGGACGCCGAGGCCGATCCCCGCTGGTGCGAATGCTGCAACTGTTAAAACTGAGGTTGGTCATTGTTGGCCAACTGTGCCGGGGTAACGGTTGCCCGGCCCGGATCGCCGCGTACGTTCCGGCAAGGCGGGCGAGATTGGGTTCCTCGCGTCCTTGACCGGTGGCGGTTCCCGGTGATCGCCTGTGGGCTGTCGGGTCCGGTCTGGTTGGTAGCTCTCACCGCACGATCCTCTGGTCGTGGTGGTGTCACACCTTCCCGTCGCCGGGCCGTAAAGCCTTGGGCGCGACGCCCGATCACC
>NZ_JAVKSH010000089.1:0-16137 GCF_039583805.1 Mycobacterium sp. | reverse complement strand
TGCACCCCGACCTGACAGGGCTCGCGGCGCTGCTGGGCACGTGGACAGGCCGCGGCTCGGGCAGCTATCCAACGATCGAACCGTTCGACTACGTCGAAGAAGTGGTCTTCTCCCACGTGGGCAAGCCGTTTCTGGTCTACGGGCAGAAGACCAGGGCGGTGGCCGACGGCAAGCCCCTGCACGCCGAGGCCGGCTACCTGCGGGTGCCGCAGCCGGGCCGGGTGGAGCTGGTCCTCGCCCACCCCAGCGGCATCACCGAAATCGAGGTGGGAACCTTCACCGCGGACGGCACGACGATCGAGCTCGAACTGACCTCGTCGACGATCGGGCTGACCCCGACCGCGAAAGAGGTGACGGCGCTGGGCCGGTCGTTCCGGATCGCCGGCGACGAGCTGTCCTACTCGCTGCGGATGGCGGCGGTGGGCCAACCGCTGCAGCATCACCTCGGCGCGGTGTTGCGCCGCACAGACTGACGCTCAGACGAAGCGCGTCACGCCGTCGTCGACCACGCGACCGGCGACCCGAACCCAGCCCGCCGGGCTCCAGGTGGTCTCGATCACCGAGCCCTTGCCCTGCACGATGGTCAGGCCGCGGCTGAGGTAGTCGGTGATCCGCACCGCGGCCGATCCGGTCGCCTCGTCTTCGGGGACACCCAGATTGGCCGCGAACATCCGCGCGCGCAACGACCCCGCGGACTGGTCGATCCACGCCCACAGGTAGTGCTGGATGTCGTCGGGAAAGTCGTCGGGGTCGGCGGCCAGCAGGTCGTCGAGCGACTCCAGATCGTGAATGGCGAACTCCGGCGCCCATTCCGAGCGGGCGTCGACGGCGGTGACGTCGCCGTCGTAGCTCACCTGCACGATGCCGGCCGGCACCTGCAGGGTGCGGATCGGTGTGCCCCGCTCGCGCAGCCACCACGACACCCCCACCGCCGGGTGACCGGCGAACGCCAGCTCGGTCACCGGGGTGTAGACGCGGGCGTGCGCGGTGCCGCACCCGGCGGCGGGCAGGTCGACGAATACGGTTTCGCTGTAACCCAATTGGGCCGCGAGTTGCTGGTGCCCGGATGACTCGACGGTGCCGGCATCGACGACGCCGAGCGGATTTCCGAAGTTGCCCTGCGCGTCGGTGAAGACGCGCAGCACCGTCACATCGATGCTCATGAGGCGACACTACGACGGATTGCCGCCGGCACGGTCAGGTTGCGCTGCGTTCGTCGGAATCCATGGCGCTCAGCACGGCGACGCGGGTGTCGACCGGACCGGAAACCGCATGCTCGCCGCCCCCGCCGCGGAGCAACTCCCGATGAGCGTTCGGGTCGTAGGCGGCGGGCTCGGTGGTGTCGATGAAACGCTCGACGACCTCGATGAAGCGGTCAGGGTCGTCGTGGAAGGGAAAGTGGCCGGACCGTTCGAAGATCTCCACTTGCGAGCCCGGCATCGCCGCATGTGCCATCCAGGCGTGGCGCACCGGCACCACGACGTCCTGGGTGCCCCAGATGATTTGCACCGGAATCGATTCCATCAGATAACTGCGGTCCAACACGGTGACCATCTGGCCGCGCCAGTCGACCACCGCCCGCAGGGTCCGGGTGAACGCCTCCGAGGCCATCGGCTCGGGCAGGTCGGCCAACACCCGCAGCACGTCGGGCACATCCCGGCCCAGCGCCGTCGATCCCAGCACCCATCCCGCCGCGCGGCCGGCGAGCTGCACGACCGGCAGCACGAACGGCAGGCGCAGCAGCGCCAGCGCCTCGCCGCCCATCGGCAACGACGCCATCCGCAACACCAGGTTGACATCCTTGGTGACGCCTCCGGTCCCGACCAGAACCAGCCGTTCCACCAGCTGCGGAAACTGGTAGGCGAACTGCATCGCCACTCCGCCGCCCAGCGAATGGCCGACCACGGTGACGCGCTCGATGTCGAGCACGGACAGCAGGTCGCGCATCCCGTTGGCGTAGGCGGCCACCGAATAGTCGGCGCGCGGCTTGTCGGACTGGCCGTGGCCGAGCAGATCGACGGCGATGACCGTGAACCGTTGCGCAAGCGTGGCCTGCACGGCGTCCCACGTGGTGGAGTTGTCGCCGATGCCGTGGATCAGCAGGATGACCGGACCGGAACCGGCGATCCGAAACGCCCGCCGGTAGCCGTGGACCGTGCGGAACTGCAGCGACGGCGTGACTTCACGCACCGGGCGGAGGTTCGGCTTTCGCTCGGTCATGGTGCCAACTTATTAGACGTCGGGCCGAAACGGCGGGTCAGGTCTGGTCGCCGTCGCCGGACTTCTTTTCGGCCTGCTGAGCCAGGAACCGCTCGAACTCCGCGCCGAGCTCGTCCCCGCTGGGCAGGTCTTCGTCTCGGGTGAGCAGTGAACGGTTCTCCTGGGCGGCGATGAAGGCATCGTACTGGTGCTCCAGTGCCGACACCACATGAGCGACCTCGGGGCTGGCTTCGACCTGCTCGTCGATCTTGGCCCGGATCGCGGCGGCCGCCTCGGCCAGCGCATCCAGCGGCAGCCGCAGGGATGCAGTCTTGGCCACCTGCTCCAGCAGTGCCTGCGCGGCGGCCGGGTAGTCGGTCTGCGCCAGGTAGTGCGGTACGTGCACGGTGAAGCCGACCACCTCGTGCCCGTGTTGACCCATCCGGTATTCCAGCAGGTTGGACGCGCTGCCGGGCACCTGCACCTCGTTGATCCAGGGCGTGAAGTCCGCGATCAGCTCACGGTTGTTGGAGTGGGCCGTCATCGTCACCGGGCGGGTGTGCGGGACGGCCATCGGGATGGTGCCCAGGCCGACCGTCTGCCGCACCCCCAGCCGCTCGGCCAGCAACATCACCGCGGCGACGAAGCGGTCCCACGTGAGGTCCGGCTCCATGCCGGCCAACAGCAGGAAAGGTGTTCCGACGCTGTCGTGCAGCGCGTACAGGCTCAGCTCGGGATCGTCGTAACGCGTGAAATGGTCGGTTCTGAACGTCATCAGCGGCCGCCGGGAACGGTAGTCCAGCAGTTCGTCGATGGCGAACGACGCCACCAGCTCGGTGTCGAGCGCGTCCTTGAGGTGCGTGGCGGCCAGCCGGATGGCATGGCCTGCGTCGGAAAAGCCCTCCAAAGCGTGCACCAGCACCGGGCCGCGGCCATCCGAGGACACCAGCTGCGGCGCCGGCAGCGCGAGCTGGTACATGCCGTTCTGCTCCGGCTGGGGGCGCTGCTCGTGGCCGGCGGGCAGGTCGTAGCCCATTGGTGTTGCCTCCTTGCCGTGACGCCGGGGATCGCGTCGTGTCATCCCAGTGTCTCTCAGATGGACGTGCGGTTGCCAGCGCAGCCGTGTGTGCGGGTTGCACGCGGGTGGCGTCACGGTCGGGCATGATCGACAACGATGCGCACCCTGGTAGCAGTGACGATCAGCCTGGCGGTGGTATCGGCGGGAGTCGTGACCGCCTGTGGGCAGCACACCGATCAGGTCACCGGCACGACCACGGCACGGCCGCACCCGCAGCGGGAGGCGCCGGCACCCGGTCGCGCGGAACCCGCGCATTCGGTCGTCGCGCGTCCGGTTAACCCGGATCCGCGGGTCGGTGTGATCTTCCTCGGCGGCGGCGATCTGCACGTCTGCACCGGCTCGGTGCTGCATTCCCCGGGCGGCGACCTGGTCTTGACGGCTGCGCATTGCCTGCCGGCGGGCTTTCCGGTCACTTTCGTTCCCGGCTTCGCCGACGCCGCGCCCGCCGGCGATGTGTGGACCGTGACCGCGGTCTACCTCGATCCCCGCTGGGTCGCCGCGAGGGACCCGCGCGCGGACTATGCGATCCTGCGGGTGAGCCGGGCGGGCGGACGGTCGGTGGAGGCGCAGGCCGGCTCGGCGTTTACGCTGGGTGCGGCGCCGGCGCGGGGTAGCCGGGTCACGGTCACGGCCTATGCGGCCGGTGTTGGCGGCCGGCCGATCGGGTGTCAGGCCGGCACCGGAATCACCGCGGGCGGGTTTCCCGAACTGCCGTGTGCGGGCCTGGTCGACGGCACCAGCGGCGCCCCGTGGGTCAGCGGGTCGACGGTCACCGGGGTGATCGGCGGCCTCGACGGTGGTGGTTGCACCGACGACGTCTCGTATTCACCCCCATTCGACGACCACACGGCCGCTCTTGTGGCGCGTGCCGAAGCCGGCGGCCCCGGCGACACCGCGCCGTCCGGCATCGACGATCCGTGTTGAGCGGAGCCCGTGCGGCCGGTTTCCACAGTTGCGACTTTGTCCACAGCAGGCTGTTCAGAACGCCACCGCGACGGGCACGCTGACGGTGCCGGTTGCCAGCGTTCACCGCATGACACAACATCGACAAGACTTTGATCTCAATGATCTCAATCGCCCCGGCGCGCTGATCGCCGCGTTGCCGGCTGTCTTGGGTTTCGTGCCCGAGAAATCGCTGGTTTTGGTGTCGGTCGACGACGGAGCGCTGGGGTCGGTGATGCGAGCCGACCTCTCGGGTGCGTTGACCGAGCGGGTCGGGCAGCTCGCCGACGTGGCCGCGGCGGCCGGCCCGGAGGCCGTCATCCTGGTGATCGTCGACGCCGACGGCGCCGCTTGCCCGGTCTGCGCCGAGGAGTACCGCCACCTCAGCGCCGCACTGTCGCAGGAGCTGTCGCGGCGTGACATCGTGCTGTGGGCCGCCCACGTGGTCGATCAGGTGGCCGCCGGCGGGAGCTGGCGCTGCGTCGACGGCTGCGGTGCCGGCGGGGCGGTCGACGATCCCTCAGCGTCGCCGCTGGCGTTGGCGGCGGTGCTCGACGGGCGCCGCCTCTACGGTCGGCGTGTCGACCTGCAAGCCGTCATCGCGCCCGATCAGACGGCGAGCTCGAAACTGGCTGCCACGCTCGATCACCACGCCTCGTCGCGCGCCGCCGCGCATCGCGCCGACCCGGTCGGCTGCGGCCGCCGCGACGTCGAGAACGCCCTGGCTGCCGCCGCCCGGGTTGCCGCCGGGCAGCAGCTCCCCGACAGCGAGCTGGCCGCACTGGGCTGCGCCCTGTCGGACGTGGCCGTGCGCGACACGCTCTGCGCGCTTGCGGTCGGGGACAGCGCCGCGGCCGCCGAGTCGTTGTGGGCGTTGCTGTCGCGTCGCTTGCCCGAACCGTGGCGGGTCGAGGCGCTGGTGCTGCTGGCGTTCAGCGCGTACGCGCGCGGCGACGGACCGCTGGCCGGGGTGTCGCTGGAAGCCGCGTTGCGCAGCGAACCCGGCCACCGGATGGCGGGCATGCTCGACACCGCCCTGCAGTCGGGTCTGCGCCCGGAGCACATTCGCCAGCTCGCGGTCACCGGCTACCGGATGGCGAAGCGGCTCGGCGTGCGGCTGCCGCCGCGTGCAGCATCGGGCCGGCGCGCCGGATAGACGTCACACCTTTTCGACCTTGACGGCGTGGGCCATCTCGTGGGGCAAGCTGACCTTTTCGTGGCCGGTTATCACGATCGTCACGCCTCCGCCGGGATTGGTCTCGACGGTCACCCGCGCGTTGGGGACGACGCCAGCATCCTTGAGCCGGGTGATCAGCTCGATGTCGCCCTGTACGTGTTCGGTGAGCTGGCGCACCACCACCGCGACCGGTGACCCGGACGGCAACTCGGTCAGCCGGACCAGATTGGCCTCGTGGGCATCCATGCCCGCCCCCATCCCCAGGTCCTTCAGCCCGGGAATCGGGTTTCCGAACGGCGAGGTGGTCGGGTTGTTGAGCACGTTGACGAGCCGCCGCTCGACGTCTTCGCTCATCACGTGCTCCCACCGGCAGGCCTCGGCGTGTACCTCTTCCCACGGCAGTCCGATGATGTCGACCAGCAGCCGCTCCGCGAGCCGATGCTTGCGCATCACGGAGACCGCCAGAGCCCGGCCCTTCTCGGTCAGTTCGAGATGACGGTCGCCGGCCACCCGCAGCAGCCCGTCGCGCTCCATCCGTGACACCGTCTGGCTGACCGTCGGCCCGCTCTGGTCGAGCCGCTCGGCGATCCGGGCGCGCAGCGGCGTGACGCCTTCTTCCTCGAGGTCGTAAATCGTCCGCAGATACATCTCGGTGGTATCAACCAGGTCGTTCATCGCGCACCCTCCGTCGACCCGAGTCTACGTGGCCAGCCCTGCGGGTGGCTCGCATACTCGCCGGCGCACGCACCGCCACGACGTCCGCCGCGTCGCGGCAGTGCGTGCGCCGTGGCGGGGTGCCGTCAGCTCGCGTACGACCGCAACCGGTCGGCGCGCTCGCCGTGGCGTAGCTTGGTCATCACTTCGCGCTCGATCTGGCGGACTCGCTCGCGGGACAGGCCGAAGAGTTTGCCGATCTGGTCCAGGGTGCGGGGCTGACCGTCGTCGAGACCGAAGCGCAACCGGACCACTTGGTGCTCGCGCTCGTCGAGGGTGGCCAGCACTTTGCGGATGTCGGTGTGCAGCAGCTCGGCGATGACGGCGTTCTCCGCGGACATCGCCTCGCCGTCCTCGATGAAGTCGCCCAGCGGCGCCTCTTCTTCCGAGCCGACCGGCATGTCCAGGCTGACCGGGTCGCGGCTGTGCTCGAGCAGGTCGTTGATCTTCTCGATCGGAATGCCCGACTCCGCGGCGAGCTCTTCGTCGGTGGCTTCGCGGCCGAGGTTCTGGTGCATCTCGCGCTTGACCCGCGCCAGCTTGTTGACTTGCTCGACCAGGTGGACCGGCAGCCGGATGGTGCGGCTCTGGTCGGCCATGCCGCGGGTGATCGCCTGCCGGATCCACCAGGTGGCGTAGGTCGAGAACTTGAATCCCTTTGCGTAGTCGAACTTCTCCATCGCGCGGATCAGCCCGAGGTTACCCTCCTGGATGAGGTCCAGCAGCGGCATGCCCCGGCCGGTGTAGCGTTTGGCCAGCGACACGACCAGCCGCAGGTTGGCTTCCAGCAGGTGACGGCGCGCCGCCTCGCCGTCGCGGACGACCACCGCCAAATCCCGCTTGCGGTTCTCCCCGAGGCGTTTGCGGGTGGCGAGCAGATGCTGCGCGTAAAGCCCCGCCTCGATGCGCTTGGCGAGTTCGACCTCATCGGCGGCGGTGAGCAGTGCCGTCCTGCCGATGCCGTTCAGATAGACGCGCACCAGATCCGCGGCAGGGCTCTGGGCATCGAGGTCGCCGTCCACCCGGCGTGTGGTGGCATGTGCCATATCGGCCTCCTGATCGGCGTGAAGTCCTGTGTGAACTCCTGATCCGTGTGAACTCCTGATCGGCCTGAAGTCCTGTGTGGTCCAACGAACATCCCGGCTCAAGAGTTCCCGTCCGACAGCGGTCTCACACCGGTTGACGTGCACGAATGCGCCTACGGTCTGAGAATGTCCTGAGAAGGTCAGTCCCAGACAGTTATTCGGAACCGTCCCCGCCCGCGGTTGGCGGTTGCGGGTGTGACGTCGGGCGACCGGGGCTCTCAAGGGCGAGACGCTCGGCCGTGGGAAACAACGGAATGCGCCGCTGAACGTGATCGAACCGGCGGGGTTCGTCGGCGCTGCGGGGTGGCCGGTCGTTGGCGATCAGCACCGCCATCCACGGCAACGGAATCGACGCGGCGACGATCAGCAGCGAGACCAGGCCGTTGTGCCAGGCGCCGTAGGCGAGCGCAGCCAACACCAGCGCGGGAATCCGGAACGCCATCAACGTCAGGTACTTACGCACCCGCTGGCGATGCTGCACGTCGTAGGCGGGCGCGGCGGCGGTGATCAGCACGGCCCGACCGTCGTCGTCGAAACCCAGTTTCGCACCGCGTTTCATCTACCCACTGTCCCACATTCCGCGGTGTCCGGCGCGGCCGGTTTCGATCTCGGTTGTCCTGCGGTGTCTGTGACCGACTTCGGGCACAATGTGAGTCATGCAGACGGACACGATCGAACGTACCGATGCCGACGAACGCGTCGACGACGGAACCGGCAGCGACACGCCCAAGTACTTTCACTACGTCAAGAAGGACAAGATCGCCGAGAGCGCGGTGCTGGGCACACACGTTGTCGCGCTGTGCGGTGAGGTTTTTCCGGTGACCCGGTCACCCCGGCCGGGATCGCCGGTCTGCCCGGACTGCAAGCGGATCTACCAGCAGCTCACGAAGAGCTGACCTGGTCGGTGCCAACGGAGTGTGGCCGCGCCGCGGTGTCGACCTCGTCGGCGCCGGTCCGCGTGCGCGCTGACAGCCAGCGGCGTAACCGATGGGTGTGGGTGACCGGCGCGGGCCACTGCTCCTGGATGGCCGCGTTGAGTTCGGCCCCGAGCATCACGGCGAAGCCGCCGAAGAAGGCGAACAACAAGAACGCGATCGGTGTCGCCAGCGCGCCGTAGGTGTAGCCGGTGCGGCTGATCCACGTCAGGTAGACACGCAGGCCCAGGGTTGCAATCAAGAACACCGCGGTGGCCAGCAGCGCCCCGAAGACCAGGCGATGCGAGGGCAACGGATCAGGCAGCGCCACCCGGTACAGGATCATCACCGCGACCATCAGCCCGGTGAGCAGCACCGGGTAGTAGGCGAGGTTCAGCCAGCTGTCGGGGACGAACTGCGCCACCTTGCGTGGGCCGAGCACCATCAGCGGCGCGGTGAGGATCACGAACAGCAGCGTCACGACGTACAGCAGCAGCGCGAACAGCCGCTGCCGCACCGGGTGCCGCAGCGGGGTCTGGTCGTGGGCCTCGACCACCGAGTCGACGAATGCCGATATCGCCGAGGAGCCCGCCCATAGCGAGATCACGAAACCCAGCGACACCACCTCACCGCGCGCGCCCCGGTCGATGTCGGTGATGGTCGGCGTGATGATCTCGTTGACCACGCTGGGTGAGAAGAAGTGGCTGGACATCGACACCAGGCGGTGCTCGATGGCGGGCAGGGTGTCCGGCCCGAACAGCGGAGCCACATAGGTGAGGCTGCCGAGCAGCCCGAGCAGCAGCGGCGGCAGGGACAGCGCCGACCAGAAGGCCGCCTGCGCCGACTCGGAGAAAATGCTGTCGTCCCAACTTTTGGACAGCGTTCGGCGGGTGATCCGCCAGATGGGGTGACGGGGAGTCGTTGGCGTCGGGCAACTCATGACCACGTCAGCATGCCCCAGGGCCTCGGCGTCCGGATCGCCGGCGGGCCCGGTGCTTTCGCTACAGCTCCACCGGGGCGCCGGCCTCCAGCACTGCCGCCAACTCCGTGAGCTTGGCCTCGTGCTGGTTGGCGTGATGGCGGCAGAAGAGAAGCTCCGCGCCGGAGGGCAGCGTGACGCGCACGCGGGCGGCTGCGCCGCACCGATCGCACCGATCAGCCTTCGTCAGGGGGGGACTGGTCAGGGTTGCGTTCATGGCTACTCCGTTTCTGCCTTAATCCACTGTCTCAGACGCCGGGGCTTTCGGCCGTCATCCCCGGGGGTCGCAGGGTGTGTCGTTTCTCACCGACCCGGTCGCTGGTCGGGCAGGCTGGTGATATGACGGCGGGACTGCTGGTGCATCTGTGTTCGGCCGACGAATGGTCGGCGTCGCGCGCCCGCGGCGAGCTGCGGCCCGAGTCGAGCGGCGGTACCGGGTTCATCCACCTGTCGATGCCCGAACAGGTGCATCTGCCGGCCAACCGGCTCTACCGTGGCCGCGACGACTTGGTGCTGCTCCACATCGATCCGGAACGGCTGGATTCACCGGTGCGGTGGGAGCCCGGCGCATCCAGCGATCCCGCGTGGATGGTCTTCCCGCATCTGTACGGACCGCTGCCGGTGGCGGCTGTGGTCGGCGTCACCCGCTATCGGCCCGGCCCGGACGGCACTTTCCCACCCGCACCCGAGCGGTGGGCCGCTCAGTCCAGGTAGTCGCGCAGCACCTGCGAACGGCTGGGGTGGCGCAACTTCGACATCGTCTTCGACTCGATCTGGCGGATGCGTTCCCGGGTGACGCCGTAGACCTGGCCGATCTCGTCGAGGGTGCGGGGCTGGCCGTCGGTGAGCCCGAAGCGCAGCCGCACCACGCCCGCCTCGCGTTCGGAGAGCGTCTCGAGCACCGACTGCAACTGGTCCTGCAGCAGCGTGAACGAGACCGCGTCGACGGCCACCACGGCTTCACTGTCTTCGATGAAGTCGCCGAGCTGGCTGTCGCCTTCGTCGCCGATCGTCTGGTCCAGCGAGATCGGCTCGCGGGCGTACTGCTGGATCTCCAGCACCTTGTCCGGGGTGATGTCCATCTCCTTGGCCAGCTCCTCCGGAGTGGGCTCGCGGCCCAGATCCTGCAGCAGCTCGCGCTGGATGCGGCCCAACTTGTTGATCACCTCGACCATGTGCACCGGGATGCGGATGGTGCGGGCCTGGTCGGCCATGGCGCGGGTGATGGCCTGGCGGATCCACCACGTCGCGTAGGTGGAGAACTTGTACCCCTTGGTGTAGTCGAATTTCTCCACGGCGCGGATCAGGCCCAGGTTGCCTTCCTGGATCAGATCCAGAAACGCCATGCCACGGCCGGTGTACCGCTTGGCCAACGACACCACGAGGCGCAGATTGGCTTCCAGCAGATGGTTTTTCGCGCGGTCGCCGTCACGGCAGACCCATGCCATGTCGCGGCGCTGCGCGGCGGGCAGCTTGTTGCCGCGCTCGGCCATCTCGGCCATCAGTTGCGAGGCGTACAGGCCCGCCTCGATGCGCTTGGCCAGCTCCACCTCTTCTTCGGCGTTGAGCAGCGCCACCTTTCCGATCTGTTTGAGGTACGCGCGCACCGAGTCTGCCGACGCCGTGAGCTCGGCGTCCTTGCGGGCCTGTCGCAACGCCTCGGACTCGTCTTCGTCCCAGACGAAATCGCCTGACGCCTTGTCCTTTTCGCTGGGCTCGGCGATCTCCTCCTCGTCGTCGATGGTGTCCGCCGCGACGATTTCCGCCACGCCCGCGTCGGGGTGGGCCCCGTCGGCGTGATCGGGCGGGCTTTCGGCCGCGACCTCTTCGAGATCGTCGAGGTTCAGGTCGGCGTCAAGTTCGATGTCGTCAACGGGTACCTCGTCGAGCTTCGGCTCGATGTCGAGGTCGTCGGCGGCCTCGGTCGGCTCGATGGTCTCGGTTGTGACGGCGGCGTCGGGCGAGGCGTCACGCGTCGGCGCCGCCTTCTTCGTGCGGCTTCGGGTGGGCGTGGATTTGGCGGCGACGGCCTTCGCCGGCGAGCGGCCCGTCGCGGGGGGGTCGACTTCGGTGACCGCCTTGGCGGATTTGGCCGGTGCCTTGCCGACTCGCGTCGCGGTCGGGGTTGTCGTGGCGGCCCGTCGGACGGTGCTGGAGCCGTTGGCGGATTTCGCCGCCGCGGTTGACGCAGATCGCGGGGATCGCTTCGCCCCGGTTTTGGCGGGGGCTTTGGTGGCAGTGCGCTTCACCGGCTCATCGGTCGCCGGGCTGGCCTTGGTCGCTGCCACGTGAACCCCTTCGGTAGGACTCACTTCCGGTGCTGGCGGCGTGCTCGACCGAAAGTGTCGGCTGTCTCGGATGTCGCCACTATCGGACGGGCGGCTGCCGCGAACCATTGTAACGACAGTGCGCCGGTGCACCGCCCGCAGCGCAAAATCAGTGCGCGGCGTCGCCACTGGCGGCCATCGCCGCGCCGACTATCCCCGCGCTGTTCTGCAGGGCGGCGGCGACGACGGGCGTGCGGTTCGTCAGCAGCGGCACCCACTTGTCGGCCTTACGGCTGATCCCGCCGCCGGCGATGAACAGATCCGGCCAGAACGCGTTCTCCAGGGCCACCAGCACCTTGGTCACCTGCTTGGCCCACTTCTGGTAGCTCCACCCATGCTTGTCGCGCACCGACGACGCGGCGCGATGCTCGGCCTCCTTGCCGCCGACCTCGAGGTGTCCGAATTCGGTGTTGGGCAGCAACGTCCCGTTGTGGATGAGCGCCGAGCCTATCCCCGTCCCAAAGGTGAGTAGCACCACCAGACCGGGGCGGTCTCTGCCCGCGCCGTGGCGCGCTTCGGCCAGCCCGGCCGCGTCCGCGTCGTTGAGAACCACGACCTCCTGACCGTTCAGCGCTGCGCTGATGACGTCGCGGGCGTTGATCCCGATCCACGAGGCGTCGACGTTGGCCGCGGTCCGGGCGACGCCGTGGGCGACCACGCCGGGATAGGTGACTCCCAGCGGCCCGGTCCAGCCGAATTCCTCGACGACCGCCGCGACGGTTGTGGCGACCTCCGCAGGCGTGGCCGGCTGCGGGGTGGGCAGCTTGACGCGGTCTCCGATCAGCTGACCGGTGTCCAAGTCGACGATGCCGCCCTTGATGCCACTGCCGCCGACGTCGACGCCGAACCCGCGGCGCTGGGGCGCCGCCGTGGATCCATCGGCGCCGGTTGGGTCGCTGATCGTGGCTGCCATCGAATCTCCTCGCCCAGACGTGGTGTCCGACCAAACCCTAGTGCGTCCGGGCGCCGGCCACCTGCGCCCGCCGCCGCGCGGAATCGCTGTGGTGCGATAGGCCGGTGGACGCACCCGCCGAACACCCGGCCCAATTGCGCTCGGTGGCCGAAACCTTGGCCGCAGATGCGGCCGGCTTCGTGCGGCGTCGCCGCGCCGAGGTGTTCGGCGCCGGCGCCGGCACCGCCGCGAGCGAGGCGGTGCGAACCAAGACGACGCCGACCGATCCGGTGACCGTCGTCGACACCGAGACCGAGCGGTTCCTGCGGGACCGGTTGGCGCGGATACGATCCGGCGACCCCATTCTCGGCGAGGAGGGCGGCGGGCCCACCGAACCGGCGGCGTCCGCCGAGGTGGTGACCTGGGTGCTCGATCCGATCGACGGCACGGTGAACTTCCTCTACGACATCCCGGCATACGCGGTGTCGGTGGCGGCCCAGATCGACGGCGTCTCGGTGGCCGGCGCGGTCGCCGACGTGGTGGGCGCGCGGGTGTATTCGGCCGGAACGGGGCTCGGCGCCCACGTGACCGACCAGCGCGGGACCCGGCCGCTGCGGTGCTCGGCCGTGACAGACCTGTCGATGGCCTTGCTGGGCACCGGGTTCGGCTACTCCCGGGGGCGTCGCGAAGCGCAGGCGGCGCTGCTGGCGCGGATGCTGCCGGCGGTCCGCGATGTGCGCCGGATCGGCTCGGCCGCGCTGGACCTGTGCATGGTCGCCGCGGGACGTCTGGACGCCTTCTACGAGCATGGTCTGCAGGTGTGGGATTGCGCGGCCGGAGCCCTGGTCGCGGCCGAGGCGGGTGCCCGGGTGCTGCTGCCCGAGCCCGGACCGGGTTCGGGCGGAGCCGAGCTGGTGGTCGCCGCGGCGCCCGGAATCGCCGACCAGCTGCTGGCCGCCCTGCAACGCTGCGGCGGACGGGCCGCGATCCGGGAGCAGTAGCAGCCGGTCAGCAGCTGCCGGCGTGGATCTTCTGCAGCAGCGCGGAGTCGGCCGGCTCGGCGTCCGGGCGCAGGCCGGCGAGCACCGCGTCGATGTCATCGCTGTGCGCGAGCCCGCTGAACTCGGTCCCCAGCGCGAGGTCGACGGAGTCGTCGGCGCGGTCGTCGTGGAAGAGCTCCGCGCACGGCACCACCAGCCACACGGCGGCCGCGGTCGCCTGACCGGCTTCGCCGAAGCGAATCTCGCCCTGGCAGTTCAGCCTGGTGTTGGCGTAGAGCGGGTCGTTGGCGGCGGTGGGCTGGGCGAAACCCAGGTCGCGCAGCGCCGCGGCGACGTCGGCCGCCTCGCCGCCCCGACCACTGGCATTGAGCACGTGAACCCGCGTCTCGGCCAGCCTGGCGGGTAGCACGTTGACCATCGAGCTGCCCGGCACCGCTTCGCCGAGGCGCGCCGCGTCCGTCTGTTCCGGGGGCGGGTTGCACACCGCGGCTTCGCGGATGCGGGGCGGTCGGGTCAACGCGATCGTCCAGACCAGCCCCGCCGCGACCGCGAGCACCGCCAGCAGGGCGATGGCCGGGCGGGTGTTGCGGCGCCGGAAGGGGCGACCGCGCTTGTCGAAAGCGGTGCCTTCGGTAATCTGCGCGACCACGTACGCACTGTAGACGTGATCTGGCAGGCCGAGTACGGCGGCCGATCGGCAAATGTGATGGAAATCACAAGTAACACAGCGTCAGATTGGCACGAATCATTTGGTGGATGCGTTCGACGCTGGTACAAAGCTGTGCTTGCAAGGTTAAGACTTGCAGGGTTTAAGAGGGGACAACACGATGGCGACCGATTACGACGCCCCACGGCGCACCGAGACCGACGACGTGTCCGAGGATTCGCTGGAAGAGCTCAAGGCGCGGCGGAACGAGGCGGCGTCGGCGGTGGTCGACGTCGACGAGTCCGAAACCGCCGAATCCTTCGAGCTGCCCGGTGCGGATTTGTCCGGCGAGGAGCTGTCCGTCCGGGTGATTCCCAAGCAGGCCGACGAGTTCACCTGCTCGTGCTGCTTTTTGGTGCAGCACCGCAGCCGGCTGGCCAGCGAGAAGAACGGCGTGATGATCTGTACCGACTGCGCGGCCTGACCGGTCCGGTAGCGCTCAGCCTCGCAGCGCGGACAGCACCCGCTGCGGTCGGCGGCAACTCACCAGCCAGTACGGCGTCGGATCGTCGGCGTCGTCCAGCACGAGCAGCACCATGGGACCGACCCAGGCCCGGTGCATCACGAAAGCGGCGGGATCGAGCTGGCGTCCCAACGCCGCTGATTTCGCCGTGCGGGGCACCTCCGCCGACCGGGAGATGACGGCGACGGGCACATGCGCCTCGCCGGCCCACAGTTCGACGCCGTCGTCTGCGGCGGTGACACGCACCTCCAGCCGGCCCAGCCACAGCAGCACCCCGGCGGCCACCGCGAACAGCGCCGCGAACGGCAGCCAGTCGGGCAGCCCGCGCACCCCCTGGTTGACCTCGAGCGCGATCAGCGACGCCGCCGCCAGACCCAGCGGCCACCACCACCAGGGCACCCGCAGGCGTTCGCGATACCGCACACGTTGCGGTGCGACGCGCGTACCGGACACCCGGTCAAGAGTAGTCTGTGGCCCCGTGGCGACCAGTTTGGCGATCGTCCGCCTCGACCCCGCGCTTCCGCTGCCGGCCCGGGCCCACGCCGGCGACGCCGGGATCGATCTGTACAGCGCCGACGACGTCGAACTGCTGCCCGGCCACCGTGCCCTGGTCGGCACCGGCATCGCCGTCGCTATCCCGTTCGGCATGGTCGGACTGGTGCATCCGCGCTCCGGATTGGCGGCGCGGGCGGGTCTTTCGATAGTCAACAGCCCGGGTACCATCGATGCCGGCTATCGGGGGGAGATCAAGGTGGCGCTGGTCAACCTCGACCCCGCGACGCCGGTTGTCGTGCACCGCGGTGACCGCATCGCTCAGCTGCTGGTGCAGCGGGTCGAGCTGGTCGAGCTGGTCGAGTTGTCGTCGTTCGACGAGGCCGGGCTGGCCGACACATCCCGTGGCGACGGCGGCCATGGCTCCTCCGGCGGACATGCGAGTTTGTGATGGCATTCGGCAGACGCAAAGCCCGCGACGGCGCGGCCGAGCCTGACGATGCCGTCGCGAATGCCGTCGAGGACGCCGTCGAGGACGCTGTCGCGAATGCTGTCCCGCAACAGGATTCGGACACCACCGTCGAACCCGCCGAGGAGCTGGACGGCCCGTTCGACATCGAGGATTTCGAGGACCCCGCGGCGGCGGAGGTGGCCCGCCTGGATCTCGGCTCGGTGCTGATTCCGATGCCGGCCACGGGCCAGCTCCAGGTCGAGCTCGCCGAGACGGGCATTCCGAGCGCGGTGTGGGTGGTGACACCCAACGGCCGCTTCACCATCGCCGCCTACGCGGCACCCAAGACCGGGGGGCTGTGGCGCGAAGTGGCCGGGGAGCTGGCCGACACGCTGCGCGCAGACGGGGCCGCGGTGAGCATCCACGACGGTCGCTGGGGCCGCGAAGTCGTCGGCACCGCATCCGGCGCGGTTCGGTTCATCGGGGTCGACGGGTACCGCTGGATGATCCGCTGCGTGGTCAACGGCCCGCACGAGACGATCGACGCGTTGACCGGCGAAGCACGAGAAACGTTGGGCGACACCGTTGTTCGTCGCGGCAGCACCCCGCTGCCAGTTCGGACACCACTTCCTGTGCAGCTGCCCGAGCCGATGGTGGCTCAGCTGCGCGAGGCAGCCGCGCAACAGGCCGCAGTCCAGGAGGGCGCGATGGCGCCCG
>NZ_JAVKSH010000088.1:0-16371 GCF_039583805.1 Mycobacterium sp. | reverse complement strand
CATCAGGGTCGGACTGGCCCGTCGTGCGGCGTCGGGAGACGCACCGCAGAGAAGAATCTGAGGCTGAGTGAAGGTCACGAGGCTGCTGGCTTCAGCCATCAGAGATGTCACGGATCTGCACTCCTTCGAAGCCCTGCGGATTCCTTGCCGGTGGGGCCGGTCGTACCGACGTCGCAGCGATGATATAGGAAATACGATGTCTGATAGCTGGGGAGTTCACCGACGGACAGGGTGGTGATCGGGTGCCGTTGCTGACCGGTCGGAGCGCGGTCGTCACCGGCGGCGCCCAGGGATTGGGTCTGGCCATCGCGGAACGGTTCGTCGCCGAAGGCGCCCGGGTGGTGCTCGGTGACCTCGATCTTGCGGCGACCGAGGCTGCGGCCAAGCGCCTGGGCGGCGACGACGTCGCCGTGGCGGTGCGTTGCGACGTGACGTTGGCGGCGCAGGTCGACACCCTCGTCACGACCGCGGTCGAGCGATTCGGCGGCCTGGACATCATGGTCAACAATGCCGGGATCACCCGCGACGCCACCCTGCGCAGGATGACCGAAGAAGAGTTCGACGACGTCGTCGCGGTACATCTGAAGGGCACCTGGAACGGCATCCGAAAAGCCGCGGCGATCATGCGGGAAAGCAAGCGCGGCGCGATCGTGAACATGTCGTCGTTGTCGGGCAAAGTCGGCCTGGTCGGCCAGACCAACTATTCGGCCGCCAAGGCCGGCATCGTCGGGATGACCAAGGCCGCCGCCAAGGAGCTCGCCCACCTGGGCGTGCGAGTCAACGCGATCGCGCCGGGCCTGATCCGTTCGGCGATGACCGAGGCTATGCCGCAACGGATTTGGGATGCGAAGCTCGCCGAGGTGCCGATGGGGCGCGCTGGTGAGCCCGGCGAGGTCGCGACCGTCGCGTTGTTCTTGGCCTCTGATCTGTCCTCGTACATGACGGGGACCGTGCTGGAGGTCACCGGCGGGAGGTTCATGTGACGACGCGCCACGTCGTGATCTGTGAACCTGTGCGCACCCCGGTCGGCCGCTACCGCGGAATGTTCGCCTCGCGCAGCGCCGTCGACCTCGGTGTCGCCGCACTCGACGGGCTGTTGCGCCGAACCGGCATCCCCGCTGACTCCGTGCACGACGTCATCCTCGGGCACTGCTATCCCAGCAGCGAAGCGCCGGCGATCGGCCGGGTGGTGGCACTCGACGCCGGGCTGGCGGTGACCGTGCCGGGTATGCAGATCGACCGCCGGTGTGGTTCGGGTTTGCAGGCGGTGATCCAGGCCTGCCTGCACGTCGGCTACGGCGACCACGATCTCGTCATCGCCGGCGGCGCCGAGTCGATGAGCAACGTGATCTTCTACTCGACCGACATGCGCTGGGGTGGCGCCCGCGGCGGGATCCGGGTGCACGACGCGCTCGCCCGGGGACGCACCACCGCGGGCGGGCGGCGCTACCCGGTGCCGGGCGGGATGCTGGAAACCGCGGAAAACCTGCGCCGCCGCTACCGCATCCCGCGCGCCGAGCAGGACGAGCTCGCGGTGACGTCGCACCGGCGGGCGGTGGCCGCACAGAAGAACGGCATCTTCGCCGAGGAGATCATTCCGGTCGCCGTTCGTGATCGTCAGGGCGAGCAGGTGCTCGACACCGACGAGCATCCCCGCGCGGACACCACCGTGGAGTCGTTGGCCAAGCTCAAACCCGTTCTGGCCGAACAGGACCCGGAGTCGACGGTCACGGCAGGCAACGCCAGCGGGCAGAACGATGCCGCGGCGATGTGTGTGGTGACGACGTCGCAGAAGGCCGAGGAACTGGGCCTGCGTCCGCTGGTGCGGCTGGTGTCGTGGGCAGTAGCGGCCGTGGCACCCGACGTCATGGGCATCGGCCCGGTGCCGGCCACCGAGGTCGCGCTGGCCAGGGCCGGACTGAGACTGGCCGACATCGACCTCATCGAACTCAACGAGGCGTTCGCCGCGCAGGCGCTTGCGGTCATGCGGGAGTGGGGATTCGGCGCCGCCGACCGGGACCGGACCAACGTGCACGGCTCGGGGATCTCGCTGGGTCATCCGGTCGGGGCGACCGGAGTCCGGATGCTGGCCACGCTGGCGCGCGAACTCACCCGGCGCGGCGCGCGGTACGGCCTGGAGACCATGTGCATCGGCGGGGGACAGGGCCTGGCGGCGGTGTTCGAACGGGTCTCGCCGTGAGCCTGCCGCTGCACGACCTGACGATCGTGGAGGTGTCCAGCTTCGTCGCGGCGCCGCTGTGTGGCATGACGCTGGGACAGCTTGGCGCACAGGTTATTCGGGTCGACCCTATCGGCGGTGCCGCCGACGTGCACCGCTGGCCGCTGGCCGTCGGCGGCACCTCCATCTACTGGACCGGGCTGAACAAGGGAAAGCGTTCGGCCACCATCGATGTGCGCCATCCCGACGGCCAGGAGCTGGTGCGGCGGCTGGTCGTCGAATCCGACGGCATCGTCGTCACCAACGCGGCCGGCCTGTCCGCGCTGTCGTATGAACAGTTGGCCAGTGCGCGATCCGATCTCGTCCATGTGCAGTTGCTCGGCCGCGGTGACGGTTCCACGGCAGTGGACTACACCGTCAACGCCGCGACGGGGTTCCCGTTGGTGACCGGCCCGGCCAGCCACGCCGCACCCGTCAACCACGTGTTGCCGGCCTGGGATGTGTGCTGCGGCCTGTACGCCGCGCTCGCCGTGGTCGCCGCGGTGCGACGCCGTGACCGGTGCGGCGCCGGCGCCCGCATCCGCCTGGCGCTCGACGATGTCGCGCTGGCCACCGCGGGAAACCTGGGTCTGCTGACCGAACCCCAGGTCAACGGCACGCAGCGGGAACGCCTGGGCAACGCGGTCTACGGCCAGTACGGTCAGGACTTCACCAGCCGCGATGGCGTCGCGTTCATGGTCGTCACGTTGACGGCCCGCCATTTCGGTGACCTGGTCGAGGTCACCCGCACCGGCCCTGCCGTGTCGGTGCTCGCCGACTCCCTCGGTGCCGATTTCAGCGACGAAGGTGACCGGTACCGCTATCGCGCCGTGCTCACGGGTTTGTTCGCCACCTGGTTCGCCGAGCACACCGCCGAGGAGATCACTGCGGCGTTGTCGGCGACCACCGTGTTGCACGAGCGCTACCGGACGTTCGCGCAGGTCGCCGCGAGCGATCGGGTGACGGCGAACCCGCTGTTTTCGCTGCTGCACCAGGATGGGCTTGGCGACTACCTCGCGCCGGGACTGCCGATCGCCGTTGACGGCGATCATCCACCGGCCGCTGCAGCGCCCCGGCTGGGGCGCGACACCGCCGAGATCCTCACCGGCCGGCTGGGACTGAGCGCCGCCGACATCGAGCGGTTGGCCGGCGCCGGCATCATCGCGTGCGAAGGAAGGTGACATGACGAAAATCGCTCAGACACTTGGCCTTACCGAGGTCCAGAACGAGATCCTGGCGGCCGTGCGCCGATTCGTCGACAAGGAAGTCGTCCCCCACGCGCCGGAACTCGAGCGCACCGACACCTATCCGCAGGATCTCGTCGACCAGATGCGGCAGATGGGGTTGTTCGGGCTGATGATCCCGCAGGAGTACGGCGGCCTCGGTGAGTCGCTGCTGACCTACGCGCTGTGCGTCGAGGAGCTGGCCCGCGGCTGGATGAGCATCTCCGGCGTGCTCAACACCCACTTCATCGTCGCCTACATGCTGCGCCAGCACGGCACCGACGCGCAGAAACAGCGGCTGCTGCCGCAGATGGCCACCGGCGAGGTGCGCGGCGCGTTCTCGATGTCCGAGCCGGAGGTGGGTTCCGACGTCGCCGCGATCCGGACCCGGGCGACCCGCAATCCCAACGGGGCCTACACCATCGACGGCCAGAAGATGTGGCTGACCAACGGCGCCAGTTCGACACTGGTGGCCGTGCTGGTCCGCACCGACGAGGGCGCGGACACGCCGCACCGCAACCTGACGGCGTTCCTCGTCGAGAAGCCAACGGGATTCGGCGAGGTGGCATCGGGGCTGGTGATACCCGGCAAGATCGACAAGCTGGGCTACAAGGGGATCGACACCACCGAGTTCATCTTCGACGGGTACCTGGCGAGCGCCGACGACATCCTGGGCGGTATTCCCGGACAGGGCTTCTACCAGATGATGGACGGTATCGAAGTCGGCCGGGTCAACGTGTCGGCGCGGGCCTGCGGTGTGGCCATCCGGGCCTTCGAGCTGGCCGTGCGCTACTCCCAGCAGCGGCACACCTTCGGCAAGCCGATCGCCGAGCATCAGGCCATAGCCTTCCAGATCGCCGAGATGGCAACCAAAGTCGAGGCGGCGCATCTGATGATGGTCAACGCGGCCCGGCTGAAGGACTCCGGGGAGCGCAACGACGTCGCCGCCGGGATGGCGAAGTATCTTGCCAGCGAGTTCTGTTCGCAGGTCACCCAGCAGAGCTTCCGCATTCACGGCGGCTACGGCTACTCCAAGGAGTACGAGATCGAGCGGTTGATGCGCGACGCGCCGTTCCTGCTGATCGGTGAGGGCACCAGCGAAATCCAGAAATCCATCATCAGCAAGCGGCTGCTCGCCGAGTACCGACTATGAGCGTTCCGGGTTTCGCCGTCCGGCCGCAGCTCTCCGAAGACGTTGCGCGCTTTGTCCGTAAGCGGATCTTCGACGGCACCTACGGCGCGGGGGAATACGTGCGGCTCGATCAGCTGGCCGTGCAATTGGGTGTCAGCGTCACCCCGGTGCGCGAGGCGCTAGTCGAGCTGCGCGCGGAAGGCTTACTCGAGCAGCAGCCGCGTCGCGGTTTCGTGGTGTTGCCAGTGACCGGCCGCGACCTCGCCGACGTCGCGGGCGTGCAGGCCCACGTCGGCGGCGAACTCGCCGCCCGTGCTGCGCTCGCCATCACCGACGAGCGGCTGGGAGAGCTCACGGACATTCAGTCCGACCTGGAGCGTGCTTACGCCGCGGGCGACGACGACCGCGCGGTGCGCCTCAACCACGAGTTCCACCGCGCCGTCAACGTGGCCGCCGACTCCCCGAAGCTGGCCCAGCTGATGTCCCAAATCACGCGCTACGCACCGGAATCGGTGTTCCCCACCATTGCGGGCTGGCCCGACCGGTCGATCAAGGACCACCGGCGGGTGCTGGCCGCACTGCACAAGCACGACGCCGGGCTGGCCCGCAAAGCCATGTCCGATCATCTCGCCTCGGGCGCGGCACCGTTGATCGACCACCTCGTCGAGCGTGGCGTGGTCGATGAGGCGAGCCGACCGGACTTGCGGCGGTGAACGGCGCTCAGGACACCGGGGTGAACGTCACCGGAAGCTTGTTGGGCGACCGGAACGTCAGCCCCACGATTTTGGCTTCGTCGTCGCACAGCGCGAGGTTCTCGACGCGGTCGAACAAACTGTTGAGCATGACCCGGGTCTCCAGCCGGGCCAGGTGCATGCCCAGGCACATGTGGATGCCGCCGGCGAACGCGATGTGCGCCTGCCGCGGGCGACGGATGTCGAACGTGTTGGGGTCGGTCCAGCGGCTTTCGTCGCGGTTGGCCGAACCCATGCACACGCCGACCTGCGCGCCGGCGGAGATTGTCCGCCCGCCCATCTCGACGTCCTCGGTGGTGGTGCGCAGCACCGTGGTCAGCGGTGTCTCGACGCGCAGGCCCTCTTCGATCGCGGCCGGGATCAGCGTGCGGTCGGTGTAGAGCATCGCCAGCTGGTCGGGGTGGGTCACTAGCAGGTACAGCAGGTTGCCCGACGAACGGTAGGTGGTTTCCATGCCGGCCGGCAGCAGCAACCGCAGGAACGAGATGATGGCCTCGTCGCTGAGCTTCTCGCCGTCGATTTCGGCACCGACCAGGTCGCCGATGATGTCGTCGGTCATCGCGCGGCGCCGCTGCTCCACCTGGTCGAGGAAGTATTCGCGCAGCTCCAGCGACGCTCGCAGGCCGGCCTCGATGTCGACCGGAATCGAGATCAGATCGAACGACAGCTTCCGGAACAGGGCTAAGTCCTCGCGCGGCAACCCGAGCAGGGTGGCGAAGATCCGCGTCGGGAATTCGAACGTCACCGCCTTGACGAGGTCGGCGGTGCCGTCGCCTTTGATCTCGTCGATCAGCTGATCGCAGATGGGCGCGATGACCGACGGTTCCCAACGCTCGAGCGCGGTGGCGCGGAAAGCCTTGACCACGAGGTTGCGATGATCGTGATGTTCTTTGCCGCCCATCGCCAGAATGGTGTGCCCGATCACCAGCCCGATCGTCTGGTCGTAGGCGTGCGAGCTGAACACCCGGTCGTCGCGGAAGGCCCGGAATACGTCGTCGTAGCCGAACAGCACCCATTCGTCGTCGGGAATCAGTTCCGGGGGGAGATTCGATGCATCGGACATGGTGCCGTGCCACACCGGTTCGGTGCGCCGCATGTATTCGAAGAACGGGTACGGACTGGTCTCACCGGTGAGGTCGAGGGCGACGGGCAGGCCGTGCGGTTCGGTGCCGATGGTCATCAGCGTCCCTTCTGAACTACCCGCTGCCAGCGGTCACGCGACGTGGTGGATCGAACATCGCAATCATAGTATAAATAGCAACCACGCCCGGATGGATGGTCGCCGACCCGGGCGCACCGTTCCGGCGATCGTCGGGCATGCGGCGGCACCCGTTGCTACCATCGGGACGGCGAAGGAAGGCCAAGAAAGGTCTCAGCCCCAGTGAACGTCCCAGACCCAGTGAACGTCCCAGACCCAGTGAACCTCTCAGCCCCAGTGAACGCCCCAGAGACGGCGACAGCCGCCGAATCTCCCGAGCAGACGATCCCCGAGCAGACGATCCCCGAGCAGACGATCTTCGCCGCGACCACCCACGCATTCCTGCAGAAGGAGATGCCGCTGAGCCGGGTGCGGGAACTGCACGCCGCCGGCGTCTCCTTCGACACGGCGTGGTGGCGGCGGGCCGCCGAGCTGGGCTGGGCGGGGCTGCTGGTGCCCGAGGAGCTGGGCGGTGGCAGCGTCACGGGCAACGGCGTCGCGGATCTGGCCATGGTTGCCGAGCAGCTCGGGACGAGCGTCGCGCCGGGGCCGCTGTACCCGGTCAGTGTCGTGCTCGCCGGCTTGGTCGACTGCGCCGAACCTCAAAACCATTTGGCCACAATCGAATCCTTGATATCCGGAGCGGCGGTGGCATCCTGGGCGGTGTGCGAGCCCGGTCAGGGCTGGGCGCCGCTGCAACCGTCGGTGACCGCAACCGCCACCGAATCCGGCTACCGCATCCACGGAGCCAAGGACCGCGTCGAGGCCGGTGATCGCAGCGACCTGCTGCTGGTGGTCGCTCGTGCCGACGACGGCCTGCGACAGTTGCTGGTGCCGACCGACGCTCCCGGGGTTCGCGTCGAGCCTGCGCAGTGCGTCGATCTGGTCAAGCGTTACGTCGGTGTGGATTTCGATGGCGTAGAGGTCGGCCACGGCGCGGCAGTCGGCTGTCCGCAGACAACCGCCGCGTTGGTCGAACGGCAGAGCCAGATCGCCCAGGTGCTGCAATGCGCCGAGGTGGTCGGCATCCTGCAGGCGGTGTTCGACGTCACCGTGCAGTGGGCGCAAGATCGCCACACCTTTGGCCGTCCGCTGGCGTCCTACCAGGTGATCAAACACCGCTTCGCCGATATGGCGACGTGGTTGCAGGCCTGCCGGGCCACCACCGCCGCGGCGGTCGCCGACGTCGCCGCACGCTCGGCTCAGTCGGGGCTGTCGGTGAGCACCGCCAAGTCCTACGTGGGGGAAATGGCCGGGCCGATCGTGCAGGACTGTGTGCAGATGCACGGCGGGATCGGTGTCACCTGGGAACACGACCTGCACCTGTACCTGCGGCGAGTCACGTTGTACCGGGCCATGTTCGGCACACCCGAGGAGCACAATCTGCGGGTGTACGCCCGGCAGGAAGCAACGAGGCGCCTCCGATGAGTCACGCCGCGGCTGAGTCCGTCGAGCAGTTCCGCGCCCGGGCCGGAGCGTGGCTGGCGCAGAACATGCCCCGCATCGATCCCGCGGCCCCGCCGGCCGCCGACCGCGACGACGACAGCAGTTGGCAACGGGCGCGCCACCTGCAAAGGCGGCTCTACGACGGCGGATTCGCCGGCATCTGCTTTCCCCGCGAGTACGGCGGCCTGGGGCTGGGCTACGACTACCAGAAGGCGTTCAACCAGGAAAGCGCCGGCTACGAGATGCCGGTGCTGCTGAACACCCCGACGTTCACCGTCTGCTGCGCCACCCTGCTGGACACCGGCAGCGAGGAGCAGAAGCAGCGGCACATCGCCGCCGCGTTGCGCGGCGAGGAGGTGCTGGTGCAGCTGTTGTCCGAGCCCGGCGGCGGATCGGATCTGGCCGGCGTCATCACCCGCGCGGACCGGCAGGGCGACCGGTGGATCATCAGCGGCGCGAAGACGTGGAGCACCAGCGCTTTCGCCGCCGACTACGGGCTGTGCCTGACCCGCACCAACTGGGATGTGCCCAAGCACGACGGCCTGACGATGTTCCTGGTCCCGCTCGCCCATCCGCGAATCACGTTGCGGCGCATCACGTTGCTCAGCGGATCCACCGAGTTCTGCGAGGAGTTCCTGGACGGCGTCGACGTCGGCGACGACGCCGTCGTCGGACAGGTGGACGACGGCTGGACGGTGGCCTCGCGTCAGCTCTACCATGAGCGCCGGGCTGTCGGGCAGAGTTCGGAGTTCGCCAGCGGCGCCGACGCCGAGGTCGGCGGGTCGGCGCCGGTGGATTACGTGGCGCTGCTGGACACGACCGGCCAGGCCGACAGCGAGCGTGCGCGCGAAATGGCCGGGCGGGCGCTGGTGCGCCGCGCCGTCAGCGACCAACTGTCCGAGCACGTCCTTCGCGGCGTCGACGCCGGCACGCTGCCGCCGGCCGCCGGAACGTTCGTCAGGCTCTTCAACGCCGAGACCACCACGCTGGACATGGACACCGCGCTGGCGATCACCGGCGCGGCCGCAGTCGTCGGGAAGGCCGGGCAGGGTTTGGAGACCGGGCTGCGCTACCTGACCCGCCAGACCGTCTGCATCGGCGGGGGAACCACCGAGATGGCCCGCAACGTCATCGCCGAGCGGGTGTTGAACTTTCCCCGCGAGCACGCCGCCGACCGCGGTATGCCGTTCAGGCAAGTGCGCCGGAGCCGCTGAGCGTTACAGGATCGCACCGGCGGCTTTGGCCGACGCGATGCCGTCCCAGTCGACACCGAGTTCCAGCAGGATCTCCTCGGTGTGCTGGCCGTGTTCGGGGGCCCGCGCCGGGGCTGCCGGTGTCTCGCCGAATTGCACCGGGGCCGACACCATGTGGTACTCGACTCCGTGGTCGTCGACGTTGCCGACGAGATAACCGTTGAGTTCGGCCTGGGGGTCGGCCAGCACCTCCCGGGGGGTGGCCAGCGCCGCCCACACGCCGGGTTCGTCGGCCAGGGCGGTCCGCCAGTGTGCGAGGTCGTGTTCGGCGATGCGGGCCGCGATCAGCGCGGTCGCCGCGGCGGCGTTGGTGATCAGGTTCGACGCCGGCACGAAGCGTGGGTCGGCGGCCAGCTCGGGCAGCCCGATCCGGGCGCAGAATCCGGCCCAGAACTTGTCGGGCTGCAGGAAAACCAGCTGTATCCACCGGTTGTCGCTGGTCCGGTAGCGGTTGACCAACGGGTTGACGGCGAAGCCGGGCGGCGCCCCGGGCAGGCCGTCGACGTCGAACAGATCGGCCACCGAGATCGACGGCGCGATGCTCCACATCGCCTGGGCCAGTAGCGAAGAGTCCACGATCGTCGGCTCGCCGGTGCGCTCGCGGTGAAACAGCGCCGCGCAGACTCCGCCGGCCAGGGTGACGCCGGCCTGCAGGTCGCCGAACGCCGGGCCCTGGACGGCGGGATGCTCGGTGCCGAATGGGGTCAGCGTGTAGGCCACCCCGCCGCGGGCCAGGTAGGTGGCGGCGTCGAAGCCCCCTCGGTCGCGGTCGGGTCCGCGCACGCCCAGTCCGGTGCCGCGCGCGATGATGATGTTCGGGTTGAAACCGCGAATGTCGTCGACGGTGAGGTGGACGCGTTCCAGCGCCCCGGGCAGCCAGTTGGTGAGCAGCACGTCGGCGCGTGCCAGTAACCGGCCGAACAGCGCCCGCCCCGCGTCGTTTTTGAGATCGAGTGCGATGCTTCGTTTTCCGCGGTTCCCCAATTCCAGCATGAAGTCGACGTCGGCGCGCGCCGCCTGCCTGGTGAACCCGCCGACGACGAGCGCGCGTCCCGGGTCGCCGCCGCCGACACTTTCGACTTTGACGACGTCGGCGCCCCACTCCGCCAGCGCGACCCCGGCCGCGGGAACGTAGGTCCACGACGCCAGTTCGACGACCCGGACGCCGTGCAGTACGCCTGACATCGCACATCCTTACGGTGTTTGTCGTGCAGTGTTTGTCGTGCAGTGTGTGTCGTGCAGTGTGTGTCTTGCAGTGTGTGTGTACTTTAACTATTTTTCATATGTTAGAGCGCGCGGGCTTCGGCCCGAAATCGCCGGCCCCGGGCGGGCCGTTCGGCGAAGGGAAGCTGATGGGCAGAGTAGCGGGCAAAGTCGCGCTGATCAGCGGTGCGGCGCGCGGCCAAGGGCGATCACACGCCCGCGTGCTGGCGGCGGAAGGCGCCGACATCATCGCGGTGGACATGTGTCGCGACATCGACACCAACGAGTATCCGCTTGCCCTACCGGCCGATCTCGACGAGACCGCCGAGCTCGTCGACAAGGAAGGCCGCAGCGCGTTCACCGCGATGGTCGACGTTCGGGACCGCGCCGCGCTGTCCGCGGCGATCGACGAGGGCGTCGCGCACTTCGGCCACCTGGACGTCGTCGTGTCCAATGCCGGCATCGCGCCGCTGAGCGCGGGCGGCCCGCCGCAGGCGTTCGTCGACGCCGTCGACGTGGATCTGGTCGGCGTGCTGAACCTGGTGCACGCCAGCCTGAAACACCTGCGGGCCGGGGCGTCGATCATCGCGACCGGCTCGATGGCGGCGTTCCTGACCGCGATGAACACCTCCGGCATCGACGCCGGGCCGGGGGGCGCCGGGTACGCGTTCGCCAAACAGGTCGTGGCACACTACGTCAACGATCTGGCTCTTATGTTGGCGCCCAAGAGTATTCGCGTCAACGCGGTCCACCCGACGAACTGCAATACCGACATGCTGCACAGCGCACCGATGTACCGGGCGTTCCGGCCGGACCTGCCCAACCCGACCCGCGCGGACGCCGAGCTGGCGTTCCCCGCGTTGCAGGTCATGCCGATTCCCTACGTGGAGCCCGAGGACGTCAGCGAGGTGGTGCTGTTCCTGGCCTCGGATGCGTCGCGTTATGTGACCGGGCAGCAGATCCGCGTCGACGCCGGCGGGTTCCTGCGGGCCAAGCCGTGGTCGGGCCCGTAGCGCGCTAGGCCGTGACCGGTTTGGCGACTTTCATCACCTCGATCATGTTGCCGCCCATGATCTTCGCGATGTCGTCCTGGTCGAGGCTGGCGAGTTCGTCGACGAACGTGAGCGGGTCGGCCAGCCCCTCGGGGTGGGGCCAGTCCGAGCCGAACACCACCCGGTCCGGCCCCACCATCGTGACGATCTCGGCGAACCGGTCCTCCCAGAACGGGCTGACGTAGACGCACCGCTTGAACGCCTCGACCGGATCCTCGCTGAACGCGTTGGGCATCTTCTTGTAGACGCCCTTGAGGCCGCGGAACAGGTCCGGCACCCAGTCGGCTCCGTTCTCGATCGACAGCACCCGCAACTCGGGGTTGCGCGACAGCGCCCCGTGGCACACCAACGCGCCCATCGCGTCCTCGATCGGCCGCTTGCCCATCGCCAGCATCCGAAAAGCGGTGGGCCGGAAGGGAAGGAACTCGTCGCCGGGCTCCCACATATTGAGCAGCTCGGCGTAACCGGTGTCGGAGGCGTGCATCGACACCGGGATTCCGGCTTTGACGCAGGCCTGCCAGAACGGGTCGAACTCCTCGAAGCCGAAGGACCGGGTGCCGCGGTGGCCCGGCACCGGTGCGGGGCGGACCAGCACGGTGCGTGCGCCGCGCTGCAGGCACCAGTCGAGTTCTTCGAGTGCGCGCTCGACGATGGGCAGGGTGATCACCGGGGTGGCGAAGATGCGGTCCTGGTAATTGAACGACCAGGTCTCGTACATCCACTGGTTGAGCGCGTGGATGACGTCGTGGATCATCTCCGGGTCGTCCTTCATGCGCTCCTCGACCAGGCTGGCCAGCGTCGGGAACATCAGGGCGTAGTCGAGGCCGAGTTCGTCCATGACCTCCAGCCGCGGCCCGGGTTCGCGGAAGGCGGGGATCGCCTTCATCGGCTCGCCCATCATTTCGCGGTAGCTCTTGCCGCCGCTGCCGTGGCGGAAATACTCCTCCTGCGCGCCGGGGCGGGCCACCACGTCGAAGGTCGGGTTGGGAATGTAGTCGCTGATGTGGCCGCGCACCACGATCTTGGTCCGGCCGCGCACCTGCACGTAGTCGATCGCGCGTTTGCGGTTGTCCGGCAGGAACTTGGTCAGCGCCTCCTGCGTCTCGTACATGTGGTTGTCGGCGTCGAACACCGGGAAGGGCAGTTGGCGAGACGGCATGGTGACTCCTGGGGGAAGCGGTGGTTCCAAGCTGGTGGTAATGACGTTACCACCCGGGCGGCCGCCGCGTAACCGGGCGGTTCAGGACGCGCGGTGGGGATCGTCGCGTGCCAGGACGGCGAAGTTCACCGTGGCCGTCGCGGCGAGTTCGCCGTCGCCGCTGCGCACGATGTCGACCTGGACGATGATGGCCCGTCGCCCGGCCCGCAGCAGCCGGGCGACCGCCCGTGCTGACCCCTCGGTGACCGGCGCCAGGTAACGGATGAACAGGTCGGCGGTCGTCAGGCGGGCACCCGCCGGCAGGTGGCGTGCCGCGAGCCAGACGCCCGCCACGTCGGCGAGGGTCGCGATCAGCCCGCCCTGGATGGCGCCCGAGTTGTTGACCACCGCGGGGCTGACCGGCAGCTCCGCGGTGTAGCCCCGGCCCTCGAAGCGCCGCAACCCGGCTTGGGCAAACAGCCCGGCCAGTGTCGGGGCCGGCGCATCGTGGTCGTCCGCGGCGCCGAGGGCGCGGACGCAGAAGTCGTGCAGCTGCCCGGCGTCGATCGGGGCGCCGGTCAATTCTGCTCCCAGCCAATGTAATCGGAGTGCGCCCAGCACAGTTTGCATGACGATCGCCGCCGCGGTCCCGGCGTCGAGACCGGGCCGGAACACGCCTTCGATGATCCCGCGCGCCACGATGTCGCGAATCAACCCGTGCAGCGGGGAGAGCACCCGGGCGTAGTCACGGGGCCGGGTCTCGGCAAGGTGCTGGTTGTACAGGCTCAGCGCCCGGTTGAGGCTGTCCTGCGTGCTGGATTCGGGTTGTGCGCCGATCCGGTCGATGACCAGTTTCATCGCGGCGGCGCTATCCAGCCCGGTGGTCTCGGCGCGCCAGGTCTGCGCCGACTGCGCCATGGTCCTGTCGACGAGGGCGAGCAGCAGTTCGTCCTTGCCGGGAAAATGCTGATAGAAGGCCCGCAGTGACGTCCTGGAGCGTGCGACCACTTCCTGCACGGTGAAGTCGGTGCGCCCGGTTTCGCCGAGGATCTCGACCGCCGTCTTGATGAAGCTGTCGGCCCGAGTGAGTTCGACATCGTCCGTGACGGCCATGGCGAGGTCTCCTTCGGTGCCGGTGCCGGTGCCGGTGCGGGTGCGATACGAGCGCTGCGAGAATCAGGTTACCGGAGTCGGCAGCGGTCCGGCGGCACGGGGTCGCGCGCACCCCGCAGGGACAGCGCACGTCGTTCGGGCTGCTGTCGTTCGCGATGCCGCAGTAGTGTCGAGGTCGGTCGCACAGGAAATGCCAGTTCGAGGAGGCTCCGATGACCGAGGCCGCGGACGCCGTCGCGCCGTTCTTTCGTACCGGCAACTACGCGCCGGTCGCCGACGAACTCACCGCCTTCGACCTTCCGGTCGACGGCGCGATCCCACCGGAACTGCAGGGCTGGTATTTGCGCAACGGCGCCAATCCGCGGCAGTCGACCGGTCACTGGTTCCTCGGGGACGGCATGGTGCACGGGGTGCGACTGGAGGGCGGCCGGGCCGCGTGGTACCGCAACCGCTGGGTGCGCACCGACAGCTTCGACAACCCGTTCCCGGTGTACAACCTCGACGGCACGCGCAACCTGCGCTCCAGCGTCGCCAACACCCACGTCGTGCGCCATGCGGGCCGCACGCTGGCTCTCGTCGAGTCGTCGCTGCCCTACGAGATCACCAACGAGCTGGAAACGTTGGGCGCCTACGATTTCGGCGGCAAGCTGGCAGATGCCATGACGGCCCACCCGAAGATCTGCCCCACCACCGGCGAAATGCACTTCTTCGGCTACGGCAGCCTGACCACACCGCACGTGTCCTACCACCGCGTCGACGCCTCGGGTGAGCTGACCGTCAGCCGCGGTGTCGACGTCGAGGCGCTGACCATGATGCACGACTTCGCGCTGACCGCCGGCCATGTGGTGTTCATGGATCTGCCGGTGGTGTTCGACATCGGGCTCGCGCTGGCGGGCGAACCCGCCATGCCGTATCGCTGGGACGACGACTACGGCGCACGGCTGGGCGTGCTGAGTCGCGACGACCCTTTCGGTCCGCTACGCTGGGTGGAGATCGAGCCGTGTTACGTGTTTCACACTGTCAACGCGTATGACGACGGTGATTCCATTGTGCTGCAAGGGGTTCGGTATCCCGAGATGTGGCGGCAAGGCAGCGGCTTCGAGGCTGAGGCGATGCCGTGGAGCTGGACGGTCGATCTGGTGTCCGGCACGGTCGCCGAACGCCAACTCGACGACCGCGCTGTGGAGTTTCCCCGCATCGACGACCGGCGGACGGGGTCGGCGGCACGCTATGCCGTCACCGTCGGCAAGAACCGGCTGATCCGCTACGACTTCGGCCGCGACACGGCCGAGGAACACGTCTTCGGGACCGGGCGGGACCCGATGGTGCCCGGTGAGGCGGTGTTCGCGCCCGCCGGTTCGAGCTCCGACGAGCGGGCCGGCTGGTATCTGACATACGTCTACGACGCCGCCCGGGACGGCAGCGACCTGGTGATTGTCGACGCATCCGACTTCACCGGTGATCCGGTGGCGCGGGTGCAGCTGCCGCAGCGGGTGCCGTACGGGTTCCACGGCAACTGGATCACCGACTGACCCGCGCCGGCCGCCCGGGGGTGCGCGCGGCCGCGATCAATATGCGTAACGTCTACCGCGATACTAAAAACATGTTATCCTTTTCGCGTAAACGATTACCGTGACCGGTCACCGGGCGGCGGCCACCGCGCAAGCTGCCAGATCCCGCCGGGCGGAAGGGAGCACAGATGTCGACGTCGGCATGGTCGCGGCGGGTGAGCTGTGAGGGTCGGCCGCTGGTCGCACCCGGGCAGGGCCACCCCAGCTCGCTGAACGCACTGGAGCTGGAAAAGCCGCCTTCAGCGGTGGTTTTCGCGTGCGCCGAAGCCGCGACGCCACCCGCGGAACTGTTCGACGGCGACACCCTCGCAGCGTTGCCAGTCAGCACCTGGGGCCACGCGGTGGGTGCGGGCGTGCTCGCCTCCGTCGAGTATGCCGTCGGTGAGCTCGGCGTTTCGCTGGTGGTGGTGCTCGGACACCCCGGATGCTCGGCGCTGCGGCGCTGCGACGCGGCGGCCACCGGCCGGCTGGCGCACAGTCACCTGGGGAGCGTGCGCGCGCCGTTCACACTGGCGGCGGCGGGCGGGTCTGCCGCCTCCGCGCCGCTGGACCCGGACCCACAGGCCCGCCACGTCTGCGCCACCGCCCTTCGCCTGGTCGATCACTCGGCGACGCTGGCGCGCCTGGTGCGGGCCGGCTGCTGCGCCGTCGCGGGTGTCTGCCGCGACGACGACGGCGGGCTTCGGCGCGTCAGCGTGCTGGGGCACGTCGAGGAGCTGCCCGTCCTGGCATGTTGACCGTCCGGCGGTCGACCCGGCACGCGCCGGCGGTCCTTACGGGTTGAGAACAGCTGGCGATTTTGTTGGTCGGTAGCGGACGCGCGGTAGTTGTCGGACCTGTCTGAGAGTATCGGGGTGCAGGGGTCGTCGACACGTCTGCAGCGGTGGCGTGTTATCGGCCGTTATCGGCCATAACCTGTGGTACGTGCGATCTGCGTGGCTGTATTGAAGGGACGAAGTGGTGAGCAAGAGGCGCCGAGTTGGTCAGCATTGAGCTCGTCGCGGGACCGGGCGTAGGCGTTCAAGTCGACGCGAGGCGGTGAAACGGCAGTGAGAGCGCTGGTGTGCCGAGC
>NZ_JAVKSH010000087.1:0-16381 GCF_039583805.1 Mycobacterium sp. | reverse complement strand
GCAAGCCCGGCGCAGCCGGGCGCAGCGGGCCGCCATCGCACAACCCCGCCGGTCGCAAGCCCGGCGCAGCCGGGCGCAGCGGGCCGCCATCGCACAACCCCGCCGGTCGCAAGCCCGGCGCAGCCGGGCGCCCGCGAAAATTGCCCCACCCCCGGGTGGTGCGCGACAACTACAAAGCGTCATACTTACTAGTGTGACGAGTGCTGTAGGGACTCCGGGAACTGCTATCACGGCGCGCGTACATTCGCTCAACCGGCCCAACATGGTCAGTGTCGGCACCATAGTGTGGCTTTCCAGCGAACTGATGTTCTTTGCTGGTCTATTCGCTATGTACTTCACGGCGCGGTCTCAGGCCGGCGGCAACTGGCCGCCGCCACCGACGGAGTTGAACCTCTACCAAGCCGTTCCGGTCACGCTGGTGCTGATCGCCTCGTCGTTCACCTGCCAGATGGGAGTGTTCGCCGCCGAACGCGGCGACGTGTTCGGGCTGCGACGCTGGTACGTAGCAACGTTCTTGATGGGCCTGTTCTTCATCCTCGGCCAGGGCTACGAGTACTACCACCTGAGCACCCACGGCACCACCATCCCGGGCAGCGCCTACGGCAGCGTGTTCTATCTGACCACCGGCTTTCACGGCCTGCACGTCACCGGCGGGCTGATCGCCTTCATCTTCCTGCTGACCCGCACCACCATGAGCAAGTTCACCCCGGCGCAGGCGACTGCGTCGATCGTCGTGTCCTACTACTGGCACTTCGTCGACATCGTCTGGATCGCCCTCTTTGCCACCATCTACTTCATCCGGTAGCTGGCCCGGCCGACGAACAGGAGTGCTCGGTTGAGAACACTGAGATTGACGGGATCGGGCGGCCCCGCAAGCGCGACATCCCGACGGCGGCTGCGCCGGCGGCTGTCGACGGGCTTGCTGCTGCTGGTGGCCCTGACGGCGGCGGGCGGGCTGGCCGCCGTGTTGACCCCGACCCCGCAGCGCGCTGTCGCCGACGAGTCGTCATCGGCGCTGCTGCGCAACGGCAAGCAGTTGTACGACACCGCCTGCGTGACTTGTCACGGCGTCAACCTGCAGGGCGTCGGCGGTCGCGGCCCGAGCCTGATCGGTGTTGGCGAGGCCGCCGTGTACTTCCAGGTGTCCACCGGCCGGATGCCCGCCATGAGCGGCGAGGCTCAACTGCCCCAGAAGCCTCCGATCTTCGACCCCGCCCAGATCGACGCGCTGGGTGCATATGTGCAGGCCAACGGCGGGGGCCCCACCGTGGTGCGCAACCCCGACGGCAGCATCGCCCAGAAATCCCTGCTGGGCACCGACATTGGCCGTGGCGGGGACCTGTTCCGGCTCAACTGTTCGTCGTGCCACAACTTCACCGGGAAGGGCGGGGCGCTGTCGTCGGGCAAGTACGCGCCCGACCTGGCGGGCGCCGACGAGCAGCAGATCCTCACCGCGATGCTGACCGGGCCGCAGAACATGCCGAAGTTCTCCGACCGCCAGCTGTCGTTCGAGGCCAAGAAGGACATCATCGCCTACGTCAGAAACGTGTCCGAGGCACACCAGCCGGGTGGCTACGGGCTGGGTGGGTTCGGGCCCACGTCGGAGGGCATGGCGATTTTCATCATCGGAATGGTCGCCGTTATCGGCGCGGCATTGTGGATCGGGGCGCGATCATGAGCGAGCAAACCAAAGACGGCGCCGCCGCCGCGGGCCAGCCCCGCAGCGCCGAACTGGACGCGATGTCGCGCGAGGAACTGGTCGCGCTGGGCGGCCGGCTCGACGGCGTCGACACCGTCTACCGGGAGCCGCGGTGGCCGGTCACCGGGACCAGAGCCGAGAAACGCTCCGAGCGACACGTCGCACTCTGGTTGTCGCTGGGCGGGTTTTTCGGGTTGGCGTTGCTGTTGGTATTCCTGTTCTGGCCCTGGGAGTACAAGCCCACCGGTAGCCCCGGGGGGTTTCTCTACTCGCTGACCACTCCGCTGTACGGCCTGACATTCGGGATGTCGGTTCTGTGTATCGGGGTCGGCGCGGTGATGTTCCAGAAAAAGTTCATCCCCGAAGAGATTTCGATCCAGGACCGCCACGACGGCGGTGGCTCCGGCTCGGCGGAAATCGACCGCAAGACGGTGGCCGCCAACCTGACCGATGCGTTCGAAACCTCGACGATCCGGCGCCGCAAACTGATCGGCGCGTCGCTGGGCCTCGGCTTGGGCGCATTCGGGCTCGCAACCCTGGTGGCGTTCATCGGCGGCCTGATCAAGAACCCGTGGAAACCGGTGGTGCAGACCTCCAAGGGCAAGACGGCCGTGCTGTGGACGTCGGGGTGGACACCGCGCTACCCAGGCGAAACGATCTTTTTGGCGCGCGCCACCGGATCGCAGGCGGGAGCCCCGTTCATCAAGATGCGCCCGCAAGACATCGACGCCGGCGGCATGGAAACGGTGTTCCCGTGGCGGGAGTCCGACGGGGACGGCACCACCGCGGAATCGCGCGAGAAGCACCGGGAAATCATGCAGGGCGTCCGCAACCCGGTGATGCTCATCCGCATCCGCCCCGCCGACATGCACCGCGTGGTCAAGCGCAAGGGCCAGGAGAGCTTCAACTACGGCGACCTGTTCGCCTACACCAAGGTCTGCTCGCACCTGGGCTGCCCGCCATCGCTTTTCGAGCAGCAGACCTACCGCATCCTATGCCCGTGCCACCAGTCGCAATTCGACGCGCTGGTCTACGCCAAACCGATTTTCGGTCCAGCGGCGCGGGCGTTGGCGCAGCTGCCGATTACCATCGACAGCGCCGGGTACCTCGTCGCCAATGGCAACTTCATCGAGTCTGTCGGACCGGCATTTTGGGAGCGCACATCATGAGACCCAACGTCAGCGAGATCCTGGCCCGTCAAGCCAACGACGTCGACGCCCGCTATCACCCGTCGGCGGCGGTGCGGCGCCAGCTCAACAAGGTCTTCCCGACGCACTGGTCGTTCCTGCTCGGCGAGATCGCGCTGTACAGCTTCGTCGTGCTACTGCTCACCGGCGTGTATCTGACCCTGTTCTTCGATCCGTCGATGAACGAGGTCACCTACAACGGCGTCTACCAACCCCTGCGCGGCGTGGAAATGTCGAAGGCCTATCAATCGGCGCTCGACATCTCCTTCGAGGTGCGCGGTGGGTTGTTCGTCCGCCAGGTCCACCACTGGGCGGCGCTGTTGTTCGCGGCCGCGATCATGGTGCACCTGGCGCGCATCTTCTTCACCGGGGCGTTCCGCCGTCCCCGCGAGGCCAACTGGGTGATCGGCTCGATCCTGCTGATTCTGGCCATGTTCGAGGGCTTCTTCGGCTATTCGCTGCCCGACGACCTGCTGTCGGGCATCGGGGTGCGCGCAGCGCTGTCGTCGATCACGCTGGGCATGCCGGTGATCGGGACCTGGCTGCACTGGGCGCTGTTCGGCGGCGACTTCCCCTGCGGCGGTGTGGGATACACCTGCGACACGGCGGGCTACATCGTGCCCCGCATGTACTCGCTGCACATCCTGCTGCTACCGGGCATCATTCTGGCGCTCATCGGGGCGCACCTGGCGATGGTGTGGTTCCAGAAGCACACCCAGTTCCCCGGACCCGGGCGCACCGAGCACAACGTCGTCGGCGTGCGGGTGATGCCGGTGTTCGCCGTGAAGTCCGGTGCGTTCTTCGCGCTGACCACCGCAATTCTCGGTCTGATGGGTGGTCTGCTGCAGATCAACCCGATCTGGAACATGGGACCCTACAAGCCGTCCCATGTCTCGGCGGGCTCACAGCCGGACTTCTACATGATGTGGACCGAGGGCCTGGCCCGCATCTGGCCGGCGTGGGAGTTCTACCCCGGGCATCACACGATTCCCTCCCCGGTCTGGGTTGCGCTGATCATGGGCCTGGTTTTCATCCTGCTGATCATCTACCCGTTCCTGGAGAAGCGGTTCAGCGGCGACTACGCACACCACAACCTGCTGCAGCGGCCACGTGACGTGCCGGTGCGCACGGCGATCGGTGCGATGGCGATCGGGTTCTACATGGTGCTGACGCTCTCGGCGATGAACGACATCATCGCCTACAAGTTCCACATCTCGCTCAACGCGACGACCTGGATCGGGCGGATCGGCATGGTGGTGGTGCCGCCGATCGTCTACTTCGTCACCTATCGGTGGTGTATCGGGCTGCAGCGCAGCGACCGCGAGGTGCTGGAGCACGGCGTCGAAACCGGGATCATCAAGCGGTTGCCGCACGGCGCCTACATCGAACTGCACCAGCCGCTCGGCCCCGTCGACGAGCACGGGCATCCGATGCCGCTGGAATACCAGGGCACCCCCGTACCCAAGAAGATGAACAAGCTGGGCTCGGCCGGGTCGCCCGGCTCCGGCAGCTTGCTGTCCGCCGACCCGGTGTCAGAGGACGCGGCGCTTCGCGAAGCGGCGCATGCCGGCGAGCAGCGTGCCCTCACCGCGCTGCGGGAACGCCAGGACAGCAGCAACGGCTCGACCAACGGCCAGCACTAAACGCGAATCTCGGTCCTCTCGGGGCGCAGCGCTCGTCACGGCGAGGCGAGCGTTCGACGAAGCTGGCGCAGGTGTCGCCACAGCAGCAGGGGCATGACGAGGGTGATGAGCCCGGCAATCCCGTAACCGGTCCACGAGGCACGATCATGGCCGACGGCCATCAGGTAGGTCGCCGTCGCAACGGCGACCAAGGCAAGCCCCATGGTGGCGATCAGTGTCACGGTGCCGCGCAGCCAAATCCGGTCCACGGCGGCGCCGGCCGACGCTTCCCCGGCTCCCGACGTCGCCGCCCTCCCGGTGGGGGCCCGCTGAAACCCGGTCGGCGGCAGGTGCCCCGGCCTGATCGGCTGCGCCGGAGCAACCGCCGTCGGCATGCCCGGCGATCGCGCGGGCTCGAGCGTGCGCCGGGCACCCAGCAGCACCGGAATCGCCGCGAGGATGATGAGCGCAGACACGATGATGACTGCGTAGAGCACCGACGAGGTGTGCCGGTTCGGCGTCGACGCGTGGAAACCCCGGCCCAGGTCCGCCAGTGCGACGACGGCGGCAACGCCGGCGCCCACGAGCGCCAGCCACACCGCGGCACACAGCCCGACCAGGATGCGATCCCCGGTGGCCGGCGACACCGCGGGCCACCCGAGCCGGCGCAAAAGATGTCTGTCTGCCATCAGCAGCTCGTCTGAGGTGCGTTGTTCTCGTTCGACGACAGCACGGTGCCGTCGCTGGAGGTGATCGAGCAGTTCAGCTTGCTCAGCCGCAGCAAGCTGGACGCCTCCAGCGAACCGACCTCGGACTGCGAGATCGGCGTGAGGGTGAGCGACCACGGGATGTAGGCATTGCGCTGCACCCGCCGCTGCCCCGACGCGTCGATGTAGGTGATCGTGATCTGGTCGAACGGGGCTTTCGTGCCGGTCACCGAGTAGGTGACCTGCTTCGGACCGGCCGGCGTGGTGGCGGGCGGCGCGGCCGCTGTCGTGGTCGGCGGCTCCGGCGCTGGTGCCGGCGCAGGCGGCGGTGGTGGGGCCTCGCTGGTCGGCGGCGGCGCCGGTGGCGGCGGGGCCTCGCTGGTCGGCGGCGGTGGCGGTGGCGGGATCTCGCTGGTCGGCGGCGGCGGCGGTGCCGGCGGCGGAGTGGTGACGATGATCTCGTCCTGGATCGGCGACGTGGAGGTGGGCGCGGTGCCGGGCGTGGCCAGCCTGTTGGTGTCCGTGCGTGCGAACAGCAGCGACACCGAAACCACCAGGGCGACCGCCGCGACGATCGCGGCAATGCCCACCACCCACGGCCAGCGCGGCGGGCCCGCTTCGTCGTCGACGGGCGTGTCGTAGCTGTCGTAGTCGTACAGGTCGAGGTCGGCAGGCACATACGGGCCGCTGGAGACGTGCTCGGACTCGGGCGCGGAGTAGGCCTGCGCGGAGAAGCCGGCGTCGCCGGCCCGGTCCGACCCGACGGGCTCCTGCGCTATCGGGCCGTCACCGAGGTCGACGTCGCCCGTGCCGATGTCACCGTCAGGTCCCAGGTCGTCAGATCCCGGCCCCGGGGGATTCGGCCCGCTCATCCTCGCCTATCCTGTTCGACTCCATCGGCAGCGCACGCTGCCTCCGCGTCTGCAGCGGACCAGGCGCGCTCCGTCGTCCCTCATTGTGCCTAGCAACCCTACCCAAGCGGCGCGGACGCCACATTGTCAGCGACCTCGTGAGCTACCAACTGATGCCCCGATTGTGACCTTGCCGACGGTCGAGCCGGCCCCGGTCAGTGTTTCTCTGGGCCGACGTAGTACTCGAAGACCAAGCCCGCGGCCGCACCGATAATGAGCGCCACGCCCGCGACGATCAACCACGGCAGCCACAGCCCGATACCCACGGCGGCCACCGCCGCGGACAGCGCGACCAGGATCGGCCACCAGCTGTGCGGACTGAAGAAGCCCAATTCCCCGGCTCCGTCGCTGATTTCGGCACCCTCGTAGTCCTCGGGGCGGGTATCGAGCCGACGGGCCACAAACCGGAAGAACGTCGCGACGATGAGCGCCATACCGCCGGTCAACGCCAGCGCGGTGGTGCCCGCCCACTCGATACCGCCGGTGGCAAACATCGCCGTGAGCAGGCCGTAGAGCACCGCGATGACGACGAAGAACGTGGATACGAACTCGAACAGCCTGGCTTCGATGTGCATGGGTGCCTACTTGCTCGCCTGGGGCGCCTGCTGCCCGCGACGGGATTCGAACGGGTGAGTGGTTACCGCAACCGGCGACTGGTTGATCGCCTGCAGGGCCTGGGCATTGGTCCTGCCGGCGATGCGCTGCTGGAGGTAAGCCTTGAAGTCGTTGGGCTCCACCACCCGGACCTCGAAGTTCATCATCGAGTGGTAGGTGCCGCACATCTCGGCGCAGTGCCCCACGAACGCCCCGGTCCTGGTGATCTCAGCGACCTGGAACCGGTTCACCGAGTTGTTGGCCTGCGGGTCGGGAATCACGTCGCGCTTGAACAAGAATTCCGGCACCCAGAACGAGTGCACCACGTCGGCTGAGGCCAGCACGAACTCGATCCGTTTGCCCTCGGGCAGCACGAGGACCGGAATTTCGTCGGTGGTGCCCAGGGTTTCGACCTTGTCGAAATTCAGGTAGGTGCGGTCGGACCTGTTGAGCCCGTGGTTCGGGCCGATTAGTTCCTCGCCGTGCTTGTCCTTGCCTTCCGGCTTGGAGACCATGGCCGCTTTGCGCGCCGGGTCGGCGCCGTCGTATGTCAGCGTGCCATCTTTGAAATCGACCTTCTGGTATCCGAACTTCCAGTTCCACTGGAACGCCGTGACGTCGATGACGACCTCGGGGTCGGACGCCAGGTGCAGCACCTTCTCCTGCACGACCACGGTGAAGTAGAACAGCACCGAGACGATCAGGAACGGTGTGACGGTGAGCACCAGTTCCAGCGGCATGTTATAGCCGAACTGGCGCGGCAGCTCGGTGTCGGTGGCCTTCCTGCGATGGAACGACGCGGTCCAGAATATGAGGCCCCACACGATCACACCGACCGTCAGCGACGCGATCACCGCGCCGACCCACAGCTGGCGGTTGGCGTCGGCCTCCGGGGTGATGCCTCGCGGCCAGCCCAGGCCCAGTGCTTCCGACCAGCTGCAGCCGCTCAGGGTGAGCGCCAGCACGCCCAGCGTGCCGGCCAGCGCGAGCAGCCGAACCCGACGACACGCGGTCGAACGGATGGGGGGACGGTCGAGCCCGCGGAGTGTCACGTCAGCGCCTCCTCTGCCACCAGCTGGACCGAGTGCGCGCATTGGCCGGCCCACACGTCGAATACTACGCAGCGTAGACCACCCGATGTCATGCGCCCGCGGATATCGGCCGCCCTGCGGCGTAGCCGTGGCGCTGCCGCCCTGCGGCATACTCACACGGATGTGCGGATTGCTGGCCTTCGTGGGCGCCGTCGACCGCGATCCGCCCGGTCCCGGCGCTGCCGGCGCCATCGCCGAGGCGTCGCACCTGATGCGCCACCGCGGGCCGGACGAGCCCGGCACCTGGGCCGCCCCGGACGGGACCGTCGTATTCGGCTTCAACCGGCTGTCGATCATCGACATCGCCCACTCGCACCAACCACTGCGCTGGGGGCCGCCGGACACCCCGGACCGCTATGTGCTGGTGTTCAACGGCGAGATCTACAACTACCTGGAATTGCGCGCCGAACTCACCTCCGCGCACGGCGCCGCTTTCGCCACCGACGGCGACGGCGAGGCCATCATCGCGGCCTACCACTACTGGGGCGCCGACGCGCTGACCCGGTTGCGCGGTATGTTCGCGTTCGGGCTGTGGGACACGGTTAACCGTGAATTATTTTGCGCGCGTGACCCTTTCGGTATCAAGCCGCTGTTCGTGGCCACCGGTCCCGGCGGTACGGCGGTCGCCAGCGAGAAGAAATGCCTGCTGGAGCTGGCCGAGCTGATCGGGTTCGACACCGGCATCGACCACCGGGCCGTGCAGCATTACACGGTGTTGCAGTACGTACCCGAACCCGAGACGATGCACCGCGGGGTGCGGCGCCTGGAATCCGGCTGCTACGCCCGCATCCGCCCGGGTTCCGGGCCGGACGTCACCCGCTATTTCGCGCCCCGGTTCGCCGCCACCCCCATCACCCGCGACACCGAGCAAGCCCGCTACGACGAGATCACCGCCGTGCTGGAGGACTCGGTGGCCAAGCACATGCGCGCCGACGTCACCGTCGGCGCGTTCCTGTCCGGCGGCATCGACTCCACCGCGATCGCCGCCCTGGCGATCCGGCACAACCCGCGGCTGATCACCTTCACCACCGGTTTCGAGCGGGCGGGCTTCTCCGAGATCGACGTCGCCGTGGCCTCAGCGGAGGCGATCGGCGCGCGGCACGTCACCAAGGTGGTGGCCCCCGACGAGTTCGTCGCCGCACTGCCCGAGATCGTCTGGTACCTCGACGATCCGGTGGCCGACCCGGCGCTGGTGCCGCTGTTCTTCGTCGCCCGTGAGGCGCGCAAGCACGTCAAGGTGGTGCTCTCCGGCGAGGGTGCCGACGAGCTGTTCGGCGGATACACGATCTACCGCGAGCCGTTGTCGCTGCGGCCGTTCGACCACCTGCCCGGACCGCTGCGGCGTTCGATGGGCGCGGTGTCGCGGCCGCTGCCGGACGGCCTGCGCGGCAAGAGCCTGCTGCACCGGGGGTCGCTGACGCTCGAGCAGCGCTACTACGGCAACGCGCGCAGCTTCTCCGACGAGCAGCTGCGGGCTCTGCTGCCGGGTTTCCGGCCGGAGTGGACCCACACCGACGTCACGGCGCCGCTGTACGCGCAATCGGCCGGCTGGGACCCGGTGGCGCGGATGCAGCACATCGACCTGTTCACCTGGCTGCGCGGCGACATCCTGGTCAAGGCCGACAAGATGACGATGGCCAACTCGCTGGAGCTGCGGGTGCCGTTTCTGGATCCGGAGGTGTTCGCGGTGGCATCCCGGTTGCCGGTGGGCGCCAAGATCACCCGGACCACCACCAAGTACGCGCTACGCCGCGCACTGGAGCCCGTCGTTCCGGCGCATGTGCTGAACCGGCCCAAGCTGGGCTTTCCGGTTCCCATCCGGCACTGGCTGCGCTCTGGCGAGCTGGCCGAGTGGGCCTATGCGACGGTGGGCTCGTCGCAGGCCGACGAGTTCGTCGACGTCGCCGCCGTGCGCCGGATGCTCGACGAACATCGTTGTGGCACAAGCGATCACAGCCGGAGACTATGGACCGTGCTGATCTTCATGCTGTGGCACGCGATCTTCGTCGAGCATTCCGTGGCGCCGCGGATCGGCGAGCCGCACTACCCGGTGCAGTTGTGAATCAGGCCAGCGCGCCGGCGATCTCGGCGGCCGCGGCGTCGCCGTAGGCGCCGGCCAGCCGGCGCACTGCGGTTTCGCGGTCCCAGTCCCATTCCTGGGTGCCTGTCGACTCCAGCACCAGTACCGCGACCAGCGACCCGAGCTGCGCCGCGCGTTCCAGGCTCAGGCCCGCGCTGCGCCCGGTCAAGAACCCGGCCCGAAACGCGTCTCCCACGCCGGTCGGGTCGACCTGGCTGGTCTCGGGCACCACATCGACGTGCACGGTGGTGCCGTCCGGGTCGACGAGGTCCACCCCCTTGGGTCCCAGCGTGGTCACCCGAAGCCCGACCTGCGCCAGCACGTCGTCCTCGGTCCAGCCGGTCTTGGACAGCAGCAGGTCCCACTCGTAGTCGTTGGTGAACAGGTACGCGGCGCCGTCGATGAGCTTGCGGATCTCCTCGCCGGTCAGCCGGGCCAGCTGCTGGGAGGGGTCGGCCGCGAAGGCCAGGCCGAGCTTGCGGCACTCCTCGGTGTGCAGGAACATCGCTTCCGGGTCGTTGGCCCCGACGATCACCAGCTCCGGCGTGCCGATGCGCTCGACCACCGCGGCCAGCGAGATGTCCCGGGCCTGTGACATCGCCCCCGGGTAGAACGACGCGATTTGCGCCATCTCCAGATCGGTGGTGCAGACGAACCGCGCGGTGTGCGCGGTGCTGGAGATCAGCACGTTGTCGCAGTTGACGCCGTGCGTCTGCAGCCACTGCCGGTAGTCACCGAAGTCGTCGCCGGCCGCACCCACCAGGGCCACGTCGCCGCCGAGCACCCCGATCGCGTACGCGATGTTTCCGGCCACCCCGCCGCGGTGGATCACCAGGTCGTCGACGAGGAAACTCAGCGAAACCTTGTGCAGGTGATCGGCGAGCAGCTGCTCGGAAAACCGGCCCGGGAACCGCATCAGATGGTCGGTGGCGATGGAACCGGTCACCGCAATCGTCACGACAAAACCGCCCTTCATTCCTAAGATTGTTTAGCCAAGCTTACGCACGCCGGCGCCCTTCGCTGCGCCTCGGTCACCCGGACGTACGCTAGCCTGCCAACAGAATCGCCGCAGTCCGCAGGAGAACCACGAATGCCCGCTCCGTCGTCGCCGAACCACGGTGTCGGCGCCGGCGGGCCGCCGTTCACCGATCCTCATCCCAGCCAGCCGCTGCCCGCTCAGCCGGCTGCCTCGGGACCGCCCGCCGGAGCAACGCCCGGGCCGGGGTACTACCCCGGGCCGCTGCCGCCGCCGGTGCCGTACTCGACCCGTCCCCGGCGGCGGCTGGTGCTGGTGGTGCTGGCAGCCGGCGCAATCGTCGTCGCGATGACCGCCGCGATCGGCTACGGGGTGCATCGCAACGGGCCCGGCTCCGCCGGCACGTTCACCGCAGCCACGGCCAGGGCCGCGATTCAGGGCTATCTGGACGCGCTGGAGCGCGGTGACAGGGAGGCCATCGCCCGCAACGCTCTGTGCGGGATCTACGACGCGGTGCGAGACCGGCGCGCCGACCAGGCGGTTGCCAGGCTCAGCAGCGACGCCTTCCGTAAACAGTTTTCCGAGGCAACCGTGACCTCCGTCGACAAGATCGTCTACTGGTCGACCTACCAGGCCCAGGTGTTGTTCAGCATGCGGGTGACACCCGCCGCCGGCGGCCCCGCCCGCGACCAGGTGCAGGGTCTCGCCCAGCTGCTGTTTCAGCGCAACCAGGTGCTGGTCTGCTCGTACGTGCTACGCACTGCCGGCGCCTACTAGCTTGCCCTGTTAATTGGACTGAACCGTCAGTTGAACTGAACCGTCAGTTGAAGGAGTCGCCGCAGGCGCAGGAGCCGCCGGCGTTCGGGTTGTCGATGGTGAAGCCCTGCTTCTCGATGGTGTCGACGAAGTCGATGGACGCACCCTGCACATACGGCGCGCTCATCCGGTCGACGGTCAACGTCACACCGCCGAACTCTGCCGTCAGGTCACCGTCGAGGGTGCGGTCGTCGAAGAACAGGTTGTAGCGCAGGCCTGCGCACCCGCCGGGCTGGACCGCGATACGCAGCGCCAGGTCGTCGCGTCCCTCTTGGTCGAGCAGCGATTTCGCCTTGGCAGCGGCGGTGTCGGTCAAGATCACGCCGTGCGTCGTGGTAGCTGACTCATCCTGAACAGTCATTGCTTCTCCCTTGTGCTCCCTGCGTGCCCACATCAGCCAGCATGCATCGACGGCTCGCAGGACCAAGACTACCCCGTCGTGCCGTCATTCCCGATCTGCGCCGCTGCCGCGGTGGCCAGGCCCATCAGCTGGTTTACCGAGTCGACCAGGGCCAGCCGGACCGAGCCGGCGAAGTCGGCGACGGCGTACGCCGCCAGAATGCCGGCCGACCGCAGCGATGACGTGTCGAGATCCACCTGCCCGGCCAGTACCAGCACCGGGACCTGACACGACCGCGCCGCGACCGCCAGCGCACCGACCACCTTCCCGTGCAGGGACTGGTCGTCAAAGCAGCCCTCGCCGGTGACGACGAGGTCGGCAGCCGCGATGTCGCCGGCCAGGCCGGTGTGCTCGGCGATGATCGCCGCACCCGATTCGCACCGGCCGCCGAGCGCGAGCAGCGCGGCCCCGATCCCGCCGGCGGCCCCGGCGCCCGGTTCGGCGCTCACCGGCCGCCCGGCGGCGGCGTCCAGTTCGACGGCCCAGCCCGCGAGGTTGCGCTCCAGCGCGGCCACGGTCGCCGGATCCGCACCCTTCTGCGGCCCGAATATCCGGGCCGCACCCCACGGCCCCAGCAGCGGGTACTCGACGTCGCAGGCGGCGATCAGCTCCGTTTCCGCCAGCCGCCGCCGGCCCTCCTGTAAGCCACCGAGTTCGTCGACCAGCCCGCGGCCGCCGTCGGTGCTGGCCGAACCGCCCAACCCGACCACGATCCGCACCGCCCCGGCGTGCTGGGCCGCGGCGATCAGCTGTCCGACTCCCCTGCTGTGCGCCGCCAGCGCGGTGTGCGGGGTGGGCGGGCCGCCCAGCAGCGCCAGTCCGCACGTCTGCGCGCTTTCCAGGTATGCGGTCGCCGACTCGGCGTGCAGCACCCATGTTGCCTCGACCTCCTCGTCCAGCGGGCCGCCGACCCGCGACCGCCGCAGCTGGCCCAGCCGGTCGGCCAACACCTCGACGAACCCGGGTCCGCCGTCGGACTGCGGGGCGATGGTGAACTGGTCGCGCGGACGCGACCGGTTCCAGCCGGCCGCGATGGCCGCCGCGGCCTGCACAGCGGTCAGGCTATCGCCGTAACAGTCCGGAGCGATCAGAACTCGCAGGGCCGGCGTCGGCGCGTTGCCGGGTGCGCCGACACCGGCTGCCGAGCCGCTCATGGCGCAAGCCTAGGACCGGGTGCCTGCGCCCCGCACCGGAAGCGAAGTAACCTGGCCAGCGTGAAGCTACCGGGCCGGAAGAGAAGCGACCGCGGTGCTGCCGCCCCGGAGCTGTCGGCGGGCCTCACCGGCGCACCAGCGCCGTCGGCTCCCGGGGATTCTCGCGAGTCGCAGAGGACCGCGCCCAAGGGGCGACCGACTCCCCGGCGCAGCGACAGACGCCGGGGCCCGGTCGCTCCGGCGCCCATGACCGCGGGCGAGGCCCGCGCGCGCCGCAAAGCGATGGCGCGGCCCAAGCTCAGCCGGGCCGAACGCCGGGCCGCCGGTGCCGCGCGTCGCGCCCAGATGGCCGAACGCCGGGACCGCATGATGGCCGGCGACGAGGCGTACCTGCTGCCGCGCGACCGGGGCCCGGTGCGCCGGCTGGTGCGCGACGTGGTGGATTCGCGCCGCAACCTGCTGGGGCTGTTCATGCCCGCGGCACTCACCCTGCTGTTCGTGATGTTCGCGGTGCCGCAGTTGCAGCTGTACATGTCGCCGGCGATGATGCTGCTGATGGTCCTGATGGTCATCGACGGGGTCATCCTGGGCCGCAAAGTCGCCCGGATCGCCGACGAACGGTTCCCCCAGAACACCGAGAGCCGTTGGAAAATAGGACTTTACGCCGCTGGTCGAGCGTCCCAAATGCGCCGCATGCGGGCACCCCGGCCGCAGGTCGAACGCGGCAGCCATGTGCTCTGACACGGAGTGACCGGCCGTGCGAACCCTGGTGCTCGGCGGGATCAGGTCCGGCAAGTCGAAGTGGGCCGAGACAGCCGTCGCCGAGTCGCTGGCACCCGGTGAGACAGTGCGCTACCTGGCGACCGGCCCGGCCCCCGACACCGACGGGCACTGGTCGCAACGCGTCGCCGAGCACCGCGCCCGCCGGCCCGGGCACTGGTCGACGGTGGAAACCGCCGACATCGCAACTCAATTGCGGCAGTCTTCGGACGTGACGACCCTCGTCGACGACCTGGGCGGCTGGTTGACCGCCGCCTTGGACCACCGCGGCTGGGCGGCCGGGTCGGTGTCGGCCGACGTCGACGACCTGGTGGCCGCGGTGGCGTCGTTCGGCTCGCCGCTGGTGCTGGTCAGCCCGGAGGCCGGCCTGACGGTGGTGCCGGCCACCGAGTCCGGACGCCGGTTCGCCGACGAACTGGGCACGCTCAACCAGCGGCTGGCAGCCGTGTGCGACCGCGTGGTGCTGGTGGTGGCCGGCCACCCGCTGCCGATCAAGGCCGGCTGATGTTCACCCGGGTGCCGATCCCCGACGTCGATGCCGCCGCGGCCGCCCGCGCCCGCCTGGACACGCTGGCCAAGCCGTCCGGCGCGCTGGGCCGCCTCGAAGATCTTGCCGTGTGGGTGTCGGAGTGCCAACGCCGCTGTCCGCCAATGCAATTCGAACGAGCCCGGGTTGTGGTGTTCGCCGGCGACCACGGCGTGACCCGGCGCGGCGTGTCGGCCTACCCGCCGGAGGTGACCGCGCAGATGGTCGCCACCATCGACGCCGGCGGCGCGGCGATCAACGCGCTCGCCGACATCGCCGGCGCGACAGTGCGGGTGGTGGATGTGGCCGTCGACGCCGACGCGCTGTCCGGGCGGATCGGCGCCCACAAGGTGCGCCGGGGCAGCGGGGACATCAGCGTGCAGGACGCACTGACCGACCAGCAGACCGCCGACGCGATCGAGGCGGGCCGCCACGTCGCCGACGAAGAGGTCGACGCGGGCGCAGACCTGCTGATCGCCGGTGACATGGGTATCGGAAATACCACCCCAGCAACGGTTTTAGTGGCCGCACTGGCGGATGTCGAACCGGTGGCGATAGTCGGCTGCGGGAGCGGCATCGACGATGCCGGCTGGATGCGCAAGACGGCGGCGGTGCGCGACGCGCTGTTTCGTGCCCGGCCGGTGTCCTCGGATCCGGTCGGTTTGCTGCGCTGTTGCGGCGGAGCCGATGTGGCGGCGATGGCCGGGTTCTGCGCACAGGCCGCGGTTCGGCGCACCCCCCTGGTGCTGGACGGCTTGGCGGTGACCGCCGCGGCGCTGGTCGCCGAGCGGTTGGCGCCCGGCGCGCGGCGGTGGTGGCAGGCGGGTCACCTCTGCACCGAACCCGCACATCAAATAGCCCTCACCGCACTGGGTTTAGAGCCGATCCTGGAGCTGCGGATGCGGCTGGGCGAGGGCACCGGCGCCGTCCTGGCGCTGCCGGTGCTGCGGGCCGCGGTGGCCGCGCTGTCGTCGATGGCCAGCTTCAACGATGCCGGTGTGTCCAACCGGATTGCCCCGTGATACGTTCGCTGGCAACGGCTTTCGCTTTCGCAACAGTGTTTCCTGTACGCAGTTCCCGCGCGCTGGACGGCGCCGCCATGGCCGCGCTGCCGGTGGTCGGCGCCGCGCTGGGCGGATTGGCCGCGGCCGTGGTGTGGGCCGCCGGGCTGGCGTTCGGCCCGGGCAACCCGCTGGACGGCCCGCTCGCGGTGGCCGCCCTGCTGGTGGCTACCCGCGGCCTGCACATCGACGGCGTCGCCGACACCGCCGACGGGCTCGGCTGCTTTGGCCCGCCGGCTCGCGCATTGCAGGTGATGCGCGACGGGTCGACCGGGCCGTTCGGGGTGGCGGCCGTCGTCGTGGTCATTGCGCTGCAGGGACTGGCGTTTTCGATGCTGAGCCCGGCCGGGATCGTCGTCGCGGTGACCGGGGGGCGGGTCGCGGCGGTACTGGCCTGCCGTCGATCGGTGCCCGCGGGGCAGGGCAGCATACTGGCCACCGCCGTCGCCGGCACCCAGCCGGCGACGACGGTGGCCGGCTGGGTCGTGGCGCTGCTCGCCGCGTCGGTGGCGGCGGGTCCGGGGCTGTGGCAGGGGCCGGCGGCGGCGCTGGTAGGGCTGTGCTGCGCGGCCGTGCTGGTGGCGCACTGCGTGCGCCGGTTCGGCGGCATCACCGGCGACGTGCTGGGTGCGGCGATCGAGCTGACGACGACGGTGACCGCGGTGCTGCTGGCCGCGCTGGCGCCGGTGTGACTAGTCAAACCGAGGTGCCTCACGTAAAAGTGAGCGCGAAGTAGATGGCTGGTGCCTCACGCATGGTGAGCGCGTGGGGGGCTTG
>NZ_JAVKSH010000086.1:0-16431 GCF_039583805.1 Mycobacterium sp. | reverse complement strand
GTTGCGAGAATCGGACGAATTTCTCGCAACGGCTTCACGTTCGGTGACCTGACCCCGGTGCACGGCACCCCGACGAACCGACGAGCAAGACCGCTGGTTCCGCTCGATGACCCGGCTGCGCAACGGGCAGCCCCGCGTCCCACACCATCTCCGGGCGGGTGCTACGCTCCCGGACAGTCGACATCCTTTAACGATCCGTCCGGTGAGGCGGAGAAGGAGGTCAGGGTCCCGGATGGGTGTTGCAGGGAACACCGGCGCAGGCGCAGATTCCCGCGAATTGATGTCGGCGGCCGACGTGAGCCGCACCATTTCTCGCATCGCCCACCAGATCATCGAGAAGACCGCCCTGGACGACACCAGCCGGCCCGCACCCCGGGTGGTGCTGCTGGGAATCCCCACCCGCGGCGTGACGCTGGCCGAGCGGCTGGCCGCCAACATCGCCGAATTCACCGGTGGCCGGCCTTCCAACGTCGCGTGCGGTGCTTTGGACATCACGCTCTACCGTGACGACCTGATGATGCAGCCACCCCGACCGCTGGAGGCCACGTCGATCCCGGCCGGCGGCATCGACGAGGCATGGGTGATCCTCGTCGACGACGTGCTGTACTCGGGGCGGTCGGTGCGCTCGGCGTTGGATGCGTTGCGCGACGTGGGCCGGCCGCGGGTCGTGCAGCTGGCGGTGCTGGTGGACCGCGGCCACCGCGAGTTGCCGGTGCGCGCCGACTACGTGGGCAAGAACGTGCCGACGTCGCGCAGCGAAACCGTGCACGTGTTGCTGCGCGAGCACGACGGCCGCGATCAGGTGGTGATCTCGCGATGACCCCGCGCCACCTGCTGGCCGCCGGTGACCTGTCCCGCGCCGACGCCACCGCTATCCTCGACGACGCCGACCGGTTCGCCGAGGCGTTGGTGGGCCGCGACGTCCGCAAGCTGCCCACGCTGCGCGGCCGCACCGTGATCACCATGTTCTACGAGAACTCCACCCGCACCCGGGTGTCGTTCGAGGTGGCCGGGAAGTGGATGAGCGCCGACGTCGTCAACGTCAGCTCGACGGGATCGTCGGTGGCCAAAGGGGAGTCGCTGCGCGACACCGCGCTGACGCTGCGCGCGGCCGGCGCCGACGCCCTGGTCATCCGGCACCCGGCGTCGGGTGCCGCGCGCCGGCTCGCCGACTGGACCTGCGCCGACGGCGCTGGTCCGTCGGTGGTCAACGCCGGGGACGGCACTCACGAGCACCCCACCCAGGCGCTGCTGGACGCGCTGACCATCCGGCAACGGCTCGGCGGCATCGAGGGCCGCCGTGTCGTCATCGTCGGCGACATCCTGCACAGCCGGGTCGCTCGCTCGAACGTCATGTTGCTGGCCACCCTGGGTGCGGAGGTGGTGCTGGTGGCGCCGCCCACCCTGCTGCCGGTCGGGGTGGCCGGCTGGCCGGTGACGGTGTCCTACGACTTCGACGCCGAACTGCCCGCCGCCGACGCGGTGCTGATGCTGCGGGTGCAGGCCGAGCGGATGACCGGCGGCTTCTTCCCGTCCGCGCGGGAGTACTCGGTGCGCTACGGGCTGTCCGACCGGCGTCAGGCGATGCTGCCCGGCCACGCGGTGGTGCTGCATCCGGGCCCGATGTTGCGCGGCATGGAGATCGCGTCGTCGGTGGCGGACTCGTCGCAATCAGCTGTGCTGCAGCAGGTTTCCAACGGGGTCCACGTGCGGATGGCGGTGCTGTTCCATCTGCTGGTTGGCGCGGAATCGGCCGAAAAAGAGGTTGTGGCGTGAGCGTGCTGATCCGCGGTGTGCGCATCTACGGCGAAGGCGACCCGGTCGACGTGCTGGCCGACAGCCCCGGCTTCGGGGGTCAGATTACCGAAATCGGTGCGGGGCTTTCTATTCCAGACGATGCGGAGGTGATCGACGCGACCGGACAGGTGCTGCTGCCCGGCCTGGTCGACCTGCACACCCATCTGCGAGAACCCGGCCGCGAATACGCAGAAGACATCGAAACCGGTTCGGCCGCAGCGGCTCTGGGGGGATACACTGCGGTCTTCGCGATGCCCAACACCAAACCCGTCGCCGACAGCCCGGTGGTCACCGACCACGTCTGGCACCGCGGCCGGCAGGTCGGCCTGGTCGACGTGCACCCGGTCGGAGCGGTCACCGTCGGGCTGGCGGGGACCGAGCTCACCGAGATGGGCATGATGGCCGACGGCGCCGCCCAGGTGCGAATGTTCTCCGACGACGGCAACTGCGTGGCCGACCCGCTGGTGATGCGCCGAGCCCTCGAGTACGCCACCGGCCTGGGTGTGCTGATCGCCCAGCACGCCGAGGAGCCGCGACTGACCGCCGGCGCCGTCGCCCACGAGGGTCCGACGGCCGCCAGGCTGGGTCTGTCCGGCTGGCCGCGGGCCGCCGAGGAGTCGATCGTCGCCCGCGACGCGCTGCTGGCCCGCGACGCCGGCGCTCGCGTGCACGTCTGCCACGCCTCCACCGCCGGCACCGTCGATATTCTGAAATGGGCTAAGGCTCAGGGGATTTCGATCACCGCCGAGGTGACTCCGCATCACCTGATGCTCGACGATTCGCGGCTGGTCAGCTACGACGGGGTGAACCGGGTCAACCCGCCGCTGCGGGAGGCCGCCGACGCAGCCGCGCTGCGGCAGGCGTTGGCGGACGGGGTGATCGATTGCGTGGCCACCGACCACGCCCCGCACGCCGAGCACGAGAAGGTTTGTGAGTTTGCCGCGGCGCGCCCGGGCATGCTCGGGCTGCAGACTGCGCTGTCGGTGGTCGCGGCGGCGATGGTGCAGCCGGGTCTGCTGACCTGGCGTGACGTGGCGCGGGTGATGAGCGAAAACCCGGCGCGCATCGTCGGGCTGTTCGACCATGGACGGCCGTTGCAGGTCGGCGAGCCGGCCAACCTGACCGTGGTCGACCCGGACGCCACCTGGACCGTGGCCGGGGCGGAGCTGGCCAGCCGCTCGGCCAACACCCCCTACGAGTCGATGACGCTGCCCGCTGTGGTGACCGCGACGCTGCTGCGCGGCACGATCACCGCCCGGGACGGGAAATCTCCGGCATGACCGCCCGGCGAGCAGCGAAGGCGTGCCGCGTATGAATTCGCAGACATTGATCGCGTCGGTGATCTTCGCCGCGGTGCTGGTGGTGGTGATCGCGGTGGTGATCCACCTGATGCTGCGCGGCTGGCGGCGCCGCGCGCTGCGGCAGGCCGAGCTGATCGGCACCCTGCCCCCGGTGCCCGACAGCGTCGGTCCGGTGACCGTGGCGCCCACCAGGGGCCTTTACGTGGGGTGCACGCTGGTCCCCGATTGGCACGACCGGGTCGCCGTGGGCGACCTGGGGTATCGCAGCAAGGCGGTGCTGACCCGGTATCCGGAGGGAATCATGGTGCAGCGCAGCGGGGCCCGCCCGATCTGGATTCCGCAGGAGTCGATTACCGCGATCCGCACCGAACGCGGCATGGTGGGAAAGGTCACCACCCGCGACGGCATCCTGGCGATCCGCTGGCGTCTGCCCTCGGGCACCGAGATCGACACCGGTTTCCGCGGCGAGGACCGCGGCGACTACGACCGCTGGCTGCGGGAGGCCCCGTGAGCCGCACCGGCGACACCGCGCAGCGACGCGATGAGGCGGGGCCCGTCGCGCCTGCGGGACAGGAGCCGCGCCGATGACGTCAGCGATGCTGGTGCTCGAAGACGGCCGCATCTTCACCGGAACGCCGTTCGGTGCGGTCGGCCAGACACTGGGCGAGGCAGTGTTTTCCACCGGGATGTCCGGCTACCAGGAAACCCTCACCGACCCCAGCTACCACCGCCAGATCGTGGTGGCCACCGCCCCGCAGATCGGGAACACGGGCTGGAACGACGAGGATGCCGAAAGCCGCGGCGAGCGGATCTGGGTCGCCGGCTATGCGGTGCGCGATCCGTCGCCACACGTCTCGAACTGGCGGGCCACCGGCACCCTGGAGGAAGAACTCGTCCGACAGCATGTCGTCGGAGTGGCCGGTATCGACACCCGCGCGGTGGTGCGGCACCTGCGCAGCCGCGGCTCGATGAAGGCCGGGGTGTTTTCCGGTGCGTCGCTGGCCGAGCCCGAGGAGCTGCTGCGCCGGGTGCGCGGCCAGCCGTCGATGCTGGGCGCCGACTTGGCCGGCCAGGTCAGCACCACCGCGCCGTACGTCGTCGAACCCGAAGGCCCGCCTCGGTTTACCGTGGCGGCGATCGATCTCGGGATCAAAACCAACACCCCGCGTAATTTCGCCCGCCGCGGTGTCCGCAGCCACGTGCTGACGTCGTCGGTGACCTTCGAGCAGATCGCCGAGTTGACTCCGGACGGGGTGTTTCTGTCCAACGGCCCCGGCGACCCGGCCACCGCCGATCACGTCGTCGCGGTGACGCGTGCGGTGCTGGACGCGGGAATCCCGTTGTTCGGCATCTGCTTCGGCAACCAGATTTTGGGCCGGGCGCTGGGCTTGTCGACCTACAAGATGGTGTTCGGCCATCGCGGCATCAATATCCCGGTGATCGACCACGCCACCGGACGGGTTGCGGTGACCGCGCAGAACCACGGCTTCGCGCTGGAGGGGGAGGCGGGTCAGTCCTTCGACACGCCGTTCGGCGTCGCGGTCGTCAGCCACACCTGCGCCAACGACGGGGTGGTGGAAGGAGTCAAACTTGCTCGTGGAAAAGCGTTTTCGGTGCAATACCATCCGGAGGCCGCGGCCGGACCGCACGACGCGGAGTACCTGTTCGACCAGTTCGTCGACCTGATGGCGGGGAAGCGGTGAGCCACCTTCGCGCGAGCGGGAGTGTGCGTGTCGGTGTGGCGACACGCCGCAAACCGCGTACAACCGTGCACGGTCACGGCCGGGCAGGACAGGAGCGCTAGATGCCGCGACGCACTGACCTCAACCACGTGCTGGTGATCGGCTCCGGACCGATCGTCATCGGGCAGGCCTGCGAATTCGACTACTCGGGCACTCAGGCATGCCGCGTGCTGAAAGCCGAGGGGCTGCAGGTCAGCCTGGTCAACTCCAACCCGGCGACGATCATGACCGACCCCGAGTACGCCGACCACACCTATGTCGAGCCGATCACGCGTGAGTTCGTCGAACGGGTGATCGCCCAGCAGGCCGAGCGCGGCAACAAGATCGACGCGTTGCTGGCCACGCTGGGCGGACAGACCGCGCTCAACACCGCGGTCGCGCTCTTCGAGAGCGGAGCGCTGCAACGCTACGGCGTCGAGCTGATCGGTGCCGACTTCGACGCCATCCAGCGCGGCGAGGACCGGCAGCGGTTCAAAGACATCGTCGCCAAGGTCGGCGGCGAATCCGCCCGCAGCCGTGTCTGTTTCACTCTTGCCGAAGTCCGCGAGACGGTTGCCGAACTCGGCTTGCCGGTTGTGGTGAGGCCCAGTTTCACTATGGGGGGTCTGGGCTCGGGGATGGCGCGTGACGCCGAACAGGTCGAGCGGATGGCGGGAGCGGGGCTGGCCGCCTCGCCGAGCGCCAACGTGCTCATCGAGGAATCGATTTACGGCTGGAAGGAATTCGAGCTCGAGCTGATGCGCGACGGCCACGACAACGTCGTCGTGGTCTGCTCGATCGAGAACGTCGACCCGATGGGGGTGCACACCGGCGACTCCGTCACCGTCGCGCCGGCCATGACGCTGACCGACCGGGAATACCAGCGGATGCGCGACCTCGCCATCGCGATCCTGCGCGAGGTCGGCGTCGACACCGGCGGCTGCAACATCCAGTTCGCGGTCAACCCGGCCGACGGTCGGCTGATCGTCGTCGAGATGAACCCGCGGGTGTCGCGGTCAAGCGCGTTGGCTTCCAAGGCCACCGGCTTCCCGATCGCCAAGATCGCCGCCAAGCTCGCCATCGGCTACACCCTCGACGAGGTCCTCAACGACATCACCAGGCAGACCCCGGCCTGCTTCGAACCCACCCTGGACTACGTCGTGGTGAAGGCGCCGCGTTTTGCGTTCGAGAAGTTCCCGGGCGCCGACCCGACGCTGACCACCACCATGAAGTCGGTGGGCGAGGCGATGTCGTTGGGCCGCAACTTCGTCGAGGCGCTCGGCAAGGTGATGCGGTCGCTGGAGACCAGCCGCGCCGGATTCTGGACCACACCCGACCCCGAGGGCGACGTGGCAGCGGTGCTGACCCGGCTGCGCACGCCCACCGAAGGCCGGCTCTACGACATCGAATGCGCACTGCGGCTGGGCGCCCCGGTGGACGAGGTCGCGCAGGCCTCGGGCGTCGACCCGTGGTTCGTGGCCCAGATCGACGGGCTGGTCGCGTTGCGGGCCGAGCTGACGAACGCGGCGGTGCTGGACGAGAATCTGCTGCGCCGCGCCAAGCACAGTGGCCTGTCGGACCGCCAGATCGCCGCGCTGCGACCGGAATTGGCCGGTGAAGACGGCGTGCGCTCGCTGCGGCAGCGGCTGGGCATCCACCCCGTCTACAAGACCGTCGACACCTGCGCGGCGGAGTTCGAGGCCAAGACGCCGTATCACTACAGCAGCTACGAGCTCGACCCGGCCGCCGAGACCGAGGTGGCGCCGCAGACCGAGAAACCCAAGGTGCTGATCCTGGGGTCCGGGCCCAACCGCATCGGCCAGGGCATCGAATTCGACTACAGCTGTGTGCATGCCGCCACCACGCTGAGCCGGGCCGGTTTTGAGACCGTGATGGTCAACTGCAACCCCGAAACGGTGTCCACTGACTACGACACCGCCGACCGGCTGTACTTCGAACCGCTGACCTTCGAGGACGTCCTGGAGGTCTTTCACGCCGAGCAGCAATCGGCACGCGGTGGAGCGGGTGTGGCCGGTGTCATCGTCCAACTCGGCGGGCAGACGCCGCTCGGGCTCGCCCAGCGGCTCGCCGACGCCGGCGTGCCCATCGTTGGGACCCCGCCGCACGCCATCGATCTCGCCGAGGACCGCGGCGCGTTCGGGGACGTGCTCGCCGCCGCCGGGCTGCCCGCGCCGCGCTGGGGGACCGCGACGAATTTCGCCCAGGCCCGCCGCATCGCCGCCGAGATCGGTTACCCGGTGCTGGTCCGGCCGTCCTACGTGCTGGGCGGGCGCGGCATGGAGATCGTCTACGACGACGAAACCCTGCAGGCCTACATCACCCGGGCCACCGAGCTCTCGCCCGAACACCCGGTCCTGGTGGACCGCTTCCTCGAAGACGCCATCGAGATCGACGTCGACGCTCTCTGCGACGGCAGCGAGGTGTACATCGGCGGGATCATGGAGCACATCGAGGAGGCCGGTATCCACTCCGGGGACTCCGCGTGCGCACTGCCGCCAGTGACGTTGGGCCGCACAGACATTGAAAAAGTGTGCCAGGCAACCGGGGCCATCGCGCACGGCATCGGCGTGGTGGGGCTGCTCAACGTGCAGTTCGCCCTGAAGGACGATGTGCTCTACGTGCTGGAGGCCAATCCGCGGGCCAGTCGCACGGTGCCGTTCGTGTCCAAGGCCACCGCGATTCCGCTGGCCAAGGCGTGCGCCCGGATCATGCTGGGCGCCACGATCGCCGGGCTCCGTGCCGAAGGTCTGCTGGCGGCGTGCGGCGACGGCGCCAGTGTGGCGCCGAATGCGCCGATCGCGGTGAAAGAAGCGGTTCTGCCGTTTCACCGGTTCCGCACCGTCGAGGGAGCGGGCATCGACTCACTGCTGGGCCCGGAGATGAAATCCACCGGCGAGGTGATGGGCATCGATCGCGACTTCGGCAGCGCGTTCGCCAAGAGCCAGACCGCCGCCTACGGGTCGCTGCCTGTCGAAGGTACCGTGTTCGTATCGGTGGCCAACCGTGACAAACGCTCGATGGTGTTCCCAGTCAAGCGTCTGGCCGACTTGGGATTCCGGGTGTTGGCCACCGAAGGAACCGCGGAAATGCTGCGCCGCAACGGGATTCCGTGCGAGGTTGTCCGCAAGCATTTCGAGGCACCGCAGCCCGACCGCCCCGCGGTGTCCGCCGTCGAGGCGATCAGGGCCGGTGAGGTCGACATGGTGATCAACACTCCCTACGGCAACTCCGGCCCGCGCATCGACGGCTACGAGATCCGTTCGGCCGCAGTCGCGATGAACATTCCCTGCGTGACCACAGTGCAGGGTGCCTCTGCTGCGGTGCAGGGCATCGAAGCCGGCATCCGCGGCGACGTCGGGGTGCGCTCGTTGCAGGAGTTGCACAGCTTGCTCGGCAACGGCGGCCGCTAGCCATGCCGGGGTTCGGCGCCCGGCTCGCCGACGCGATGACGCGGCGGGGGCCGCTGTGCCTGGGCATCGACCCGCATCCGGAGTTGCTGCGGGCGTGGGACCTGCCGGTCGGACCGGACGGCGTGGCGGCGTTCTGCGACAGGTGCGTCGAGGCGTACGCCGGTTTCGCCGTCGTCAAACCTCAGGTGGCGTTCTTCGAGGCGTACGGCGCCGCCGGCTACGCGGTGCTGGAACGCACCATTGCCGCGTTGCGTGAGCTCGAGGTGCTGGTGCTGGCCGACGCCAAGCGCGGCGACATCGGGTCGACGACGGCCGCCTATGCCGAGGCGTGGCTCGGTGACTCGCCGCTGGCCGCCGACGCGGTGACGGCCTCGCCCTACCTGGGATTCGGCTCGCTGCGGCCGCTGCTGGACACCGCCGCAGCGCGCGGGCGCGGGGTGTTCGTGCTGGCGGCGACGTCCAATCCCGACGGCATCGCGGTGCAGCGAGCCGACGCCGGCGGCCGGACGGTGAGCCAGCTGATCGTGGACGAGGCGGCCGCGCGCAACCGGGCGGCGCGCCCCGAGCCCGGCTCGGTCGGCGTGGTGGTCGGTGCGACGCTGGCCGGCGAACCCGCCGCCGTGCCCGACCTCGGCGAGCTCGGGGGGCCGGTGCTGGTGCCCGGTGTCGGTGCGCAGGGCGGAGCGCCCGAGGCGCTGGGCGGTCTGGGCGGTGCGGCGCCCGGCCAGCTGCTGCCGGCGGTGGCGCGGGAGGTACTGCGGCACGGCCCCACGGTCACGGCCCTGCGGGCGGCGGGCGAGCGCATCCGCGACGCAGTGGCTTACCTCGGCGGGTAGCCGGCCGTCACGCTCACGCCGATCGGCCGGGTGTTTCGACGACGACGGTGGTGGCCTTGACGACGGCCACCGCGACGCTGCCGGGCTCCAGGCGCAGCTCGTGTGCGGCCTCGGAGCTCATCAACGACACCACGGTGAAGGGCCCGCACTGCATCTCGACCCGGGCCATGATCTTGTCGATCTCGACCTTGGTGACCAGGCCGACGAATCGGTTGCGTGCCGAGCTGGCGACACCGAGCGGGTTGGGCGGCAGCAGCGGCGCGTTGCTGCGCGCGAATTCCGCCAGCACCTCACCGGCGATCACCTTCCGGCCGGACTGGTCGTGACTGACCGCCAGGGTGCCCTGGTCGATCCATCGCCGGACGGTGTCGTCGCTGACCCCCAGCAGCTCAGCCGCCTCGCGGATGCGCATTGTCGCCGGCACGGAAATGATCGTACTGTCCCGGCCGGGTAGGCCTGTGCCGCGAACGTGCGACGGCCTGCTACGCGATGTCGTTGTCGGCTTGATGGTCGGAATGCGCTGATGACGCGGTGCGCGGCGGTCCGGCCGACACGCGCGACACGCCGCGACACGAAATATCTGGCGTGACCGGGGCTCGCCGAGCCCGCCGGCCGCAGCGTCGCCCAGCAGCTGTCGCGCCTGCGCGCAACCCGAAAATCCCTGCTAGACAGGGTGATCGCCGCGATTTCAGGCCGTGCCGGGCGGCTGGGCCGCGGGTCGTGCCGGCGCTTTCGGCGACCCTGCGTGAAACGTGGCGCAGCCGTATACGCTGGGCCTTCGCGGTCTCGAGCAGGGGGGCGGGTTAGATTTTGTCAGACGGCGTGGGTACGGTCATTCCCGCTGGCTGAAGTACCCGGCCGACGCACACACAGATCGACGAGACGGAGGAATCGTGGCCCTTCCCCAGTTGACCGACGAGCAGCGCGCGGCAGCGTTGGAGAAGGCTGCCGCCGCACGTCGAGCGCGAGCTGAGCTCAAAGACCGGCTGAAGCGTGGCGGCACCAACCTCAAGCAGGTGCTCAAGGACGCCGAGACCAACGAAGTTCTGGGCAAGATGAAGGTGTCTGCGCTGTTGGAGGCGTTGCCCAAGGTCGGCAAGGTCAAGGCGCAGGAAATCATGAACGAGCTCGAGATCGCGCCGACCCGCCGGCTGCGCGGGCTCGGCGACCGTCAGCGCAAGGCGCTGCTGGAAAAGTTCGACTTTTCGTAGCCCGCCGCCGATGCAGGCCCGAGGGCCTGAGGAGAAGGCGGGCGATGAGGCCGGCCCGCCGCCGATGCAGGCCCGAGGGCCTGAGGAGAAGGCGGGCGGCGGCCGGGGCATTGGGCACGCCGGGCGCCGTGGGACGCCCGCCAACGGGCGTGTGGTCGTGCTGTCCGGCCCGTCCGCCGTCGGCAAGTCGACGCTGGTCAGGTGCCTGCGGGAGCGGGTCGCCGACCTGTACTTCAGCGTCTCGGCCACCACCCGGGAACCTCGGCCCGGCGAGGTCGACGGCGTCGACTACCACTTCGTCAGCCCCGAACGCTTTCAGCAGCTGATCGACCAGGGTGCCCTGCTGGAGTGGGCCGAGATCCACGGCGGACTGCACCGGTCAGGCACTCCGGCCCAACCGGTCCGCGACGCCGCCGCCGCGGGCCGCCCGGTGCTGATCGAGGTCGACCTGGCCGGTGCGCGGGCGGTCAAACACGCGATGCCGGAGGCCATCACGGTGTTTCTGGCGCCGCCCAGTTGGGAAGCTCTGAAGGCCCGGCTGCTCGGTCGCGGCACCGAGACCCCGGCGGCGATGAGCCGCCGGCTGGCCACCGCCCGCACGGAACTGGCAGCTCAGAGCGACTTCGACGCGGTCGTGGTGAACCGTCGATTAGAGGCTGCCTGTAGTCAATTGGTATCGTTGCTGCTGGGTTCCGCGCCGGACACGGCGTGATCCGTCGTCTGGACCTCATCAGCCTGTGCACTGTCTACGTCGTCAGGAGACCATCTACGTGAGCACATCGGACGCGCCTGCGGCCGCCGTCGATCATTTCGATCCCGCGTCGGGTGGCGCAGGTGGCTACGACACTCCGCTGGGAATCACCAACCCGCCCATCGACGAGTTGCTGGACCGCGTGTCCAGCAAGTACGCGCTGGTGATCTACGCCGCCAAGCGGGCGCGCCAGATCAACGACTACTACACCCAGCTCGGCGAGGGCATCCTGGAATACGTCGGCCCGCTGGTCGAGCCGGGCCTGCAGGAAAAGCCGCTGTCGATCGCACTGCGCGAGATTCACGCCGACCTGCTCGAGCACACCGAAGGCGACTAGCGGGAACGGGCTTGCGATGAGCCGCACGGGCAAAGAGCAGCGGTGATGGACCGCAAGCGGGTCATCGTCGGCGTCTCCGGGGGCATCGCCGCCTACAAGGCCTGCACCGTCGTCCGCCAGCTCACCGAGGCCGGCCACCAGGTCCGCGTGATTCCGACGAAGTCCGCGCTGCGTTTCGTCGGCGCCGCCACCTTCGAGGCGCTGTCCGGCGAGCCGGTGCACACCGGCGTCTTCGAGGACGTGCCGCTGGTGCCGCACGTCGCGATCGGTCAGGGCGCCGACCTGGTGGTCGTGGCGCCCGCCACCGCCGACCTGCTGGCCCGTGCCGCATCGGGTCGCGCCGACGACCTGCTCACCGCGACGCTGCTCACCGCGCGCTGTCCGGTGCTGTTCGCTCCGGCGATGCACACCGAGATGTGGCTGCACCCCGCGACCGTCGACAACGTCGACACCCTGCGCCGCCGCGGCGCGGTCGTGCTGGAACCGGCATCCGGGCGGTTGACCGGCGCCGACAGCGGCGCGGGCCGGCTGCCCGAGGCCGAGGAGATCACCACGCTGGCCCACCTGCTGCTGGAACGTCACGACGCGCTGCCCTACGATCTGGCCGGCACCAGGATGCTGGTCACCGCCGGCGGCACCCGCGAACCGATCGACCCGGTTCGCTTCGTCGGCAACCGCAGTTCCGGCAAGCAGGGGTACGCGCTGGCTCGGGTCGCTGCTCAGCGCGGCGCCGACGTCACGCTGATCGCCGGGCACACCGTCGGGCTCGTCGACCCGGCCGGCGTCGACGTTGTGCACGTCAGCTCGGCCCAACAGCTCGCCGACGCGGTGTCCAAGCACGCCCCCGACGCGCACGTGCTGGCGATGGCGGCTGCGGTCGCCGACTTCCGCCCGGCGCGGGTGTCGGCCGCCAAGATCAAAAAGGGCGCTGAGGAGCCGTCGACCATCGAACTGGTGCGCAACGACGACGTGCTGGCCGCCGCGGTGCGGGCCCGCGCCGACGGGCAGCTGCCGAACATGCGGGCCATCGTCGGGTTCGCCGCCGAGACCGGCGACGCCGACGGCGACGTGCTGTTCCATGCCCGGAACAAACTGCGCCGCAAGGGCTGCGACTTGTTGGTGGTCAACGCCGTCGGTGAGGGCAGGGCGTTCGAGGTGGACAGCAACGACGGCTGGCTGCTGGCCTCCGACGGCACCGAGGCCGCGCTGCGGCACGGCTCCAAGACGCTGATGGCCAGCCGTATCGTGGACGCGATCGGCACGTTCCTGCACGGCGCCACCGGGTGACATCCGGCGGTCGGCGCCGGATTGAGCGTGGCGATATCATTCGCCGTTATTCGCCTGACTACGTTTTGGAAGGCCTGACCAAGTTTTGGAAGGATGGGACTGTGAGCGAGAAGGGTCGGCTGTTCACCAGCGAGTCGGTGACCGAGGGGCATCCCGACAAGATCTGCGACGCGGTCAGCGACTCCGTGCTCGACGCGCTGCTGGCACAGGACCCTCGCTCACGGGTGGCGGTGGAAACCCTGGTGACCACCGGTCAGGTGCACGTGGTCGGCGAGGTGACGACGACGGCCAAGGAGGCGTTCGCCGGTATCACCAACACCGTGCGGGACCGCATCCTCGACATCGGCTATGACTCCTCCGACAAGGGCTTCGACGGCGCGTCCTGCGGGGTGAACATCGCCATCGGCGCGCAATCGCCCGACATCGCCCAGGGCGTGGACACCGCGCACGAGGCCCGCGTCGAGGGTGCCGCGGATCCGCTGGACGCGCAGGGCGCCGGCGACCAGGGCCTGATGTTCGGATACGCCATCAACGACACCCCCGAGCTGATGCCGCTGCCGATCGCGCTGGCGCACCGGCTGTCGAGGCGGCTGGCCGAGGTGCGCAAGAACGGTGTGCTGCCGTACCTGCGTCCGGACGGCAAGACGCAGGTCACCATCGCCTACGAGGACGACACCCCGGTCCGGCTGGACACCGTCGTGATCTCCACCCAGCATGCCGCTGACGTCGAGCTGGACACCATGCTCGCTCCCGATATCCGGGAGAAGGTGCTCAACACCGTGCTCGACGACCTGGCCCACGACACCCTGGACACGGCGGGCGTGCGGCTGCTGGTCAACCCGACCGGCAAGTTCGTGCTGGGCGGGCCGATGGGCGACGCCGGGTTGACCGGCCGCAAGATCATCGTCGACACCTACGGCGGGTGGGCCCGCCACGGCGGCGGCGCCTTCTCCGGCAAGGATCCCTCCAAGGTCGACCGTTCCGCGGCGTACGCGATGCGCTGGGTGGCCAAGAACGTGGTCGCGGCCGGGCTGGCGGAGCGGGTCGAGGTCCAGGTGGCCTACGCGATTGGCAAAGCCGCGCCGGTGGGGCTGTTCGTGGAGACGTTCGGCACCGAGGCCGTCGACCCGGTCAAGATCGAGAAGGCCATCGGCGACGTGTTCGACCTGCGGCCCGGGGCGATCATCCGCGACCTGGACCTGCTGCGGCCCATCTACGCGCAGACCGCGGCGTACGGGCACTTCGGCCGCACGGACGTCGACCTGCCGTGGGAGCGGCTGGACAAGGCCGACGACCTGCGGCGCGCCATCTAGCTTTGCCGCGCTACGGGCTGAACCGCGCTACCTGCTGAACCGGTAGTCGTCGAGGTCGAAGCGGCGGCTGCGCCAGTAGGCTTCCACCGTGGTCGCCGGCCGCAGCGGCACATCCCCGTTGCGGTCGAAGTAGTAGCTGTTGGCCAGCCGGCAGCTGTCCTGCCAGAACAGAACGACGGAATGTCCACGGCGATACCGGGGTATGTGGTCCAGTGTCAGGTGCCGCCGACGACGGTGTGGTGGTCGCAGGGCCGGGGCACCATACCCGCATCGGTAAACCGCCGTCGCTACCGGTGCAGCGCAGCTTTCAGCGCGGCCAGCCCGCGGCTGGTCGCCTCGGCGGCCGCCGGCACCATCAGCGCGAAGCTGACGAACCCGTGCACCAGGGTCGGCTCGTTGCGCAGCTCGACGGGCACGCCCGCGGCGCCCAACAGCTGCGCGTAGCGGGCCCCGTCGTCGCGCAGCGGGTCGTGTTCGGCGGTGCCGATGTAGGCCGGCGGCAGACCCGAGAAGTCGGCGGCGTTGGCCGGGGCCAGGGTGACCGGCAGCGCGCTCGGGTCGCTGATGTCGACGCCGGGCACGTACCAGCTCAGGAACGCGTCGATGACGTCGGGGTCCAGGATCGGCGCGTCGGCGTTCTCGGCGAACGACGGCAGCGACATGTCGGCCGTCACCGATGGGTACCACAGCAGCTGGAACACCAGCGGCGGCCCGACCCTGTCGGCCCCGCCGTTGTCGTGATTGTCGCGGGCCAGGTGTGTCATCGCCGCTGACAGGTTGGCGCCCGCGGAGTCGCCGGCCACGGCGATGCGGGCCGGGTCGCCGCCCAGCTCGTCGGCGTGCTCGCGGACCCACCCCAGGGCGGCCCAGCAGTCGTCGACCCCCGCCGGGTAGGGGTGCTCGGGGGCCAGCCGGTAGTCCACCGACACCACGATCGCCTCGGCACCGACGGCGTGCGCCCGCGCGACCGCGTCGTGGGTGTCCAGGTCGCCGAGCGACCAGCCGCCGCCGTGGTAGAAGACGACGACGGGCAGGCCGGTCTGCGGTGCGCCCGGCGGCCAGTAGATGCGAACCGGGATGCCGGAAACTCCGATCCGGCGGTTTTCGATCCGCAGGTCGGGCAACATCTCCGGCGGCGCCTGCAACTGACGCAGCCCCGCGCGGGCGACCTCGACCCCGTCTGCGGCGGTGAAGGTCAGCGGGAACGCGTCCAGCAACACCTTCAGCGTCGGGTCGATCTCTGGTCGCGCGGTGGTCGGCTCGGTCATGGCCCCACCGTACGCACCGGGCGGTGCAGGGCCGCTTTCAGCGCCGCCAGGCCGCGGTCCATCGCGGCGGTGGCGGCGGGCACGACACCGGCATAGCCGACGTAGCCGTGCACCAGGGTCTCGGCGTTGTGCACCTCGACGGGCACACCCGCGGCGGCCAGCAGCTCGCCGTAGCGCATCCCGTCGTCGCGCAGCGGGTCATGCCCGGCGACGGCGATGTAGGCCGGCGCAAGGCCGGCCAGATTCCGCGCCCGGCCGGGCGCCAACCCCGCCGGCGGGTCGGACAGGTCGATTTCTCCCGCATACCAACGGGAGAACGCCGCGACGGCCGCACGGTCCAGCACCGGCGCGGACGCGTTCTCGGCGAACGACGGCAGCGAGCTGTCCCACAGCGTCGAGGGGTACCACAACAGTTGGAAGACGATCGGGGGTCCGCCGTGGTCGCGGGCTCGCTGTGCGATCGCCGCGGCGATGGTGCCGCCGGCGGAGTCGCCGGCCAGCGCCAGCCGGGTGCTGTCGGCGCCGATGTCGGCGCCGTGGCCGGCGACCCAGCGGGTTGCGGCCCAGGCGTCGTCGACGGCCGCGGGGTAGGGGTGCTCGGGCGCCAGCCGGTAGGCGACGGACACCACCACGGCGTCGGCGCCGACGGCATGCTGGCGGCAGGTGCCGTCGTGGGTGTCCAGGTCGCCCAACACGAAGCCGCCGCCGTGGAAGAACACCACCGCCGGCGGAATATGATCGGAATCGTTTGGCGGCCAATAGATTCGGATGTCGATCGGTCCATCGGGGCCGTCGATGGCGCGGTTGTCGACCCGCAGTTCGGGATGCACCGGGCGCCGGGGCAGGTCCCGCAGACGCTGCCGCGCCAGCGCCACTCCGTCGTCGACGGACAACTGGAAAGGGACCTTGTCCAGTACCTTCAGCAGGATGGGGTCGATGGCGGGTCGGGCGTCAACCAAACGGGCGTCGTCGGGCATGCAGACACCGTACGCACCGCGCCGGGTGGCCGGTGCCTGGGTGCTCGCCGGGCAGCGCGGGATCGGCTGCGGCCCGGCTCCGGGCGCGCCGGCGCCGGGGTCACCGCCGGGCGCGGCGCAGATCCGGACCGCCGCAGGGTTGTTCATGGATCGCTCGCGCGGCACCGCCGGCCCGTCGTGACGACCAACCGGCAGCCGGCC
>NZ_JAVKSH010000085.1:0-16649 GCF_039583805.1 Mycobacterium sp. | reverse complement strand
CGCATGCACGGATTGAAAGGGGGATGGGGAAACGGGTCTGCACTGCAGACACCGCGCCCCTGACTACCAATGGCGGCAACCCGCGGCGACGAGGCCGTGGAACCCATCGTCCGCAAGGCGGCGGCCTGGTCCTGGCGGCTGCTGGTCATCCTGGCCGCGGTGGTGGCCCTGCTATGGGTGATCCAGCGGCTGGAAATCATCGTCGTGCCGGTGCTGCTGGCCTTGATGCTGAGCGCGCTGCTGGTGCCGGCGGTGGACTGGCTGGACCGGCGGGGCGCGCCGCGCGCCGGCGCGGTGGCGCTGGTGCTGCTGACCGGTTTCACGATTCTGGGCGGCATCCTGACGTTCGTCGTCAGCCAGTTCGTCGTCGGTTTGCCGGACGTGGTCGAGCAGGTCAGTCGCAGCATCGACTCGACCCGCCGATGGCTGATCCACGGCCCGGCGCACCTGAGCCCCCAGCAGATCGACAACGCGGGCGACGCGGCGATCCAGGCGCTGCGCAACAATCAGGCGAAGTTGACCAGCGGGGCGCTGTCGACCGCCGCGACCATCACCGAGCTGGTCACCGCGGCACTGCTGATGGTGTTCACCCTGATCTTCTTCCTCTACGGGGGCCGCCACATCTGGCAGTACGTCACCAAGATCGTCCCCGCCGGCGCGCGTGATCGGGTCCGCGAGGCCGGCTGCGCCGGATACGCGTCGCTGATCGGCTACGTGCGCGCCACCTTCCTGGTAGCGCTGGTCGACGCCGCCGGGGTGGGCACCGGCCTGGCGATCATGGCTGTGCCGCTGGCGCTCCCGCTCGCGTCGCTGGTGTTCCTGGGCGCGTTCATCCCACTGGTGGGTGCGGTGATCAGCGGCTTCCTGGCTGTGGTGGTGGCGCTGCTCGCCAAGGGCTTCGTCTACGCGCTTTTCACGCTGGGTGTGATCATCGCGGTCAACCAGCTCGAGGCGCACATTCTGCAGCCGCTGGTGATGGGCCGGGCGGTGTCGATCCACCCGTTGGCGGTGGTGTTGGCGATCTCGGCCGGCGGCGTGCTTGCCGGGATCGTCGGCGCGCTGCTGGCGGTTCCGACGGTCGCGTTCTTCAACAACGCCTTCCGGGTGCTGCTGGCGCCGGATCCCGTGGCCGAGGCGGCGGCGCAAGGGGTCGCCGGTGAGCCGGTCATCCGCGCTGAACCGGACAGCGTCGAGGGCAGTTAGAACCGCCCCTCGCGGCGCAGCAAATCCTGGGCGCTGAGGCCGCTGCCGCGGCGTTGCCGGGTCCGGTCGGCGGCGGTGTTGCGTCCGCGGGCATTCAGTTTTTCCGTGGCGAGGTCGGGGTCGTCCGTTCCGGGCGCGGCCGGCAGGGCGGTGGTGGCGTCGTCCTCGTCGGTGGGCCCAGACCCGGCGGGACGGTCATTCGGCTTCGACTCGCGCAGGTTGTTGAGCCACGACTCGATTTCGCGGTCGTCGCGGGGCGGCGGTGCCGTTGGGGCTGTCGGTGCCGGCTTGAGGCGGTCTGTCGCCGGTGTTTCGGCCGGCGTCGCCGCCCGCGTCCGGGTGCTACCGGCGGTCGACTGCGCGTCCCGAGCAGCCGGTCGTGGCGGCGTGCGGGGAGGGGCGGCGATCGGTGCGGGGGGATGGGTGGGCTGGTGCGGCGCCCGCGGTTTCGCGGGAACGGGACCGCGCGGCGCCGGCGCGGACGGTGGGGTCCGGCGGACCGCCGGGCGCTTGCGTTCGTCGGGCAGCCGGATCTCGCCGAGCCCGATGCGGTTCTGCAGCCGTTTCATCCAGCGCGGCGCCCACCAGCAGTCGTCGCCGAGCAGCTTCATCAGCGAGGGCACCAGGAACATCCGGACCACCGTGGCGTCCAGCAGCAGCGCCGCCATCAGACCGAACGCCAGATACTTCATCATCACCAGGTCGGAGAACACAAACGAGGCGGCGACCACGGCCATGATCAGTGCGGCCGCGGTGATCAGCCGCCCGGTGGTCGCCGTGCCGATCCGGATCGCCTCCGAGGTGGACACCCCGGATTCGCGCGCCTCCACCATCCGGGAGACCAGGAACACCTCGTAGTCGGTGGCCAAGCCGTAGCCCACCGCGACAATCAAAGCGATGATCACCACCATCAGCGGTGTCGGCGTGAAATTCAACAGTCCGGCGCCGTGTCCGTCGATGAAGATCCAGGTCAGGATGCCCATCGTGGAGCCGAGGGTCAGGGTGCTCATCACCGCGGCTTTCAACGGCAGCACCACCGACCCGAACGCCAGGAACATCAACAGCGTGGTGGTGGTGAGCAGGATCACCAGCATCAGCGGAGCCTTGGCGGACAGGGCGTGAATCGAGTCCTGCTCGAGCGCGGGCGTGCCGCCGACCAGTAGGTCGAGCCCCTTGGGTGCGGGGATCGCCCGCAGTTCTTTGATCTTCTGCGCGGCGTCGTTGCGGTGGATCAGCCCGTTCTCGATCACCCGCACCGACTTGCTCTTAGACGCGCCGGGCAGCTCGGGACGTTCCTTCCACATGTCGGCGGGGTTGTTGTCCGGCTCGACGAACCCGCCGATCGCCATCGCCCTGTTGCGGACCTCGGCGACCTGCTGGTTGGTGACGTCCTTGCCGCTGTCGGACGCGATGACCAGCGTCAGCTGCTCGGTCCGGAATCCGGGGAAGATCTGGTCGAACTGCTCCTGTGCGACCCGGGCCGCATTGTCTGGTGGCAGGTACTTTTCGCTCATACCGCCGAAGGACAGCTTCCCCAGTGGAATGATCAACAAGATCATCGCGATCACGATCGGCAGGGCGAACACCATCGGCCGCTTCATCACGAAGTTGACCAGCTTGCCCCAGAACCCGGCCTCGACCTCCTCGCGGGTCTTGGTCTTCTGCGTCTTCTCGGCGAACCAACTGATGATGCGGTTCGACAGCCACCAGTTGCGCAGGAACGGCACCCGGAACAGGGTTCGCACCCCGAGCGCGTCGACATGGTGGCCCAGCACGCCCAGGCAGGCCGGCAACAGCGTGATCGACAACACCGCCGCCAGGCCGACCGCGGCGAATATCGCATAGGTCAGCGACTTCACGAACTCCTGGGGCAACAGCAGCAGGCTGGCGCTCGACACCATGATCAGCACCGCCGAGAACGCCACCGTGCGCCCGGCCGTCATCACCGAGCGCCGCACCGCGGCCTCGGTGTCGTAGCCTTCGGCGATCTCCTCGCGGAACCGGCTCACCACGAACAGGCCGTAGTCGATGGCGATCCCGAGACCGACCATGCTGATGACAGGCTGGGCGAAGAAGTTCACCGGCCCGAACAGGGAGACGAACCGCAGGATGCCCCACGCACCGGCGATGCTCAGGCCGCCGACCATCACCGGTAGGCCGGCGGCGATCACCCCGCCGAACACGAAGAACAGCACCACCGCCACCAGCGGCAGGGCCAGGACTTCCATTCGCTTCTGGTCGGTGGCGATGGTGCCGGTCAATGCCCCGACTATGGGCTCCAAGCCGGCGAGTTCGACCTTGCCGCCGTCGAGTTTCTGCAGGCTCGGCTCGACGTCCTTGTAGTTGTTGAGGATGGTGTCGTCGTCGTCGCCCTTGAGCTGGATCGAGGCGAAGGCGTGCCGCTTGTCGGCGTCGGCCATGGTACGCAGCGCTTCGGGGTTGGTGAAGTAACCCACCCAGCTGAGCACCTGCTTCGGGTGGTCTTTTTTGACCCTGTTGAGACTGTCTTTGACGCTGTCGAACCACCGCTTGTCGTCGACGGTCGCGCCTTTGGGCGCGGTGAACACCGCCACAATGTGGCTGGTGCGGTCGCGGCCGTACACCTCGTCGCCGAGGATCGACGCCTTCACCGACTGACTGTCGCCGTCGTAGAGTCCGCCCTGGGTGACGTGCTTGCCCAGACTCAGTCCGAAGATGCCGCCACCCAGGCACAGCGCCACCATGACCGCGATTACCACGTATCGGTAGCGGTAGACAGTTCGACCCCACCAGGCGAACACGTGAGCTCCTTACTGAATCTGTGGCGACCCGCGCATCGGTTTCCCAGTGTCACACACGCGAGTGCAGTAGCGCGGACAGCGGCCGGAACGGCTGCAGCCAAGCTCCCTGGTCGGGCAGCGAATCCAGCCCGATTCGCGGAAGCGGCTCCCGGAAGACGCCCGCGATGTCCTCCAGGTCGACGAAGTCCAAGGTATCCGACGTTAGCGCCCAACTCGCGTGTTCACGAAATCCGAGCACGTGGACGGGGACCCCGTCGCCGGCGATTCCCTCCAGCGGATCGCGGAAGGCCTGGCCGTCGGCGGAAGCCACCACCAGCGCCGCCAGCCCCTCCGCGCGCCGCAACGCGATGTGCGCGAGCATGTCGCTGTCGATGTCGCTGTCCTCGTCGATCTTGGGTTTGGCGAAGACCGCGAACCCGACGTTGCGCAGCGCGTCCACCCAGGGCCGGACCACGTCGGCGCTGCCGGGCGCGATGTTGGTGAACACGGCGGCCTCGGGCTCGGCCGACACGTCCGGACTGCCGGCCGCGACGTCGGCGGTGCGGGCCAGCAGCCAGCGGCCCAGCGCGTCGAAGCGGGGGCGCTCCAGCGCGGTCGGCCGGCGTCCCAGGATGGACCCCAGGCCCATGTCGAGGTTGGGTGCGTCCCACACCAGCAGCACCCGCCGACCGGTCGGCCCGACGCCGCCCGGCTCGCCCGCCGTTGTCGTCGGGGCGACCGACTCCGGCGTCGCCGGGAAGGCTGTCGACGCGGCGTGGCCGGTGAGGCTCACGGCCGGCGCCTCTCCCACAGCAGGTCGGTGACGACGCTGCCCGCGTCGCGCGCCTTGGCCTCGTACTTGGTCGCCGGGCGTGTCACCGACACCGGCAGCGGCCGGCTACCGGGATCGATTCGCGACAGCCGTGGCTCGGCATCGCCCGCTTCGGCGATCTGCGCGGCGTAACCCGGATGGTCGGTCGCGGCGTGCAGCACCCCGCCGGGGCGCAGCCGGTCGGCGATCAGGGCGACGGTGTCGGGTTGCAGCAGTCGCCGCTTGTGGTGGCGGGCCTTCGGCCACGGGTCGGGGAAGAACACCCGCACCCCGCTCAGCGACCCCGGCTCGATCAGGTGATCCAGCACGTCGACGGCGTCGCCGCGGACCAGTCGGATGTTGCCGACGCCGGCCCGCTCGGCCGCGCACAGCAGCTGCGCCAGCCCGCGTCGGTAGACGTCCACCGCGATGACGTTCGCGTCCGGCTCGGATTGGGCCATCGCGAGCGTCGACGTGCCTGTGCCGCAGCCGATTTCAAGCACGAGCGGAGCGTCGCGGCCGAACCAGGCGCGCACGTCGAGCTTCGCCGGCCGGCCGTCGGCACCGCGGGCCGCCGCACCCAGTCGGGGCCACAGCCGGTCCCAGGTCTGCTGCTGCGCACCCGACAGCGCCGACCGGCGGGTCCGGAAACTGGTGGTCCGGCGGTAACCGGCGGTGTGCGGCGCAGCCGCGTCGGGCTGGGGCGGACGCGCCGTGTCCGCCCGGGTCTGCGCACGCATCCGTTCATCGTCACCCATCAACTCATGGTGTAGCCGATCGCGGTGCAGATTGATACCCAACAGTTGCCTTCGGCCGGCTGCGGTGGCTCGCGTCCCGCCGTCAGGGATGCCACTATGCCGACACGCCCTGCCGACACGCCCTGCCCGGCGACCGGGGCAACGGCGGACCCGGCAGGCGGGACGTGAGCGGACAGGGGCACCAGATTTTCGCCGACATTTTCGCCGACGAGCTGGCACGATGTGCCGGCGACTGCGACGACGCCCGATGGGCGGCGATCGCGCGACGGCTGACCGCGCCGGTGCGGGTGGCCGTCGCCGGACGCCGCGGGGTGGGCCGCGGCACCGTCGCGCGGGCCCTCGCCGCGGCCGGGGTCGCGTCGGCGTCAGCGCCGGACGGCGCCGACATGCAGGTCTACGTCCTCGCCGAGGTGGTCAAGCCCGAGGATCGGGCCGCCATCGCGGCGGCGCGGCATCCGGTGCTGGCGGTGCTGACCAAGGCGGACCTGATCGGCGGCCCGGCAGGCGCAGTAGCGACCCACGGCGCCCGCATCGCCGCGCTCGCCGGGGTGCCGACCGAGCCGATGGCCGGGCTGCTCGCGGTCGCCGCGCTGGACGACACCGTGTTGGACGACACCGTGTGGGCGGCCCTGCGGGGCCTGGCTGCCCGGGCTGCGGACCTCAGTTGCCCGGAGCGGTTCGTCGGGGCGAACCATCCGGTGCCGGGCGAGCAGCGGCGACGGCTGCTGGACACCCTGGACCTGTTCGGCGTCACGGTGGCGACGGCCGCGATCCGGCGCGGCATGTCGCCCGAGCGGACGCGTGCGCTGCTGAGGTTTCTCAGCCGCGTCGACGCTGTCGTCGACAAGATCAGCGTCTGCGCCGCGCCGGTGCGCTACCAGCGCGTGCGCGACGCCGCCGTCGAACTGGAGGCCCTGGCCGTCACCGATCGCCGGGCCGGCGATTTTCTGCGCAGCGACGAGGCGGTGATCGCGCGGATGCGCGCCGCGCTGGACGTCGCCCAGGCAGCCGGCCTGGACACGGGCCCGGGGGACAGCCCGGCGGCGCATCTGCGCCGCGCCGCGGCCTGGCAGCAGCGGCGCGACGCGCCGGTGGCCGGTGTGCCCCGCGCGTGCGGCGCCGACATCGTCCGGGGCTCGCTGCGGTGCTGGTCGAAGGCGATGCGGTCACCGTGACCGACGCCGTGACCGCGGTGGACGCGATGGTCGCGGCGATCGGTCCGCGGCTCGGCGCGCCGGTGGCCCGGCGCCGCGACGTGGTGCTGGTCGCCGGCCCGTGGCTGGCCGGGGTCAGCAGCGTGGCCGCCGTCCTGCGCGACCGGCTGCCGGATCGGTCGTTCGTCGAGCCGGCCGGCCTGGCAGCCGGCGAAGCGCCGACAGCTGTGGTGTTCGTGGTCTCGGCGGCCGCCGAGCTCACCGGATCCGACCGCGCGCTGCTCGACGCGGTGGCGCAGGACACCGACGTGGTGATCGGCGTGGTGTCCAAGATCGACGTGCACCGCAACTGGCGCGACACGCTGGACGCGAACCGTGCCGCCCTGACCGCCCACGCGCCGCGCTACCGCGGCGTGGCGTGGGTGGGCGCGGCGGCGGCGCCCGCGGGCGGCGAGCCGCGGGTAGACGATCTGATCGCTGCGCTCACCGGACAGCTCGGCGACCCCGCCATCGCCCGCCGGAACAGGCTGCGGGCGTGGGAGTCGCAACTGCGGGCGCGTGCCCGCCGACACCAGCGCGACGCGGTCGGCTGCACCCGGGTCGAGGTGTTACGCGGGCGGCGCGACACCCTGCTGCGCCGGCGACGGCGGGGCAGCTCCGAGCGCGCGGCCGCGCTGCGCGGCCACCTCCAGCAGGCCCGCGTGCAGTTGTCCTATGTCGCCCGCAATCGCTGTGCCGCGGTGCGATCGGAGCTGGCCGAGGACGCCGCCGCCGCCACCCGTGCCACGCTGCCCGGTTTCGCGGCCCACACCCGCCGCCGTGTCGGCGACGTCGTTGCCGACGTGGACGACGCCACCACCGCCCGGCTCGCCGACGTGGCGCGGGCGCTCGGGTTGCCGGTCGCCGCGCCGCCGGTCGCCGCGCTGCCGCGGATCGACGTCGGCGCTCCGCTGCTGCAGAAGCGGAAGCTGGAAAGCCGGCTGATGCTGCTGCTGGGTGCCGCGTTCGGGCTCGGTGCGGCGTTGACGCTGTCCCGGCTGTTGGTCAACCTGGCTCCCGGGTTGACCACAGCCGGGTTCGTCGCGTGCCTGGCGGTCGGGTTGGCCCTGACCGTGTGGGTGGTCGGCGCCCGCAGCCTGTTGGCCGACCGCGCGCTGCTCGACCGCTGGGTGGGCGAGGTGATCGGGTCGTTGCGCGCGGCGGTCGAGCAGCTGGTGGCCATTCGGGTGCTGGCCGCCGAGTCGGTGTTCGGTGCCGCTCTCGGCGACCGGGACGAGGCCGAGAACGAGCAGGTCGCCGAGCAGATCGCCGTCATCGACGCGGAGCTGCGCGAGCACGCCGCCGCCGGCGCGCGCGCCGCAGGGCTGCTCGACCGGGAGACGCCGGCCCTGCGGGCCGCCCTCGACGCGGTGCTCGTCGAGCTGGGTGAGCCGGGTGAGGCGCAATCCGGCCTGTCGCGACCCGCGCCATCCGGCTCATGGCATCCGCGATAACCTGTATGTCAGAGCAACCGCAAAGCCACCTGGTCGAATACGGCCGCTCGGAACCGACGACGCGGCCTCCACGCAGGTAGAGTGCAGGAGATTTCGATGACCTCAGCGACCGTTCCCGGTCTGGATACCGCTCCGACGAACCACCAGGGCCTGCTGTCCTGGGTGGCGGAGGTGGCCGAGCTCACCGAGCCGGACCGGGTGGTCTTCGCCGACGGCTCCGACGAGGAGTGGCAGCGGCTGACCGACCAGCTGGTCGAGGCGGGCACGTTCACGCGGCTCAACCCGGAGAAGTACCCGGAATCCTACCTGGCATGCTCCGACCCGTCCGACGTGGCGCGGGTGGAGTCGCGGACGTTCATCTGCTCGCAGCGCGAGATCGACGCCGGACCGACCAACAACTGGATGGACCCGGCGCAGATGCGGTCGACCCTGACCGAGCTGTACCGCGGATGCATGCGTGGCCGAACCATGTGGGTGGTGCCGTTCTGCATGGGTCCGCTGGGCGCCGAGGACCCCAAGCTGGGCGTGGAGATCACCGACTCCGAGTACGTCGTGGTCTCGATGAGGGTGATGACCCGGATGGGCAGGGCCGCCCTGGAGAAGATGGGTGACGACGGATTCTTCGTCAAGGCGCTGCACTCGGTCGGCGCCCCGCTGCAGCCCGGCCAACAGGACGTGCCGTGGCCCTGCAACGACACCAAGTACATCACCCACTTCCCCGAAACCCGCGAGATCTGGAGCTACGGCTCGGGTTACGGCGGCAACGCGCTGCTGGGCAAGAAGTGCTACTCGCTGCGGATCGCCTCGGCGATGGCCCGCGACGAGGGCTGGCTGGCCGAGCACATGCTGATCCTCAAACTGATCTCCCCGCAGAACAAGGCCTACTACTTCGCCGCGGCGTTCCCGTCGGCGTGCGGCAAGACGAACCTGGCGATGCTGCAGCCGACGATCCCGGGCTGGCGCGCCGAAACGCTCGGCGACGACATCGCCTGGATGCGGTTCGGCCAGGACGGCCGGCTGTACGCGGTCAACCCGGAGTTCGGCTTCTTCGGGGTGGCGCCCGGCACCAACTGGAGCTCCAACCCCAACGCGATGCGCACCATCGCCGCCGGCAACACCGTGTTCACCAACGTCGCGCTCACCGACGACGGCTCCGTGTGGTGGGAGGGCTTGGAGGGCGACCCGCAGCACCTCATCGACTGGAAGGGTCGTGACTGGTACTTCCGCGAGACGGAAACCACAGCGGCACATCCGAATTCGCGGTACTGCACGCCGATGTCGCAGTGCCCCATCCTGGCGCCGGAGTGGGACGATCCGCAGGGCGTGCCGATCTCGGGGATTCTGTTCGGCGCCCGCCGCAAGACCACGGTGCCGCTGGTGACGCAGGCCCGGGACTGGCAGCACGGGGTGTTCATGGGAGCCACCATGGGCAGCGAGCAGACAGCGGCCGCCGAGGGCAAGGTCGGCGCCGTGCGGCGCGACCCGATGGCGATGCTCCCGTTCTGCGGCTACAACATCGGCGACTACTTCCAGCACTGGATCGACCTGGGCAAGAATTCCGACGAGTCCAAGCTGCCCAAGGTGTTCTTCGTCAACTGGTTCCGCCGCGGCGAGGGCGGCAGGTTCTTGTGGCCGGGATTCGGTGAGAACAGCCGGGTGCTCAAGTGGATCGTCGACCGCATCGAACAGAACGCCGGCGGCCGCGACACCCCGATCGGCATCGTGCCCGCCGTCGAGGACCTGGACCTGGACGGGCTCGCCGTCGACGCCGCCGACGTGGAGCAGGCGCTGGCGGTCGACACCGGTGAGTGGCGCGACGAACTGTCGATGATCGAGGAGTGGTTCGAGTTCGTCGGCGACAAGCTGCCCACCGGCGTCAGGGACGAGTTCGCGGCGCTCAAACAGCGGTTCGCCGACGCCGACTGACGGGCTTGCGCGCCAGGGCCCGATGCCTCAGGGCCCGGTGCCTCTCGGGCCCGGTGCCTCACGGGCCTGGTGCCTCACGGCGCCTCGTCCGGTTTGCCAAAATAGATTTATTGGATCGCCTGACTCTCTTTTTCGTGTGCTCTGATCAGGAAATTTGATACCAAACGCACTACGTGTCAGGCGGCGTTCTACGTTGCTGACGACCGGCAGGTCGGGGTAGCGTCGCTACGGCCGCAGATGTTTTCGGCGGCTGAGAAGGACGGCGTTGGGAGAGGCATGTCGTTGGGAGAGGCATGGCCTGCGTCAAGCTTCGTCACCACAGCGGGACGATCGCCTGCTCGACGGCTGATCCGCCCACTGGCGGTGATCGCGGTGGTGGTCTGCACCGCTGTGGTGCTGCGCGTCGCCGGCCTGCACCCCGATCCCGCGGTGGAGCTGCTGACCTACGGCGCCGCGGTGGTGGCGGCCAGCTTCCTGCTGGCGTGGGCGGCGGAGGCGGCCCAGATCGACGTGGCCGGCGGCCTGGCGATCGCGGTGCTGGCGGTGATCGCGGTGCTGCCCGAGTACGCGGTCGACCTGTACTACGCCTACACCGCCGGCCGCGCACCCGAGTACACGCAGTACGCCGCGGCGAACATGACCGGATCGAACCGGCTGCTGATGGGTGTCGGGTGGCCGGTCGTGGTGTTGGTCGGGGCGCTGGTGGCGCGCAGGTCCGCCGGGCGCCGCGCGGGTCCGCTGGCGCTGGACCCGAGTAACCGGGTGGAGATCGGCTTCCTGCTGATCGCCGGCGTTGCGGCGTTCGTCATACCCGTCAGCGGGCGCATCCACATCGGCTTCGGGGCGGCGTTGCTGGCCTGGTTCGGTTTCTACCTGTACCGGCTGAGCCGCGGCGACGTCGAAGAGCCCGAACTGGTCGGCGTGGCCGCGGCCCTGGGTGAGCTGCCCGGCCGTACCCGCCGGACGGCGGTCGCGGGACTGTTCGTGCTCGCCGCGCTGGTGATCGTGACGTGCGCGAAACCGTTCGCCGAGAGCCTGATCGACGCGGGCACGCAGCTGGGTGTCGATCGTTTCCTGCTGGTGCAATGGCTGGCCCCGTTGGCCTCGGAGGCGCCCGAGTTCATCATCGCGATCATCTTCGCCGCGCGCGGCAAGAGCGGTGTTGCGATCGCGACTTTGATCTCGTCGAAGGTCAACCAGTGGACGTTGCTGGTGGGATCGCTGCCGGTCGCGTTCATGCTCGGTGGCGGCGGCACGTCGCTGCGGCTCGACGGGCGACAGGTCGAGGAAGTTCTGCTCACCGCCGTGCAGACCCTCATGGGCGTCGCAATGGTGCTGGGTCTGCGGTTCGGCCGCGGCGCGGCGTGGATGCTGCTGACGCTGTTCGCCGTTCAGTTCGGCATCACCTCGACCGATGGTCGCCTGCTGCTGTGCGCGGTCTACGCGGTGGTGACGGTGGTGGCGCTCGGGTACAACCGCAGCCGGCTCGGGCCAACATTGTTGGCGCCGTTCGTCGCCCGCGCCAAGCGGCACGGCGGTCCGCCGCATCAGCCGGTCGAGCGGTTGGCGTCGCGGTAGCGCTCCACCGGGCGCGGGCCGCCCGACCTTTTGACACCCGTCAAGTTCGACGGCGGTACAGTCGGCGCATGCAGATTCGCGAACATCTCGGCTCGGGAAAAAACCCGGACAAGCCCGCGGTCATCCTCTACCCCTCCGGAACCGTCGTCACCTTCGGCGAACTGGAGGCCCGCGCTAACCGGCTGGCGCACTTCTTCCGGTGGGCCGGCCTGGCCGAGGGCGACGTCGTCGCGATCCTGATGGAGAACAACGAGCACATCCAGGCGGTCATGTGGGCTGCCCGGCGCAGCGGCCTGTACTACGTGCCGATCAACACCCACCTGACCGCGGCCGAGGCGGCCTATATCGTCGACAACAGCGCGGCCAAAGCGATCATCGGTTCGGCCGCGCTGCGCAAGACGTGCGAGGACCTCGGGCAGTATCTGAATCTGCCGTCCGGCCTGCCCGAGCTTCTGATGATCGCCGACGACGACCTGGACGGCTGGCAGCGTTATCCGCAATGCGTTGCCGATCAACCGGATACGCCGATCGACGACGAACGCGAAGGCGATCTGCTGCAGTACTCGTCGGGCACCACCGGCCGGCCTAAAGGCATCAAACGTGAACTGCCGCACGTCTCGCCGGCCGAGGCGCCGGGCATGATGTCGGCACTGATCGGGTTCTGGATGAACCCCGATTCGGTCTACCTGTGCCCCGCGCCGCTCTACCACACCGCGCCGTCGGTGTGGTCGTTGAGCGTGCAGGCCGCCGGCATCACCACCGTCGTCATGGAGAAGTTCGACGCCGAGGGCTGTCTGGACGCCATCGCGCGCCACCGGGTCACCCACGGCCAGTTCGTCCCGGCGATGTTCACCCGGATGCTAAAACTGCCTGAGCACGTTCGGAATTCGTATGACGTATCCAGCCTGCAGCGGGTGATCCATGCCGCGGCGCCGTGCCCGGTGGAGATCAAGAAGCAGATGATCGACTGGTGGGGGCCGATCGTCGACGAGTATTACGCCTCGTCCGAGGCGATCGGGTCGACGTTGATCAGCGCCCAGGAGTGGCTGGCGCATCCGGGGTCGGTCGGCAAGCCGATGGCCTGCGAGATCCACATCCTCGACGAGGACGGCGACGAGCTGCCGCCGGGGCAGGCCGGTGAGATCTACTTCAGCGGCGGATTCGACTTCGAATACCTCAACGATGCGGCCAAGACAGCCGCCTCGCGCGACAAGCACGGCTGGGTGACCGTCGGCGACATCGGCTACCTCGACGACGACGGCTACCTGTATCTGACCGACCGCCGTCACCACATGATCATCTCCGGCGGGGTCAACATCTATCCGCAAGAAGCCGAGAACCTTTTGGTCACCCACCCCAGGGTGCTCGACGCGGCGGTGTTCGGCGTTCCCGACGACGAGATGGGCCAAAGCGTGCAGGCGGCCGTGCAGACCGTCGACCCGGCCGACGCCACCGACCAGTTCGCCGGCGAGCTGCTGTCCTGGCTGCGGGATCGGCTGGCGCACTACAAATGTCCGCGGTCGATCGCGTTCGAGGCGCAGCTACCGCGCACCGAGACCGGCAAGCTCTTCAAGCACGAACTGGTGCAGAAGTATTCGGTATGACGCACCGCGTCGTCGACGTGTCGGGGCCCAGCTCCGGCGTCGGGGAGGCACCGTCGGGTCCGGTGATCGCGGTCGGTGCGCTCGGCGACGCGAACGAATACTGGTTGCAGCACGCGACGTTCACGCTGAGTCAGGACCACACCGATGACCGCCGCGTCATCACCGTCGCCTCGATCGATTCCGCCACAGCCGAACTGGCGTCCCGGCTGAGCCGCTGGCCGCTGGCCGCGGCGGTCTGCGACGACGTGTTGCGATCTGTGGACGTCGACGCTCCGGCGTGGGCCGGGGTGATGGCGGAGTCACTGGCGTATTCGACGTTGCAGGCCGGGCCGGAGTTCGCGCGCTGGCTGGCCGAACGCAGCCCGGCGGCTGTGCCCGCGATCCCCGACCCGGTGCTGGCCCACCGCGACGGCAACACGCTGAGAATCCGGTTCAACCGGTGGTCGCGGCACAACGCGTTCTCCACCGATACCCGGGCCGCGCTATTGGAGGTATTGGCCGTGGCGCTGTGCGACACATCGGTCGACGAGGTGGTGCTGGCCGGGGCCGGGCCGTCGTTCTGCAGCGGCGGAGACCTCGCCGAATTCGGCACCTTCGCCGATCCGGTGAGCGCGCACCTGGCCCGCACCCGGCACAGCCCGGCGCTGGTGCTCGACGCGCTGACCGCGCGGCTGGGTCAGCGCTGCCGGGCCGAGGTGCACGGCCAGGTGCTGGGCAGCGGCCTGGAGATGGCGGCTTTTTGCGGTCACGTCGCGGCCCGGCAGGATTGCGTGTTGGGGCTTCCCGAACTGAGCCTGGGCCTGATTCCCGGAGCGGGTGGCACCGTCAGCGTCACCCGCCGGATCGGCCGTTGGCGCACAGCGTATTTGGTGCTGAGCGGACGAACCATCGACAGCGCGACAGCGCTGCGCTGGGGGCTGGTGGATGCGACGCGGTAGTTGCGTGGGGTTGCGCCATCTGTGGAAACGACGCTGCCATCGCCGTTACACGAGTTCGTAGTCGGTCAGGGCCGGGCGCTGCATGACGTCCCGGAAGCGATCGAAGCTCCACGGCCACGCGGCGGGCACGCCGTGGTCGTCGAGGTACCAGCTGCGGCAGCCGGTCACCCACACCGTCTTCGTGGCGGCCGCCACCCGCTCGGCCTCGAAACGAGACGTGGCCTGCTGCGTGGCGCTGATCTGGCGAATCGCGCCGCCGTGCAGCAGCTCGATGAGCTGCATGAGATAGCCGATCTGAGCCTCGGCCGCGTCGATCAGCGAGAAGTTTCCGACGGGCCCGTTGGGTCCGTTGAGCATGAACAGGTTGGGAAAGTCGGGCACCGACACCGACAGGTAGGCGACCGGCCGCTGTGCCCATACGTCGTCGAGGCGCACGCCGCCTCGCCCGACCACCTCGATCGGGCGCAGGAAGCGGTCCACCCGGAACCCGGTGGCCAGCACCAACACGTCAAGTTCGTGCAGCACATCGTCTTCGGTGCGCACCCCCGGCGCCTCGACGCGGACGATGCGCTCGGTGACCAGGTGGGCGTTGGCCCGCTGAATGGCGCCGTAAAAGCTGGGGGAGACGACCAGCCGCTTGCAGCCGACGCGGTAGTCCGGCCGCAGCTTCTCGCGCAGCAGCGGATCTTTCACGTTGTCCTCGAGGTTGGCCTGGCAGATCTGCTGCAGCAGCTTCAGTTGTGACGAATCCGCGTCGACGACGGCATTGGCGAAGTGCGCCACGAAGTTGGTGTTGAGTTCGTTCCGCAATACGGTGAGCGCCGTGTGATCTGCCCGGTAGCGGACACGATCCGATTCGGCAATGGGCGGATTGTCGACCGGCAGCATCCACTGCGGCGTGCGCTGGAAGAGGCGTATCTCGGCGACTTTGTCGACGACGGCGCCGACGATCTGGACGGCCGACGATCCGGTGCCCACGACCCCAAGGCGGGCACCCGCCAGCGCAGTATCGTGATCCCAACGGGCGCTGTGGAACACCTTGCCGGCGAATTGGTTCAGCCCCCCGATATCCGGGTATCGGGGGTGGTGCAGCACTCCGGTGGCGGCGATGACGACATCGGCCTCGTCGCCGTCGCCGTTGGATGTCTCGATGCGCCAACGATTTCCGTCGTAGTCGAGGCGGCGCACCTGCGTACCGTAACGGATCAGCCTGTCGACGCCGTGGTGGAGCGCGACGTTCTCGAAGTAGGCGAGAATCTCCGCACCGGGTGCAAACACGTGGCTCCACTCCGGGTTAGGAGCAAACGTGTAGCTGTACAGGTGGGCCGGCACGTCGCAGGCGATCCCGGGGTAGGTGTTCTCCCGCCAGGTCCCGCCGAGCCGGTCGGCCTTCTCGTAAACCGTGACGTCGGTGAACCCGGCCTCACGCAGCGTGATAGCGGCCAGCACCCCGGCCATCCCGGCGCCGACGATGACGAACCGCATTCAGTCTGCCCCGGCTCGCCGGCCGTGCGGGAGGAGAGAGACGGCGAAATCGGCGACTTCGGTTGCGGTGAAGGGCGTTTCGAACCGTTCACCTCTGCCTGACGGATAGGTAGCTGTGCGGCGCCGATCGGCGCGCTCGGCAACGGCATGCCGCACCGCATGCTGCGTGGTGTCGGCCGGTGCCGCCACGACGCCGTCGTCGGAGTGGGCCAGCTCTGCCGGGTCGGCCGGCGCCAGACCGAGGGTGCTGGCGATCAACCCGACGTCGTGGGCGAAGGCGACGTCCAGCGGCGGGTAGCCCTTCGGCGACCCGCTGAGCCTGGCGGCAGAGCCGCCGGTCTGCGCGTCGATGCGAGCCGGCTCTGCCTCCGGGCGAGCTGGTCTGTGCGCCACCGCGCCAAGGATGCCCAACCCGCCCGCTCGTGACCCGGCCGCCACGACGTCGCGACACCGACTGACCGTAGAGATCGCGAACTTGACGCCGAACACCTCGGCGACGCTGGTTCGCATTTTCACGAGGCTACGAGTTAGTGATTGACATGTCAATCGAGTTGGTTGGCGTGCCAGCCACGGCCGGACTGCCGCGGCTCCACGGCTGTGCGTTTACTCTTCTCGCCGACGAAGACGCGGGGATACACCGCCACGGTCGCAGGCCGATTCGGCAATGGGTTCGGCAACATCTGAGCTGGCCGGCAAGCCGGGCATCCACCCTCATTACGGACTGTGCTGCGCCGAGCGTGAACCCAGTGCGAAAAATCGCGCGAAAAATCGCAACCAGTTCACGTTCGGCGCGGGGGCTGTGCCGGCACACCCATACGACCTTAGTTAGAAGTTGGCAACCTACCCCCATCCCTTCGTGGGTTCGCGGGTTGAAGGGATTTCATCGGTAGCCGGGGCAGGGGACCGGTCAGCGCGTCAGCTTTGCGAACCGCTGCTGGGC
>NZ_JAVKSH010000084.1:0-16728 GCF_039583805.1 Mycobacterium sp. | reverse complement strand
CTAACCGCCGGCGGCCAACTGTCCGCACGCGGCGGCGATCTCACGGCCTCGGGTGTCGCGCACCGTGCAGGACACCCCGGCGGCGCGGACGCGCCGGACGAATTCACGCTGCACGGGTTTGTCGCTGGCGTCCCAGCGGCTGCCCGGCGTGGGGTTCAGCGGGATGACGTTCACATGCGCCAGCGGGCCGAGTGCGCAGCGCAACCGCGCACCCACAAGGTCGGCCCGCCACGCCTGGTCGTTGACATCCCGGATCAACGCGTATTCGACCGAAACCCGCCGGCCCGTCGCGTCGGCGTAGTAGCGCGCCGCATCCAGAGCGTCGGCAACCTTCCACCGGTGGTTGACCGGTACCAGGGTGTCGCGCAGCTCGTCGTCGGGGGCGTGCAGCGACAGCGCCAGCGTCACACCGAGCTGCTCGTCGGCGAGTGTTCGGATGGCCGGCACCAATCCCACCGTCGACACCGTCACCGAGCGCGCCGAGATCCCGAAGCCGGCGGGCGAGGTGATGCGACGCACCGCGGCCACCACCCTGGCGTAGTTGGCCAGCGGCTCCCCCATGCCCATGAAGACCACGTTCGACAACCGGTCGCCGAAGTCGTCGCGCAGTGTCGCGGCAGCGGCCCGGACCTGTTCGAGGATCTCCGCGGTCGACAGGTTGCGGGTCAGCCCGGCCCGGCCGGTCGCGCAGAACGGACACCCCATGCCGCAGCCCGCCTGCGACGAGACGCACACCGTGTTGCGTCGCGGGTAACGCATCAGCACCGACTCGACGCCGCTGTGGTCGACGGCCCGCCACAGCGTCTTGCGGGTCTCGCCGGCATCGCAGGCCATCGACCGCGCGGCGGTGAGCAACTCGGGGAAGAGTTCCCGCGCGATCCGGTCTCGCACGCCGGCCGGCAGGTCGGTCATCTGGTGCGGGTCGGCGATCAGCCGGCCGTAGTACTGGCGGGTGAGCTGTGCGGCCCGGAACGCCGGCAGGCCCAGTTCGGCGACGGCCGCCGCGCGGCCCGCCTCGTCCAAGTCGGCCCAGTGCCGTGGCGGTCGGTGCGGCGCCGACCCGGGCGATGTCACGGGACCAGCGCCAACACGGCCCAGGCCGCCACCGCCGACGGCAGGAACCCGTCGAACCGGTCGAGGACCCCGCCGTGCCCGGGCAGCAAGCTGCCCATGTCCTTGATACCGAGGTCCCGCTTGACCTGGGACTCCACCAGGTCGCCGAGGGTGGCGGTGCCGACCAGGGTCAGGCCCAGCAACACGCCGATCCAGACCGGCTTGCCGACCAGATAGGTCACGCTCAGGGTGGTCGCGGTCAACCCGAACACCAGCGAACCGGCCAACCCCTCCCACGACTTGCGCGGGCTGATCGCCGGAACCATCGGATGCCTGCCGAAGAGCACACCCGCGGCGTAGCCGCCCACGTCGGAGCTGACCACGCCGACCGCCAGGCAGAACACCCGGCCGGCGCCGTCGTGCGGGTAGACCAGCAGGGCGGCGAACGACGCGAACAACGGGACCCAGGCGGCCAGGAAAATCGTCGCCGACACGTCGCGCAGATAGTTCGCCGGAGCGGCGTCCGGGACCGGGGCGGCGCTGCGCCCGTGGCGGGTCAGCAGCCGCCACATCATGCAGACCATGACGGTGACACCGAACCCGGCCAGGGCGCCGCGCGCGCCGAAGGGCCACGTCAGCCACAGCAAGACCTGGCCACCGATGACCAGCGGGATGATCGGGACCACGTAGCCGGCCGTGCGCAGGCGCCGCGCCACTTCCAGGGTGCCCAGCAGGACGCCCGCGGCAAGAAGGCCCACGAACGCGTATCGCGCGTAGAGCAGGCACGCGATGACGCCGCCGGCCAGCACGACCCCGACGATGATCGCCACCGGCAAGTTCCGCCCGGCCCGCGACGCCGGCTGCGCCGACCCGTCGACCCGGGTGCCTGCGCCAGTTTCGGTGTCTGCCACGGACGTGTCGTTGCTGAGCGGCCGCTAGACCTCCAGCAGCTCGCCTTCTTTGTGCTTGACCAGCTCGTCGATCTGGGTGACGTACTGGTGGGTGGTCTTGTCGAGCTCCTTTTCGGCCCGGCCGACCTCGTCCTCACCGGCCTCGCCGTCTTTGCGGATGCGGTGCAGCTCCTCCATGGCTTTGCGACGGATGTTGCGCACCGAGACCCGGGCCTCCTCACCCTTGTGCCGCGCCTGCTTGACCAGTTCTCGACGGCGTTCCTCGGTCAGCGCAGGCACCGCCACCCGGATCAGCGTGCCGTCGTTGGTCGGGTTAAGCCCCAAGTCGGAGTTGCGGATGGCTGTCTCGATGGCATGCAACTGGTTGGCCTCGTAGGGCTTGATGACGACCAGCCGGGCCTCTGGGACGTTGATGCTGGACAGCTGGGTGATCGCAGTGGCGGTGCCGTAGTAGTCGATGACGATGCGGGAGAACATGCCCGGATTGGCCCGACCGGTCCGGATCGTCGACAGATCGTCACGGGCCACCGACACGGCCTTTTCCATCTTTTCTTCGGCGTCGAAGAGCGCCTCGTCGATCATGACATCCTCCCGTCGCTGACCAGCGTGCCGATCCTCTCACCCGCGACCGCGCGGGCGATGTTGCCGTCGGTCAGGAGATTGAACACCAGGATCGGCATGCCGTTGTCCATACACAGGCTGAACGCGGTGGCGTCGGCCACCCGCAGCCCGCGGTCGATCACTTCACGGTGGCTGACCGCGGTGAGCAGCTCCGCCGCCGGATTCTCGCGCGGGTCCTCGGTGAACACCCCGTCGACGGCCTTGGCCATCAGCACCACCTCGGCGCCGATCTCCAGCGCGCGCTGAGCGGCGGTGGTGTCGGTGGAGAAATACGGCAGCCCCATGCCGGCGCCGAAGATGACCACCCGCCCCTTCTCCAGGTGACGGCGTGCCCGCAGCGGAATGTACGGCTCGGCGACCTGCCCCATCGTGATCGCGGTCTGGACCCGGGTGGCGATGCCTTCCTTTTCTAAGAAGTCTTGCAGCGCAAGGCTGTTCATGACGGTTCCGAGCATCCCCATGTAGTCCGAGCGGGTGCGCTCCATGCCGCGCTGCTGCAGCTGCGCGCCGCGGAAGAAGTTGCCGCCGCCGATCACCACGGCAACCTGCACACCGGCGCGGACCACCTCGGCGATCTGACGGGCGACCTGCGCCACCACGTCAGGGTCCAACCCGACCTGTCCCCCGCCGAACATCTCGCCGCCCAGCTTGAGCAATACCCGGTGGTAGTGGGGCCGACTGGCCGGCTCGCCGTCGTGACATCCGTTGTCCTGGGCAAATTGCTCGACACCGCTGGTGCTCGTCGGCCCCGGCTCTGTCATCAGACTCCTCGGTCGGGCCATCCCGGCGCCCCCCGAGACGGCGGCTTTCATCCTGCCTCATGGACACCACCCAGCGTGCCCACGGGGCCAGGTTGATGTTCGGCGTTTGGACAGATACTCCCACGATGTGTCGACGTCGTTCCAATTCTCGATGCCGCCGCGGTCGGGACCAAACAACGCCGCCACGAAGCTGAGGTTTGAGCATCGCGCGCCGGGGGAATGCGCGCTCTCGCGGCGGGGACAAGCGGAAGTGGGAGATGACTAATACGCCTTCGCGCTGCGCCGCGAAACGGTCGAAACCACCGGCCGGCGGGACTCGAGCGAACTAGGAGGACTGATGGCGGATGACAACACGAGTGGGCCTGCTGAAGGCGTGAAGGGCGTCGTGGAAGGCGTCAAGGGTAAGGCCAAGGAGGTCGCCGGCACCGTGCTCGGCCAAGACGAGCTCGTCCGGGAGGGCCAGGCCCAGCAGGACAAGGCCGAAGCCCAGCGCGAGACGGCGAAGAAAGAGGCCGAAGCCGACGCGGCCCGCGTCAGAGCGGCGGTATCCGAAAAGCGGGAGCAATCCCACCAGCAGTAGCGTGACACCGAAGGTAGGCCCGGTCCGCCGGACCGGGCCTTCCTGTCTGCCCGGGCATGCATCGCATGGTGCACACACCGTGGCCGTGGTTGCGGCGGTGGCCGCCGATGCCCTCAGTCGAAATCCCCGCGCAGTCTGTTCGCTGGTCCTGGCAGCTCGGCAGCGTCACGCCGGGGACGTGGACCGGCGCGAGTCGCGGTCAGCGATGCCAGCGGACCGGTCCGGCCCGTAGCGGAGGCTCCCGGCCGGATGTTTCGCTGCGGGTGACGGGCACCCGGGTGGGCCCGCTGGTGCGAACGGGGTGCACGCGGTCGTAGGCGGCCCGCCGGGCCGGGTCGCGCAGCAGTGCGTACGCCGCAAGGATCTGCCGTAACCGCTCGTCGGCACCCGAACTGGCGTCAGTCCCCTGCCGGTCAGTCCCCTGCCGGTCAGGGTTGGGCCGGTCAGGGTTGGGCCGGTCAGGGTTGGGCCGGTCAGGGTTGGGCCGGTCAGGGTGGGCGCGGTCCGGGTGATAGTCGCGCAGGTGGCAGCGGTACGCGTGGGTGATTTCGGCCTGAGTGGCGTCGAACGACACACCCAGCACCGTGTAGGGGTCGATCATCGTGGGCCACTTCCCGTTGCGTCCGAGGGACGGTAGCGCATCCGGGGTGGGCGCACAGCGAGCCGTCGTGCTCGCCCACCCCGGCGCCACCAAACCGGTTGCGACGCTGGACGCATCACCTCCTTGACCGGCGACCACATCCTGCCGGCGGAGCCGTCAGGCGTTGATCGCTGTCTGGTGCCCGTCGTGGCTGATCTCGATGCGGCGCGGCTTGGCCTTCTCGGCGACCGGAATCGAGAGCCGCAGGACGCCGTCCTGGTAACCGGCCTCGATCCTGTCGGTGTCGAGGTTCTCACCCAGGAACAGCTGCCGGCTGAACACCCCACGCGGCCGCTCCGCCGAGACCATCTCACGGTTCTGGTCGAGGTCGGCACGTTCGGCGCGCACCGTCAGCACATTGCGCTCGACGTCCAGATCGAGCGAATCCGGCTTCACGCCGGGCAGGTCGAACTCGACGATGAACTGGTCGCCCTCGCGCCAGGCGTCCATCGGCATCACCGCCGGCCGTGCCGCCGTGCCGAGCACCTGCTGGGTCCACCGGTCCAGCTCACGGAATGGATCCGTGCGCATCAGCACCATCTTCTGCCTCCTTTGCTGCAGTTAATCTATGTCAGATGACATAGCTTTGTGATAGCACAGAGTATATTGTTGTGCAAGTACTACCCAGAATTTCTCCCAGGGAGGAACCGGTGTCCGACGAGTCCGCGTCGCGGTCCGCCCGTGGCCTCTACGGCATCTCGGTGACCTCCGAGCTGTCCGGTATCGGGCCGCAGACGTTGCGTCTCTACGAGCGCCGCGGATTGCTCACACCGTCACGCACGGAGGGCGGCACCCGCCGGTACAGCGACGACGACGTCGAGCGCCTCAAGCGGATCAGCGAACTCGTCGACCAGGGCGTCAACCTGGCCGGGATCGCCCACATCCTGGAGCTGGAGACCCGGAACAGTCGGCTGGAATCCGACTACACCCGACTGGTGCTCCGCAACGCCGCGCTCGGGGCCCGGCGGAAGCCGCGCGCCGCACCTGCGGCGGGCGCCGACGCCGACGACGACGGCCGGACGCCAGCGGACGACCCTGCTCGCCGTGGCGGGTGAGACCGCGTCTCAGCAGCGGGTCAGCCAGCGTGGCACCACACGCGGCGGCGCCGTCGGGCGCCCCGAGCCGGCCGACGCACCCTCCGCGGCGGCAGACCCCGCAACCGCGGCATCCCTGCCGCCGACGACGAGGTCCACCATCTCGTCGAGCGCCTCCTGCGGAGTGGCTCCCAGCGCCGTCAAGATCGGCCGCTCGACACAGCGGACCGCGTACTTCTGGTGCCTGGCAGACCAGACCACACGATAGGTGTACCGACCGGCCATCACGTGCACTCCTTTATCGGGGCGAGAGATACGTCCAGGGTTACTAGCGAGCGCCAACGCCGCGACATCTCGCCCATTCCGGCGCGGCCACGCCGAGCCGCACAAGACAGGCCCACCTTGTCGATGGGGGCGGGGTCGATGGGGGCGCGGCAGCTAAAGCGAATCGCTGGTCTGACTCCTCCACTCTACGGTACCGGGAGGGGATTCGAGGGCCCGTCGCCGTTGCCGCGACACGCCGCCGATGTGAGCGATCACACACGGGAGCTCGGATCCCCTGGGCGTTCAGTGACCAGACCCGTAAACGCACCCGAAAGTGCTTGTCGGGGAGAGCTTTTCCGCAGCGCCGCAGCGCCGCAGCGTCGGGGCGAACCCGCGGTGAACCTCAGCCGAGATGCGCCGACAGCAGCCAGGCAGGCATCGATCTGCGCCCGTTGCCCTCGTCGCGCATCTGCGACACCGGGAACTCGGCGGGAAGGTCGCCAGGGAAATTGGCGTGGATTCTGGCCGGCCGGATCTCGTCGACCACCCAGTACTTCGACACCACTGCGTGCAGCTCGTCGTCGGTGACCGGGTGGGCCGGGCCTTCGGGCATCCCGCCGCGGGCGAACACCAACACGAAATACGACGCCCCCCTCGCGGCGGCGCGGACTATGGACTGCTGGTATTTCTCACGCAGTTCGACCGGCATCGAATGGAACAACGTGGAGTCGACGATCGTGCCGAACCGGCCTTCGGAACCGGTCGGATAGCTGGTGAAGTCCGTGATGTCGGCGACGGCGAACGATGCGTTGTTCAGGCCCCGCCGGGCGGCCTCGGCCCTGGCCAAGTCGATCGCGGTCGGCGAGGCGTCCAACCCGAGGGTGTTGTGCCCCAGCGCCGCCAGGTGCAGCGACACCGCCGCCTCGCCGCAGCCGGCGTCGAGCACGTCACCGTGGACCTTGCCCGCCTCGATCAGCGCCGCGAGCTCCGGTTGCGGCTCTCCGATGCTCCACGGCGGCCGGGCACCCGGCCCGAACTCTGCGGCCTGGCCGCGGTAGGCCGGATCGAAATCGAACCGCTGCACGTCAGTCATGTCTGATGTATATCAATGTGGCTGATATATGTCAAGATAACTGACATGGCTGGGATCGACGACGCGCCGCTGGGTTACCTGCTCTACCGGGTGGGCGCCGCACTGCGGCCGGAAATGTCCGCGGCGTTGAGCCCACTCGCCTTGACCCTGCCCGAATTCGTGTGCATGCGAGTGCTTTCCATGAATCCTGGACTGTCCAATGCTCAATTGTCGCGCCACACCAACGTGACACCGCAGGCGATGAACGCAGTGTTGCACAGGCTGGAAAACTCCGGTGCGGTGGCTCGTCCGGAATCTGCGGTGTCGGGACGCGCGCTGCCGGCCACGCTGACCGGTGCGGGCCGCAGCCTACTGAAGCGGGCCGAGGCCGCCGTGCGCGAAGCCGATGCCCGCATCCTCGCCACGTTGTCGCCTGCCGAGCAGCGCGATTTGCGGCGAATGCTCGACGCGGTGGGATCTGATTAGCGCGCGCCGGCCTGGATGCGGGCCCAGGGCCGCGCTTCTTCGAGCTCGTAGGCGAGCTCAAGCAAGCGTGCTTCCCGCCCGCGCGCCGCGCTGAACATCATGCCCTGCGGTAACCCGGCCGCGGTGTGGGCCAGCGGCAGCGAGATCGCCGGATCGCCGGTCGCGTTCTGCGGCGGCGTGAACGCCACCCAGTCCATCAGCCGGTCGATGATCTGCTGGTAATCCGCGGTCGGGTCCAGGTAGCCGACGCGGGGAGTCTGGTGGGCCAGCGTCGGGGTCAGCAGCACGTCGTAGCTGCGAAAGAACCGTGCGCTGAGCCGACCTGAGCCGGCCAGTCGGGCGATGGCCAGCGGCAGCCTGTGCACGCGGCGGCCGGCGTAGCGGTCCAGTCCCAGCGTCAGGTTGTCCAGCTTGGTGCGGTCGAATGACGGACCGAACATCCGCCGCCCCCCGCGCACCAGCGCTGTGGCGAGGAACGCCCAGTACAGCAGGAAGTCGTCCGCGAACGAGGCCGGCAACGGCGGGGTGTCGATGTGCGCCACCCGGTGGCCCAGCTCGTCCAGCAGCGCCGCGGTCTTCAACGTCAGCTCCCGCACCTCGGGGTCGGCCTCCCGGCCGATCGACCGGGTGATGACGGCGATCTTCAGCCGCCTTTTGCCGGGGCCGCTGACATCGCCGACGGGCGGCAACTTGCGGTTGCGCCAGGCGCGTTCGGCCTCCCGGTAGAAGGCGGCGGCGTCGCGGACCGAGCGGGTCAGCACGCCGTTGTAGACGATCCGCAGCGGCATCCGGCGGAAATCCTTGTCCAGCGGCAGCCGGCCGCGGGACGGTTTGAGACCCACCAGCCCGTTGCAGGAGGCCGGGATGCGGATGGACCCGCCGCCGTCGTTGGCGTGCGCGATCGGCACCACACCCGCGGCCACGAACGCCGCCGATCCCGCCGACGACGCGGCGGCGGTGTGGTCGGTGTTCCACGGATTGCGCACCGGGCCCAGCCGGGGATGCTCGGCGACGGCACTGAACCCGAACTCGCTCAACTGGGTCTTCCCCAGCGGGTTGAGCCCGGTGGACAGATACAGCCGGGCGAAGTCGCCGTCGGCGGCAGCCGGCTGCGGATCCCAGGCGTCGGTGCCCCGCATCGTCGGCATCCCGGCCGCCTCGACGTTGTCCTTGATGAACGTCGGCACGCCGCTGAAAAAGCCGTCCCGGGCCGGCGCCGACGCGTCGGCGCGCGCACGGTCGAACGCCTGATAGGCCAGACCGTTCAGGTGCTCGTTGACGGCTCCGGTGCGGGCGATGGCGGCCTCGACGACCTCGGCCCGGCCGATCCGACCGGACTTGAGGGCGTCGGCCACGCCGACCGCGTCGAGCTCACCCAGAGCGTCGTCGCCGAACGCGTGCACGTATCGCATGGCTCGACGTTACTGCTGGCCCACCTCGAAGCGGACGAAGCGGGTCACCGTGACGCCGGCCTCGTCGAGCAGCGCCTTGACGGTCTTTTTGCTGTCGGACACCGACGGCTGCTCGAGCAGCACGGTGTCCTTGAAGAAGCCGTTCAGCCGGCCCTCCACGATCTTGGGCAGCGCCTGCTCGGGCTTGCCCTCGGCCTTGGCGGTCTCCTCGGCGATGCGCCGTTCACCGGCCACCACGTCGGCGGGCACGTCGTCGCGGCTCAGGTAGCGCGCCCTGAGTGCAGCGATCTGCAGGGCGACCCCGTGCGCCGCCTCCGCGCTGGTGTCCGGGTCGCGGCCCGGGACGTATTCGACCAGCACGCCGACGGCCGGCGGCAGGTCAGCCGAGCGCTTGTGCAGGTAGGTCTCGACGGTGCCGTCGAAGAACGCCACCCGGCGCAGTTGCAGCTTCTCGCCGATCTTGGCCGACAGCTCGGCGATCACCTGCTCGACGGTTTTGCCGCCCGCGTCGGCCGCACCGAGCGTGTCGGTGTCGGCGGCCTGCGACGACGCGGCCACGGCGACGACCTGTTCGGCCAGGGCCTGAAATTCCGCGTTCTTGGCGACGAAGTCGGTCTCGCAGTTCAGCTCGATCAGCGCGCCGTCCCGGGCTGCGACCAGGCCCTCGGCGGTGGCCCGCGCGGCCCGCTTGCCGACGTCCTTGGCGCCCTTGATGCGCAAGGCCTCCACGGCCTTGTCGAAATCGCCGTCGCTGTCGGCCAACGCGTTCTTGCAGTCCAGCATGCCGGCGCCGGTCAGCTCACGCAGTCGCTTGACGTCGGCGGCGGTGTAGTTCGCCATATCAGCCTTCCGTGGTGGTGTCGGCGGCGGTGACCGCGGGCGTTGCCGAAGCCAGAAGTTCCTGCTCCCACTCGGCCAGCGGCTCGGCCGCGCCGGCCTCGGGCTTGTCCTCGTCGCGACCCAGGCCGGCGCGGGCCTGTAGACCCTCGGCGACCGCCGAGGCGATCACCTTGGTCAACAGCGCCGCCGAACGGATCGCGTCGTCGTTGCCCGGGACCGGGTAGTCCACCTCGTCGGGGTCGCAGTTGGTGTCCAGGATCGCGATCACCGGGATGCCCAGCTTGCGGGCCTCACCGACGGCGATGTGCTCCTTGTTGGTGTCGACGACCCAGACCGCCGACGGCACCTTGTTCATGTCCCGGATACCGCCGAGGCTGCGCTCCAGCTTGTTCTTCTCCCGGGTCAGGCCCAGGATCTCCTTCTTGGTGCGGCCCTCGAAGCCACCGGTCTGCTCCATGGCCTCCAGCTCCTTGAGTCGCTGCAGTCGCTTGTGCACGGTGGAGAAGTTGGTGAGCATGCCACCCAGCCAGCGCTGGTTGACGTACGGCATGCCGACGCGGGTGGCTTCGGCGGCGATGGCCTCCTGGGCCTGCTTCTTAGTGCCGACGAACAGGACGCTGCCGCCGTGCGCGACGGTTTCTTTGACGAACTCGTACGCCTTGTCGATGAACTTCAGCGTCTGTTGCAGGTCGATGATGTAGATGCCGTTGCGGTCGGTGAAAATGAACCGCTTCATCTTGGGGTTCCAGCGACGGGTCTGATGCCCGAAGTGGGTGCCGCTGTCCAGCAGCTGTTTCATGGTGACTACGGCCATGCGTGTGCCCAACTCGTGTGTCGGTTGTCGCCCGGCGTCGGGTGACGCCGGGCCCTGGCGTCTGCCGGATGCCGGACCCGCCGCAACGACGGGACCGCGCGGCATCCGTTCGGCTGCAGACGCGCGAAGTCAGCCCGCTGACGCGGACCGCGAGCAGCAGTCTACATGGTGCGTTGTGCACAGGCCGACTGTCGCCGCGGCGCCCACCGGGGTGAACTGGGCGGGTGCGGCTCGTGGCGCTGACGCTGGCGGTGATGGTGGGATGCGCCGCCCCGGCGGTTGCCGACGACGCGCGGCTGGACTGGCCGCTGCGTCCCCGCCCGGCCGTCGTGCACCGCTTCGACGCGCCGTCGCCGAACTGGCATGCCGGGCACCGGGGTGTGGACCTGGCCGGCGTGCCCGGCCAGCCGGTATATGCGGCGGGCGGCGCGACCGTCGTGTTCGCCGGCATGTCAGGCGGGCGGCCGGTGGTGTCGCTGGCCCATCCGGGCGGTCTGCGCACCAGCTACCAGCCGGTGCGGGCCGCCGTGCGGGCCGGGCAGCGGGTGAGCGCCGAGACGGTGATCGGCGAACTGGTCGGCGGCCATCCCGGCTGCGGCGCCCCGGCGTGCCTGCACTGGGGCGCGATGTGGGGTCCGGCGGCCCGCGCGGACTACGTCGACCCGCTCGGTCTGCTGGCGTCCACGCCGATCCGACTGAAACCGCTGGCCGGATGAGCTGACCGCGCGAACCTCACGCGTTTCAGCTGTCCCTGGGCGAGGGATTGGTGCCTTCTCCGCTGTGATGTCGTATGCGATGTCACACCGGAGCAGCACGTCATGGTCGGCGCCTGCTGCTGATATGACTGGGCTGATATGACTGGGCTGATATGACTGGGCTGATGTGACGGGGCTAGGCCCGCGGGTGGGCCTGATCGTGCACCGCGCGCAGCCGTGCGACGGTGACATGCGTGTAGATCTGAGTGGTCGCCAGGCTCGAATGGCCCAGCAGCTCCTGGACCACGCGCAGATCGGCACCGCCTTCGAGGAGGTGGGTCGCCGCGCTATGCCGCAACCCGTGCGGCCCCATGTCGGGTGCGCCGTCGACGGCGGCGACGGTCTGATGCACGACTGTGCGGGCCTGCCGGACATCGAGCCGACGGCCCCGCGCGCCCAACAGCAGCGCCGGTCCCGACTCGGCGGTGGCCAGCGCGGGACGCCCGTCGGCCAGCCACGCCGTGAGCGCCTCGGCCGCCGGCTCGCCGAACGGCGCGGTGCGCTGTTTGTCGCCCTTGCCCAGGACGCGCACCAGTCGATGCCCGGTGTCGACGTCGTCGAGGTCCAGGCCGCACAGTTCGCTGACGCGGATGCCGGTGGCATAGAGCAGCTCGACGATCAACCGGTCCCGCAGGGCCAGCGGATCACCCTGCTGCGCACCGGATTTCGCCGCTGACATGGCGGCCATCGCCTGATCCTGGCGCAGCACTGCCGGCAGGGTGCGATGCGACCTGGGTGCCTGTAGCCGGGCACCGGGGTCGGTGTCGAGCAGGCCGCGCCGCACTGCCCAGGCGGTGAACGCCCTGACCGCGGACGTGCGTCGCGCCAGCGTGGTCCGCGCGGCGCCGGCGCCGGCCTGGTCTGCCAGCCAGGATCGCAACGCCGGCAGGCTCAGGCCCCGCAGGCCGGAGCCGGGCGCACGTCCGGCCAGAAAGTCGAACAGCGACCGCAGATCGCCCCGGTACGCGCGGCGGGTGTGCGCCGAACGACCGCAGTGCAACGCCAGAAACTCGTCGAACTCGTCGAGGATCGCGTCGATATCCAGCGGCACTCCCCCACGGTCGCAGACGCCGACCGTGCCGGTCAGCTGACGCGCCGCAGCGCCTCGGGGGTGAGATCTTTCAGCGCCGGATACCCGTCGATGGCCATGATCAGGTCGGCCTCGGCCAGCAGCGAGCGCAGCACGTGCACGATCCCGTCGGTCCCGCCGAGCGCCACGCCGTAGGCGTAGGGGCGGCCGATGCCCACCACCGTCGCGCCCAGCGCGAGCGCCTTGACGACGTCGGCGCCGCTGCGGACACCGGAGTCGAACAGCACGGGCAGCCCGCCGGCCGCGTCGACGACCGCGGGCAGACAGTCCAGGGCGGGCAGGCCGCCGTTGGCCTGCCGGCCACCGTGGTTGGAACAGTAGATGCCGTCGACACCGTGGTCTTTGGCGCGGCGTACGTCGTCGGGGTGGCAGATGCCCTTGACGATCAGCGGCAGATCGGTCAGCGACCGCAGCCACGGCAGGTCATCCCAGGTCAACGAGTGGCCTAACAGCTGCACCCAGCGCAGCACGACGGCTCGCGGGTCGGCGTCCGGCGGTTGTTGCAGGCCGGCCCGAAACACCGGATCGCTGGTGTAGTTGCTCAGACAATGCCCGCGCAGCTGCGGGAAGTTCGCCGTGGACAGGTCGCGCGGGCGCCAGCCGGGCACCCAGGTGTCGAGCGTGACGACGATGCCCTTGTAGCCGGCGGCCTCGGCGCGGTGGACCAGGCTGGCGGCCAGCTCGCGATCGTTCGGGGTGTAGAGCTGGAAGAAACCGGGGGTGTCCCCGAATTCGGCGGCGACGTCTTCGAGCGGGTCGGCTGTCAGCGTCGACACCACCATCGGGACACCGGTGCGCGCGGCGGCGCGAGCGGTGGCCAGATCGCCGTGGCCGTCCTGGGCGCAGATGCCGATGACACCGATGGGCGCCATGAACACCGGTGACGGCAGCGTCATGTCGAACAGCTGCACCGACAGGTCGCGGTCCGTGGCGCCGACGAACATCCGCGGGACGAGCCCCCAACGCTCGAAGGCGCGGCAGTTGGCCTGCTGGGTCTGCTCGTCGCCGGCTCCGCCGGCGACGTACGACCACACCGACGCCGGCATGGCCGCGGCCGCCTTGGCTTCCAGGTCGGCGAATGCCATGGGCAACGGGGGCATCACCCCGGAAAGGCCCTGCAGGTAGATCTCGAACTGGTAGTCCCCGAACGCCATGGCGTTGAGGATGCCAGCCCGGCGCTCGGCCGGCCGCGTCGGGCCCGGCCGTTACCGCGCGGATCGGCGGCACGTGGGTGCCGTTCACGTCGCCCGACGGCGCCTGGTGATGCGCCAGCGGCCGTCGTGTCGCTCGACCAGGTCGGCGACTTCCAGCATGGCCAGCGGTCCGAGCACTCGCGGCGGCGCCAGCCCGGCGGCGACGGCGATCTCGTCGACGGTGGCGGCCCCACGCCCCGGCAGCGCGTTATAGACCTGCCGCTCGGTGTCGCTCAGGCTGTCCAGGGCGGTCGCGGGCCGGGGCTGCTCCGGCGCCAATTCCCCGATATGTCCCACCAATTCGATGAGGTCGTCGGCGCGAGTCACCAGCTCCGCCCCGTCGCGCAGCAACGCGTGGCAACCCGCCGACGCCGACGAGGTGACCGGTCCGGGCACCGCACTGACCACCCGGCCCAGCGTTCGTGCCCACGCGGCGGTGTTGGCGGCGCCGCTGCGCAGACCGGCCTCGACCACCACCACCGCCCCGGCCAGCGCGGCCACCAGGCGGTTCCGGGTGAGGAACCGATGTCGAGCCGGGCGGACGCCCGGCGGGTACTCGCTGACCAGCAGACCGTGTCGGCCGATCCGATGCAGCAAGCCGGAATGTCCTGCGGGATAGAGAATGTCGAGTCCCCCCGCCAGGACCGCAATGGTGACCCCCTGCGTTGCCAGCGCCGCACGATGAGCAGCGCCGTCGATGCCGTAGGCGCCGCCGGACACCACCGCGACCCCGCGTTCGGCCAACCCGGCGGCGAGATCGGCCGCGACGCACTCGCCGTAGCTGGTGGCAGCGCGGGTCCCCACGACGGCCGCCGCCCGCTGCGCGGTCTCGTCGAGCCGTGCCGGGCCCAGCGCCCACAGCACCAACGGCACCCGGCAGTGCGGTTTTGCCGCCGCCGCGGCACCGCCGAACGCGGTGAACGCCAACACCGGCCACTCGTCGTCGCCCGGTGTGACCAACCGACCGCCCCGGCGGTCGAGCAACTCGAGGTCTGTTGCAGCGCAGTTTATTTCATGCCGTGCCTCGGTCAGTCGAGCCAGGGTGCCGTCGACCTGCCCACGCCGGATCAGTTCGGCCGCGTCCACCGGCCCGACACGGCCCACCAAGGCGGCGAGCTCGGCGCAGGGCGGCTCGACCACGCGCGACAGGTAGGCCCAGGCTCGCAGCGTCAGGTCGCTCATCGCGACGCTCCGGGCTGACGAAAGCTGAGTCCGGCCGCGACCTCGTCGAGCCCGGGCGAGGTACGCCCGCTCAGATCGGCCAGCGTCCACGCGACCCGCAGGGTGCGGTCGACGCCCCGCACCGACAGCAGCCCACGATCCAGCGCGGTGCGCAGCGGCTCCATTGCCGCGGCGCCGAGCCGGAATCGGCGCCGCAGCAGCGCTCCACTGACCTCGGCGTTGGTGCGAAATCCGTGCGGGCGCCACCGCTCGGCGGCCGCGCCCCGTGCCCCCGCCACCCTGCTGCGCACCTGCGCCGTCGACTCGGCCTCTCCCGCGGAGAACTCACCCATCCGAACCGGATGCATTTGCACCCGCAGGTCGACGCGGTCCAGCAGTGGGCCGGACAGCCGACCGAGGTAGCGGCGCTTGACGGCTCCCGCGCAGATGCAGTCGCGCGGGTCCGCGGGTGCGCAGGGACACGGATTGGCCGCCAACACCAGTTGGAAACGAGCCGGATAGCGGGCCACCCCGTCGCGTCGCGCGAGCCGAATCTCACCGTCCTCCAACGGTGTTCGCAATGCCTCCAGCGCGCTGACACCGATCTCGGCGCACTCGTCGAGGAACAGCACCCCGCGGTGCGCCCGGCTGACGGCGCCCGGCCGGGCCAGGCCCGACCCGCCGCCGACCAGCGCCGCGACGCTGGAGTTGTGATGCGGCGCCTCGAACGGCGGCCGGGTGATCAGCGGCGTGGCACCCGACAACAGGCCGGCCACCGAATGAATCGCGGTGACCTCCAGCGCCTCGCTTTCCGACAGCGGTGGCAGTAGGCCCGGAAGACGTTTGGCCAGCATCGTTTTGCCCACTCCTGGCGGTCCGGTCAGCATGAGGTGATGCGCGCCGGCGGCAGCCACCTCGACGGCGAAGCGGGCCTGGGCCTGCCCAGCCACGTCGGCCAGATCGGCGTAGGACTCAGTCGCCAGCCGCGCGTCGGTGATTCGGCCCTCCAACGCGGTCGACCCGGCCAGCCAGGCCTGCAGTTGGCCCAGGGACCGCACACCCCAGACGTCGATGCCGTCGACGAGGCTGGCTTCGGCCAGGTTCTGCACCGGCACGACGACAGCCGTCCAGCCCCCGTTCTTGGCGGCCAGCACGGCGGGCAGCACCCCGCGCACCGGCCGCACCCGGCCGTCCAGAGCCAGCTCTCCCAGCAGCACGACGCTCTCCAGCCGCCGCCACGGGGTTTTGCGCTGCGCCGAGAGCACCGCGGCGGCCAGCGCGATGTCGTAGACCGAGCCCATCTTGGGCAGCGTGGCCGGCGAGAGCGCCAGCGTCAGCCGCGCCATCGGCCAGGTATTGCCGCAGTTGGTGATCGCCGCGCGGACCCGGTCGCGCGACTCCTGCAACGCTGCGTCGGGCAGACCCACCAGGTGGACGCCCGGCAGACCCGAGGTGATGTCGGCTTCGATCTCGACGATCTCGCCGTCGAGCCCGCGGACCGCGACCGAGAACGCGCGCCCCAGCGCCATCAGCCCACCCCCCGCAGGTGACTGATCTCCGGAGTCCGGCGCCGGCCGACGCGCACCCCGATCACGTCGATGCGGATCGCCGGCCAGCACCGGTGCTGGCCGGCCAGCCACACCGCGGCCAGCCGGCGCAGCCGGCGCAGCTTCTGCTCGGTCACCGCGTAGGCCAGCCCGCCGAAGCCGTCGCCGGCCCGGGTCTTGACCTCGACGAACACCACGGTGGCGGTGACCGGGTCGACGGCGATCACATCCAGCTCTCCGTAGCGGCAACGCCAGTTGCGGGTCAGGATCTGCAGGCCCAGCCGGGTCAGATGATCGACGGCCACCTGTTCACCGAGCGCTCCCAGTTCGGCGCGCGTCAACCTGGTCATGCCAACACCTTGCGCGAGTGGGCCGACATCGCGGCCCCGCCGGCAGGTGACGACGGACAGTTATCCCCAGTTGCCGCTTAGTCCACAGCCGAATGGCCGCGCGGCACCGCCCGCACGGCCGCCCCGGCCAGTCTCGCCGTGTCC
>NZ_JAVKSH010000083.1:0-16786 GCF_039583805.1 Mycobacterium sp. | reverse complement strand
AGCCATGCCGGCAATAGTCCTGATCGGCGCCCAGTGGGGCGACGAGGGCAAAGGCAAAGCCACCGACCTGCTCGGCGGGCGCGTGCAGTGGGTGGTGCGCTACCAGGGCGGCAACAACGCCGGCCACACCGTCGTGTTGCCCACCGGCGAGAACTTCGCCCTGCACCTCATCCCGTCAGGCGTGCTGACGCCCGGTGTCACCAACGTGATCGGCAACGGCGTCGTGGTCGACCCCGGGGTGCTGCTCGACGAGCTGCAAGGCCTGCAGGATCGCGGCGTCGACACCTCGCGGCTGCTGATCTCCGCCGACGCGCACCTGTTGATGCCCTACCACGTCGCCATCGACAAGGTCACCGAGCGCTACATGGGCAGCAAGAAGATCGGCACCACCGGCCGCGGTATCGGACCCTGCTACCAGGACAAGATCGCCCGGATGGGGATACGGATGGCCGACGTCTTCGACCCCGAGCTGCTCGCGCAGAAGGTTGAGGCCGCCTGTGAGTTCAAAAACCAGGTGCTGGTGAAGATCTACAACCGCAAGGCGCTGGACCCGTCGCAGGTGGTCGAGACGCTGCTGGAGCAGGCCGAAAGTTTCAAGCGTCGCATCGCCGACACCCGGCTGCTGCTCAACGCGGCGCTGGAGGCCGGCGAAACGGTGCTTCTGGAAGGGTCGCAGGGCACCCTGCTCGACGTCGACCACGGCACTTACCCATACGTGACGTCGTCGAACCCGACGGCGGGCGGCGCGGCCGTCGGCTCGGGCATCGGCCCCACCCGGATCACCACCGTGCTGGGCATCCTCAAGGCCTACACCACCCGCGTCGGCTCGGGCCCGTTCCCCACCGAACTGTTCGACGAGCAGGGCGAGTACCTGTCCAAAACCGGCACCGAGTTCGGCGTCACCACCGGCCGGCGCCGCCGCTGCGGCTGGTTCGACGCCGTGGTGGCCCGCTACGCGACCAGAGTCAACGGCATCACCGACTACTTCGTGACCAAGCTCGACGTGCTGTCCAGCCTGGAAACCGTTCCGGTGTGCGTCGGATACACCGTCGACGGCAAGAGCACCCACGACATGCCGATGACCCAGAGTGTTCTGTCCCGCGCGCAACCGATCTACCAGGAACTGCCCGGCTGGTGGGAGGACATCTCCGGGGCGCGCGATTTCGACGAGCTGCCGGCGAAGGCGCGTGACTACGTCTCGCGGCTGGAAGAGCTTGCCGGAGCGCAGGTTTCGTGTATCGGGGTGGGCCCGGGCCGGGACCAGACGATCGTGCGCCGCGACGTGCTGGCGGCCCGCCCGTGACCGATGATCCCGACCGGCTCGACCCTGAATACCAGCGGCACGGCGGCTTTCCGGAGTACGGCGTCGCCAGCCCCGGGCCGGGTTTCGGGCGGTTCGTCACCGCGATGCGCCGCCTGCAGGACCTGGCGGTGTCCGTCGATCCCGCCGACGACCTGTGGGAGCAGGCCGCCGACCGCGCCGAGGCGCTGGCCGCCCTACTGGCGCCGTTCCGGGCCGCCGAAGGCCGGTCGCCGGCCGGCCGGACGCCGCAGCTGCCGGGCATGGGCAGCCTGCTGTTGCCGCCCTGGAAGATGACCAGGTTCGACGTCGACGGGGTGGAGATGCAGGGTCATTTCCAGCGGTTCCACGTCGGCGGCAACTCGGCGGTGCACGGCGGGGTGCTCCCGCTGCTGTTCGACCACCTCTTCGGCATGGTGGTGCACGCCGCCGGACGGCCGATCAGCAGGACCGGGTTCCTGCACGTGGACTACCGTAAGGTCACCCCGATCGACACCCCGCTGACGGTGCGGGGCCGTGTCACCGAAACCGCGGGGCGCAAGGCCTTCGTCGGCGCTGAACTGGTCGACGGTGACGACACGCTGCTGGCCGAGGCCAGCGCGCTGATGGTGCGGCTGCTGCCGGGCCAGCCCTAGGTGGTCTCGCTCGGACGTTCGTCGGGGTGGCGTGCACCGGGGGTCAGGTCACCGAACGTGAAGCCCTTGCGGAAAATCCGGCCTTGGTTCACCGGGTGGTCGCAACGGCTTCACGTTCGGTGCGGCCGGGCTGAATAGGGTCGACCCACACGCCTCGTCAGCCACATCTATCTGGCTGTGCTGCAGACCTGGTGACACGATCCTTAACGTCAGCCCAACTTATGAGCGCAACCACCCAGAGTTGACCTGTTGTGGGTCATGCAGCGCCAATCAATCTAGGGGATAGGTGTTTTCGGCTCGTCCCGCGACGTCCAGGCCTTGGGTTTGGTCTGTTCGGGGGTGGGCCGGGTGCGGCGGGTCGCCGCCGTCAGCTTCAGCTCCACAGCGTGACATGAACTTTGGGGCGAAACCGGGTCACGCCAACCCCGGTGCCGCGGATCATCGCCTGGGTGCATCGCGGTGTGGTGATAAAGCCGACCAGCTCCGACACCGCGGGCTGACGGGCCGACGGTGGCAGCGTCGACGCGCTCCACTGGCCCGACACCTGCAGCCCCGGCCCGGTCACGTGCCGCATACGGCCGGCGGCAAGGTCTTTGGCGACGGCGAACCCGATGGTCAGCGTGACCCCGCCGACGCGCTGCACCTCCTCGAGTGCGGCGGCGTCGCTCTGAAAGATCCGCTGCCGCACCTCCGGGATGGCCAGATTCCGCAGCATGCAGGCGATCTCACCGTCGGCACTGCCTGCTGACGGGCCGAGCATCCAGTCCTGCTCGCGCAGCTGTGCGGCGCTCGGAACACCTCGTGCCAGTGAGCTGTCCGGTGTCGTGACGGCGATGATCTGGTACTTCAAAAACGGCCGCACGACGAGTGCTTCGTCGGCGCAGTTTCGGCCGGCGGGGCCGAGTGCGATGTCCACCGCGCGAGACAGGATCAGGTCGTCGAACCGGCCGGCCGGATGCACGCTCAACTCGACGGACAAATCGTCTGCGCGCGAGGAGAACAACTCGATCAGTCCCGGGGCGGCGTGTTCGGCGAACGCACTGGACGCGGCGATGCGCAGCAGCCGCCGGCCGTGCGCGGCCTCGGTCACCTCGATCGCGGTTTGTTGTTGCAGCCCCAGGATTTCCACGGCCCGGCTGGCCAGCCGAAGGCCACCGGGCGTGAACGCCAGGCCCGCCCCGGTCCGGCTGAACAACGGGTCGTCGAGCTCCTTGCGCAGCGCCGCAATGTGCATCGACACGCCGGGGTCGGACAGGCCCAGCTCCGCGGCGGCCGCCCGCACCGAGCCCAGCCGCACCACCGCCGAATAGGCCCGAAGTTGAGCCGGGGTCATGACACGAAGCCTACTTTGGAAGCCGTGCGGGACGTGCTTGCCGACCTGATGTCGATCTGGTCCGCCGGGGACACGGCGGGCGTCGCAACCGTGGTGCGCACGTTTCGTTCTGCGCCGCGGCCGCCGGGCGCGGCGATGGTGGTGGCCCCGGACGGGACGGTCGGCGGGTCGGTGTCGGGCGGCTGCGTCGAGGGCGCGGTCTACGAGCTGGCCGTCGAGGTGGCCCGCACCCGGACACCGCGGCTGGAACGCTTCGGGGTCAGCGGCAGTCCCGAATCCGACGGAGCGTTCGCGGTCGGCCTGACCTGCGGCGGCGTCATTGACGTGTTCGTTGAGGCGGTCTGCGCCGAGACGTTCCCTCAGTTGGCCGAGGTGGCCGGCGACGTCGCGGCGCACCGTCCGGTCGCGGTGGCGACCGTCATCGCCCATCCCGACCCCGACCGGCTCGGACGCCGGCTGGTGGTCCGGCCGGACAGCGCCACCGGGTCGCTGGGCGCCGCCGGCGCCGACACCGCCGGCGCCGACACCGCCGTCATCGACGACGCCCGCGGCCTGCTCGCCGCCGGCCGCAGCGAGGTGCTGTGCTTGGGTCCGGACGGGCAGCGCCTGGACCAGGGCATGGAGGTCTTCGTCGCCAGCTATGCCCCGCGCCCGCGGATGCTGGTGTTCGGCGCGATCGACTTCGCCGCGGCCCTGGCGCGGCAGGGCTCGTTTCTGGGTTATCGGGTCACCGTCTGCGACGCCCGCGCGGTGTTCGCGACGGCGGCGCGCTTCCCGACCGCCGACGAGGTCGTCGTCGACTGGCCGGACCGCTATCTTGGCGCGCAGGCGCGGGCCGGCGCCGTCGACCGCGACACGGTGATCTGCGTGCTGACCCACGATCCGAAATTCGACATCCCGGTGCTGCAGGTGGCGTTGCGGCTCGACGTGGGCTACGTCGGCGCGATGGGGTCGCGCCGGACCCACCGGGACCGGCTGGCCAGGCTGCGGGACGCGGGCCTGAGCGACGCGGAGCTGAGCCGGCTGGCCAGCCCGATCGGGCTGGACCTGGGAGCTCGGACACCGGAGGAGACCGCCGTCTCGGTCGCGGCCGACATCGTCGCGCGGCGTTGGGGCGGCGGCGGCCGGCGGCTGTCCGACATCGACGGCCGGATCCACCACGACCCCCGCGACACCTGGTTCAGTGATCCCTGAACTTGCCGTTGACGCCCGGTTGGGCGCGGTGTGAGGGTGGTCACATGCAGGTGCCCGGACCTTTCGAATACGAACGCGCCACCAGCGTCGACCACGCCGTCGGCCTGCTGGACCGGTTGGGTGACGGGGCGATGATCGTCGCCGGCGGGCACAGCCTGCTGCCGATGATGAAGCTGCGGATCGCCAACCCCGAATATCTGATCGACATCAACGACCTGGCACTGGAGCTGGGGTATGTCGTCACCGACCCGACGCTGGTGCGCATCGGCGCCATGACCCGGCACCGGGACGTGCTGGAGTCCGATCCGCTGGCCGCCGTGTGCCCGATCTTCCGCGACGCCGAGCGGGTGATCGCCGATCCGGTGGTCCGTAACCGCGGCACCGTCGGCGGGTCGTTGTGCCAGGCCGATCCGGCCGAGGATCTGACGACGGTGTGCACCGTGCTGGGCGCGGTGTGCCTAGTCCGCGGCCCGTCCGGGGAACGCGAGATCGCCATCGACGACTTCACCGCGGGGCCCTACGAAACATCGCTGGCCCACAACGAGATGCTGATAGAGGTCCGGATACCGTTGCGGCACAACACATCCAGCGCATACGCGAAAGTAGAACGCCGGGTCGGCGACTGGGCCGTCACCGCCGCTGGAGCGACGATCACCCTCGAAGGTGGCGTGATTGCCTCCGCTCGTGTGGGTTTGACGGCGGTGAACCCCGACCCGGAGGCGTTGGCTGCGGTCGGGCAGACGCTGGTCGGGCGGGAGCCAAGCGACGACGTGCTGGCCGAGGCCGCTCAGCAGGCGGCGCAGGCCTGCGAACCGGTGACCGATATCCGCGGCACCGCCGAGTACAAGCGGCACCTTGCCGGCGAGCTGACCCGGCGCACACTGCGCACAGCGGTCGACCGGGTTCGCGCGACGAAGGAGTAGCCATGCAGGTGACGATGACCGTCAACGGTGAGCAGGTCAGCGCCGACGTGGAACCCCGGATGCTGCTCGTGCACTTTCTGCGGGATGAGTTGCGGCTCACCGGAACCCATTGGGGCTGTGACACATCCAACTGCGGAACCTGCGTGGTCGAGATGGACGGCGTGCCGGTGAAGTCGTGCACCGTGCTGGCCGCGATGGCGTCCGGTCACAGTGTGCGGACCGTGGAGGGCCTGGAGGACACCGCGTCGGGCGGGCTCGACCCGGTGCAGGAGGGTTTCATGCGCTGCCACGGTCTGCAGTGCGGTTTCTGCACACCCGGGATGATGATCACCGCCCGCGCGCTGCTGGACCGCAACCCCAACCCCGACGAACAGACCATCCGCGAGGCGATCTCCGGGCAGATCTGCCGCTGCACCGGCTACACCACCATCGTGCGCTCCATCCAGTGGGCGGCAGCGCATCCCAGGGAAGCGCAGGTGACGTCATGACCACGCTGGAGTCTCGTCCGCCGAGCCCGGAAGATGTGGCCGACAACGACCAGAAGCCGTGCGGGCACGGCCGGATGCTGCGCAAGGAGGATCCGCGTTTCATCCGGGGCCGCGGCACCTACGTCGACGACATCAACCTGCCCGGCATGCTGCACTGTGCGATCCTGCGTTCGCCGTATGCGCACGCCCGCATCGTCGCCGTCGACACCTCTGCGGCACAGGCACATCCGAAGGTGAAGGCGGTGGTCACCGGTGCCGATCTGGCCGAGAAGGGGCTGGCGTGGATGCCGACGCTGTCGAACGACGTGCAGGCGGTGCTGGCCACCGACAAGGTGCGCTTCCAGGGTCAGGAGGTGGCGTTCGTCGTCGCCGAGGACCGCTATTCGGCCCGAGACGCGCTGGAGCTGATCGAGGTCGACTACGAGCCGCTCGACCCTGTCGTCGACGCGCGCCGGGCGTTGGACCCCGGCGTTCCGGTGATTCGCGACGACCTGGAGGGCAAGAGCGACAACCACATCTTCGACTGGGAGACCGGTGACGCCGTCGCCACCGAGGCGGTGTTCGCCACCGCCGACGTCGTGGTCACCCAGGAGATGGTGTACCCGCGGGTGCATCCGGCGCCGATGGAAACCTGCGGCGCGGTCGCCGATCTGGATCCGGTCACCGGAAAACTGACGCTGTGGACCACCTCGCAGGCCCCGCACGCGCACCGCACGCTCTACGCGTTGGTGGCGGGTCTGCCCGAACACAAGATCCGGGTCATCTCGCCGGACATCGGCGGAGGTTTCGGCAACAAGGTGCCGATCTACCCCGGCTACGTGTGCGCGATAGTCGGATCGCTGTTGTTGGGCAAGCCGGTCAAGTGGATGGAGGACCGCAGCGAAAACCTCACCAGCACAAGCTTTGCCCGTGACTACATCATGGTCGGCGAGATCGCCGCCACCTCCGACGGCAAGATCCTGGCGCTGCGCGTCCACGTGCTGGCCGACCACGGCGCGTTCAACGGCCAAGCCGCTCCGGTGAAGTACCCGGCGGGGTTCTTCGGCGTGTTCACCGGCAGCTACGACCTGCAGGCTGCCTACTGCCACCAGACCGCGGTGTATACCAACAAGGCGCCCGGCGGGGTGGCCTATGCCTGCTCGTTCCGCATCACCGAGGCGGTCTATCTGGTGGAGCGGATGGTGGATTGCCTGGCCTACGAGCTGAAAATGGACCCGACCGAACTGCGACTGCAAAACCTGATCAAACCCGAACAGTTCCCGTACACGACCAAAACCGGCTGGGTCTATGACTCGGGCGACTACGAGACCACCCTACGCAAAGCCATGGAGATGATCGGCTACAAGGCGCTGCGCGCCGAGCAGAAAGAGCGACGTGCCCGCGGTCAGCTGATGGGCATCGGGATGTCGTTCTTCACCGAGGCGGTGGGCGCCGGCCCCCGCAAAGACATGGACATCCTCGGGCTCGGAATGGCCGACGGCTGCGAGCTGCGGGTACATCCTACCGGGAAAGCCGTTGTGCGGCTTTCGGTTCAGACGCAAGGGCAGGGACACGAAACGACGTTCGCCCAGATCGTCGCCGAGGAGCTGGGCATCCCGCCCGACGACATCGAGGTGGTGCACGGCGACACCGACCAGACCCCGTTCGGGCTGGGAACCTACGGCAGCCGTTCGACCCCGGTATCGGGTGCGGCCGCGGCATTGGTCGCCCGCAAGGTACGCGACAAGGCCAAGATCATCGCGTCGGGCATGCTGGAGGTCTCGGTCGCCGACCTGGAATGGGCGAAGGGCTCGTTCCACGTCAAGGGTGACCCGTCGGCCTCGGTGACCATCGCTCAGATCGCAATGCGAGCGCACGGTGCGGGCGATCTGCCGGACGGCATCGAAGGTGGACTGGACGCCGAAGTATGCTACAACCCAACCAATCTGACGTATCCGTATGGCGCGTACTTCTGCGTCGTAGACGTCGACCCCGGCACCGGCGTGGTCACGGTGCGCCGATTTCTGGCGGTCGACGACTGCGGCACCCGGATCAACCCGATGATCATCGAAGGCCAGGTGCACGGTGGCATCGTGGACGGGATCGGGATGGCGCTGATGGAGATGATCGCGTTCGACGAGCAGGGCAACTGCCTGGGCGGCTCGCTGATGGACTATCTGATCCCGACCGCGCTGGAGGTGCCGCACCTGGAGACCGGGCACACCGTCACCCCGTCGCCGCACCATCCGATCGGCGCGAAGGGCATCGGCGAGTCGGCCACCGTCGGGTCGCCGCCCGCCGTGGTCAACGCCGTAGTGGATGCGTTGGCGCCGTTCGGGGTCCGGCACGCAGACATGCCGTTGACGCCCTCGCGGGTGTGGGAGGCCATGCGGGGCCGCGCGGCACCGCCAATCTAGCGTGGCGAGGATGACCATCAGCGAACGCGCTGAACAACTTTCGCGTGACCGGACCCCGTTCGTGCACGCGACGGTGGTACGGGCCCAGCAGCCGACCTCGGCGCGTCCGGGTGATCAGGCGATAGTGCTGGCCGACGGGACGATCGAGGGGTTCGTCGGCGGGCACTGCGCGCAGAACTCAGTGCGCACGTCCGCGCTCGGTGCGCTGCAGGCCGGCGAGAGCGTGCTGCTGCGGGTGTTGCCCGACGGTGACGTGCACTTCCCGGAAGCTACCGGCGCCCGCGTCGTCGTCAACCCGTGCCTGTCCAGCGGCGCGCTGGAAATCTTTCTGGCCCCGCAGCTCCCGGCCCCGCTGATCGTGATCCACGGTGCCACCCCGATCGCCGACGCGCTGACCCGGTTGTGCGAGACCCTCGGCTACCAGACGTGCCGCGACGACACCGAGCCGCCATTCGTCGCCACCGCGGTGGTGATCGCCAGCCACGGCGGGCCGGAAGGTGACATCGTCCGCGCGGCACTTGACGCCGGGGTCGGCTACGTCGGTCTGGTGGCCAGCACGGTCCGCGGCGCGGCGATCCTGGACGGGCTGCACCTGTCCGCGCAGGAGCGGGCCCGGGTGCACACCCCGGTCGGGCTGGCCATCGGCGCCACGACGCCGGCGGAGGTGGCGGTGTCGATCGTCGCCGAGCTGATCAAGAGTATGCGGGTCGATGGTCTGCCCGTGAGCGGGTCGAAGGTCGGTGCGTGACGGTGCCGCGGGTGACCGGTGTCGTGTTGGCGGCCGGTGGCTCACGTCGGCTCGGCACACCCAAACAGGTTCTGCCATACCGGGATACGACGTTGCTCGGGGCCACTCTCGACGCCGCGCGCGCCGCCGGGTTCGATCAGCTGATCGTCACCCTGGGCGGTGCGGCGGCCGCGGTGCGCGCGGTGGTGGGCCTAGACGGTGTCGACGTGGTGCCCGTCGACGACTTCGGCGCCGGGTGCGCGGCGTCGCTGCGGGTCGCGGTGGGTCGTGTCGAACCCGGTGCCGCGGGTATCGTGCTGATGCTCGGCGATCAGCCGGGTGTGCAGCCGGCCGTGCTGCGCCGGCTCGCCGCCGAGGGACCGGCGAGCACGGTGACGGTATGCCACTACTCCGACGGGGTGGGGCACCCGTTCTGGTTGAGCCGCAGCGTGTTCGGTGAACTCGCACGGCTGCGCGGTGACAAGGCGGTGTGGCGGCTGCTGGAGTCGGGCCGGTTCCCGGTTCGTGAACTGGCGGTGGACGGGGCCGTTCCGCCGGACGTCGACACCTGGGACGACTACCGGCGACTATGCGAATCGGTGTCGCGGTGACACTGTTTGTCGGCGTCGACGACGTCATCGGCCGGTTCGACGCGCACGACTTCTTGCTCGATGTCGGCACCGCGTCGGCGGTCTACCTGGCGGTGACGCTCGGCCGGCCGCTGCTACTGGAAGGCGAGCCCGGGGTCGGCAAAACCACGGCGGCCAAAACGCTTGCCACGGTGCTGGATACACCGCTGGTCCGGCTGCAGTGCTACGAGGGGCTGACCGCCAGCGAGGCGCTCTACGACTGGAATTACCAGCGTCAGCTACTGTCGATCAGGCTGGCCGAGGCGCGCGGCGCCGGTATCGACGAAGCCGACCTCTACACCGAGCGGTACCTGGTCGACCGGCCCATCCTGCAGTGCGTGCGGCACCGCGGGCCCACACCGCCGGTGCTGCTGATCGACGAAATCGACCGGGCCGACGACGAGTTCGAGGCGCTGTTGCTGGAGTTCCTGGGGGAGTCCGCGGTCACCGTCCCGGAGCTGGGCACTTTCGTCGCCGAACGCCCACCGGTCGCGGTGCTCACGTCCAACCGCAGCCGCGACCTGCACGACGCACTGCGGCGGCGCTGCCTGTATCACTGGATCGACTATCCGGAGCCGTCGCGGGCAGCGGCGATTGTCCGCCGGACGGTGCCCGGGGCGACGGCGCCACTGATCGAGCACGCCACCCATTTCGTTTCCGCTGCAAGAGATCTCGACCTGGACAAGCCGCCCGGCATCGCCGAGACCATCGACTGGGTCGCCGCGCTGGTGTCGCTGCAGGTCGCCGACCTCGCCGATCCCGGCGCGCTGACCAGCCTCGGCGCCCTGGCGAAAACCCCCGACGACGCCACCCTGGTCCGCGGCGCGCTGGCCGGCTACAGCAACACCTGAGAGGACGTCATGAAGATTGCCAACGAGTTCACCGTCAGCGCCCCGATCGAAGCGGCCTGGGATGTGCTGACCGACTTGGAACAGGTGATCCCGCTGATGCCCGGAGCGTCGCTGGTCGGCCGGGACGGCGAGGATTTCCTGGGCAAGGTCAAGGTCAAGGTCGGCCCGGTGACCAGTGAATTCAGCGGCAAGGCACGCTTCGTGGAGCAGGACCGCGACCAGCACCGCGCCGTCATCGACGGCAAGGGCAGGGAGGCGCGCGGCACCGGCAACGCGGCCGCCACCGTCACCGCCCAGCTGCACGAGGCCGGGGAGCGTACCCGCGTCACGGTCGACACCGACCTGAAGATCGTCGGCAAGCTCGCCCAGTTCGGCAGCGGCATGCTGCAGCAGGTGTCGGAGAAGCTGCTCGGCCAGTTCGTGGATGCCCTGGAGGCGAAGCTGGCGTCGCAAAAGCCGGGCGCCGCAGACGAGCCCGTCGTCGACACCGCGCAAACACCCGCCGAGCCGGCTCCCATCAACCTGATCGACCTAGCCGCCGGCACGAAGCTGCGCGGCTACGCGCTGGCGCTGGCGGCGGCATCGGTGTTGGTGGTCCTGGCGTGGTGGCTGCGCCGCCGACGGTGAGCGCCGCGGCGTTGTTTCCGGGGGTCGACCTGGCCGCGTTCGCGACGGCCGTGGTGGCCCGGCTGCGCGACGCCGGCGTGCTGGTGTCGGCCAGCGGTCCGGCGGGTTTCGTGCAGGCACTTCGAAAGCTACGGCCGCACAACCGTTCTGAGCTGTATTGGGCTGCGCGGCTGACCCTGGTCAACCGGATGGAGGACCTGAACCCGTTCGATTCGGTGTTCGCCGCCGTCTTCGGCGACGCCCCGGCGGGCGTGCCAGCGCGGGCGTGGACCACCGGGTCCACCGCGCCGGGTGCGCGCCGGCGGCCGGGTGCCGACGGCGCCGCCGCCCTGCCGTGGGCAACCCCGCGCAAGCGCGCGAGCGGTCGCGAGCGCGCGGTGGCCGACCCGCTGCCCAGCCGCCTAGTGGCCCGCATCGCGGAGCCTTTCGACCATTTCGACCCCGACGATCTGCGGCTGCTCGGGTTGTGGCTGGAGCGGTCGGTGGCGCACTGGCCGCGCCGGCGCACGCTGCGGCTGGAGTCCAGCCGGCACGGCAAACGAATCGACCTGCGCCGGACCATGACCGGGTCGCGGTCGACCGGCTGGGAGGTGGTGAATCTGGCCCGCACCCGCCGGCGCCGCCGGCTGCGGCGGGTGGTGCTGGTCTGCGACGTCAGCCGGTCGATGCGGCCGTACGCGGCGATCTACGTGCACTTGATGCGGGCCGCGCTGCTGCGCCGGGCCGGTATCCGCCCCGAGGTGTTCGCGTTCTCGACGACGCTGACCCGGCTGACGTCGGCGCTGGCGCACCGCTCGCCCGAGGTGGCGCTGGACCGGGCGAACGCGAAGGTCACCGACCGGTTCGGCGGAACGCATCTTGGTCGCAGCGTCGAGGCGCTGTTGGCCGCGCCGCACGGCAACGCGCTGCGCGGCGCGGTGGTGATCGTCGCCTCGGACGGCTGGGACAGTGATCGGCCCGAGGTGCTCGGGCACGCGTTGGCCCGGGTGCGCCGCCGCGCCGAACTGCTGATCTGGCTCAACCCGCGGGCCGCCGACAGCGGGTACCGGCCGCTGACCAGATCGATGGCGGCAGCCCTGCCGCACTGTGATTTGTTCCTGCCGGCTCACTCGCTGGCGGGGTTGCGGGAGCTGTTCGCGGCGCTGGCCGGCCGGGGGTGAGCGGGCCGATAGCCTCAGCCTGGAGCCGGACTGTGACCGGTGCAGCCACGCCGCGGGCGCCGCCCGAATGCTGGCGTCTGCCCGCGCGGCGAAGTGTGCGAGACTCGGGCGGGTGAGCTACGCCGGAGACATCACGCCGCAGCAGGCGTGGCAGCTGCTGGCAGACAACCCGCAGGCGGTGCTGGTCGACGTGCGCACCGACGCCGAATGGTGTTTCGTCGGTGTTCCCGACTTGTCCAGCCTGGGCCGGGAGGTCGTCTGCATCGAATGGAACAGGGTCGACGGGCGCCGCAACGAGTGCTTCGTCGCCGACTTGCTGGAACAGGTGCCGGCCCGCCGGGACCGGCCGGTGGTATTCGTGTGCCGCTCGGGTCACCGTTCGATCGGCGCCGCCGAAGCCGCGACCGCGGCCGGTATCACCCCGGCCTACAACGTGCTCGACGGCTTCGAAGGCCATCTCGACGCCGCCGGCCACCGGGGCGCGACCGGATGGCGCGCGTGTGGCCTGCCGTGGACGCAGTCGTGACCGGGCAAGCGTCGATCCGCACACCACCGCCGCTGCCCGACGGCGTAGGTCCGGCCACCATCGGGGTGCGCGGCGGAGTGCTGCGTTCGCAGTTCGACGAGACGGCCGAGGCGATGTATCTGGCGTCGGGGTATGTCTACGATTCCGCGGCCGACGCGGAGCGGGCGTTCGCCGGCGAGACCGACCGCTACGTGTATTCCCGCTACGGCAACCCGACTGTCACCATGTTCGAGGAACGGCTGCGCCTGATCGAAGGCGGGCCGGCGGATCGAGACCGTCTTCGTCGACGGCGACAACCTCGACCAGTGGGAGCAGGCCCTCTCGCTGCCGACCCGGGCGGTGTTCTTCGAGACACCGTCGAACCCGATGCAGTCGCTGGTGGACATCGCGGCGGTGGTCGAGCTTTCCCACGCTGCCGGGGCGAAGGTAGTGCTGGACAACGTGTTTGCCACACCGCTGCTGCAACGGGGCTTTCCGCTGGGTGTCGACTTGGTGGTGTATTCCGGCACCAAGCATCTGGATGGGCAGGGCCGGGTGCTGGGTGGGGCGATCCTCGGCGACCGGCAGTACATCGACGGCCCGGTACATAAGCTTATGCGGCACACCGGTCCGGCGATCAGCGCCTTCAACGCCTGGATACTGCTGAAAGGCCTTGAGACGCTTGCTGTTCAAGTCTACTACAGCAACGCTTCGGCGCAGCGGATCGCCGAATATCTGCAGGGTCATCCGGCGGTGCGGTGGGTGCGCTACCCGTACCTGGCGTCGCACCCGCAGTACGAGTTGGCCAGGCAGCAGATGTCCGGCGGCGGCACCGTCGTCACGTTCGAGCTCGACGCGCCGGAGCACGCCGCCAAGCAGCGGGCCTTCGACGTGCTGGACAAGCTTCGGCTGATCAACATCTCCAACAACCTCGGCGACGCGAAATCCCTTGTCACCCATCCGGCGACGACAACCCACCGGGCCATGGGGCCGGAGGGGCGCGCGGCCATCGGGCTGGGCGACGGCGTGGTCCGCATTTCGGTGGGCCTGGAGAACACCGACGACCTGATCGCCGATCTGGAGCAGGCATTGCGCTGACGCGCCCGCTGCACGGGCCGTCGAGAAACACGCCGCGCGACGCGACGCGCAAATGCCGGGGATGGCGGTTCGGGCGACTTATCGTCAATTTGTGCGTCGTCGAGCGGTTCTGCAACTGCCGCTGCTGCTGGGCGCCGGAACGGCGTTGATGCGTGCTCCCCGGGCCGCCGCCGATCCCGGCCGGTGGTCGGTTGACCGTGCCAAAATGTGGTATGAGGAACAAGGTTGGCTGTTGGGCGCGAACTACATTCCCGCCACCGCCATCAACCAGCTGGAAATGTTTCAGGCCGCGACGTTCGACCCTCGGCGCATCGACGCCGAACTGGGCTGGGCGCAGTTTCACGGCTTCAACACGATGCGGGTGTTTCTGCACGACCAACTGTGGGCAACCGACCGCCGCGGCTTCCAGCAACGCCTTTCGCGGTTCGTAGCGATCGCGGCGCGTCACCGCATCAAGCCGATGTTTGTCTTGTTCGACTCGTGCTGGGATCCATCCCCCAAGTCCGGGCCGCAGCGTGCCCCACGCCCCGGTGTGCACAATTCCGGGTGGGTGCAAAGCCCGGGCGCCGAACGCGTCGGCGACCGCCATTACCGGAACGTGCTGCGCGACTACATCACCGGGGTGGTCGGCCAGTTCCGCAGCGACGAGCGGGTGCTGGGCTGGGATGTGTGGAACGAACCCGACAATCCGGCCCGCCAGTACCGCGGCGTCGAGCGCGGCGACAAACAGCAACTGGTGGCCGAGCTGTTGCCCCAGGTTTTCCAGTGGGCCAGGTCGGTCAACCCGAGGCAGCCGTTGACCAGCGGCGTGTGGCAGGGCTACTGGGCAGACCCTCGGCAGCGCAGCACCATCGCGGACATCCAGCTGGGCAATTCCGACGTCGTCAGCTTCCACTCGTATGCCGGACCGGCCGGCTTCGAGAACCGCATCGGCGAACTTGCCCCGCTGGGACGCCCGATCCTGTGCACCGAGTACATGGCCCGTCCGCTGGGCAGCACCGTCGAGAGAATCCTGCCGATTGCTAAGCGCCACAACGTGGGCGCGTTCAACTGGGGCTTCGTGGCCGGCAAGACCCAGACGTATTTCCCCTGGGACTCGTGGGACCATCCCTACCCGTCGATACCCAAAGTGTGGTTCCACGACCTGCTACACTCGGACGGCAAACCTTACCGGGACAATGAAATCCAGGCGATCCGCAGGCTGAGCACCAGCAGTTCGTCCTAGTGGTCACCGAGTCACTGAGAGTGGTCTGTGGGTGAAAGGCTCTGCGCTGGAGCTGAATTCGATTTCAACGAGTGGGCGCAGCTATCCGGCGGCGTGCTGTTCGGCGTGTTCGGCGTGCTCGGCTGCGGCCAGGACCTCCTGGGTTTGGGCGGCCACCATGCTCATCGCCAGCCTGGCGTAGATCATCTGGCTGGTGATCGCCATCTGCCCGCGACCGCGGCCCATGAAGGAGATGAACCACGCGAGCACCGTGGTGAAGCGGTTTTTGAACCCGACGAGGTAATACAGGTGCAGCACCAGCCAGGCCAGCCACGCGATGTATCCGCCGAACTCCAGCTTGCCGACCTTCGCGACGGCGCTGTGCCGCGAGATGGTCGCCATGCTGCCCTTGTCGAAATACGTGAAGGGCTTGCGCTCGGCCGGGTCGTCGCGGCCCTTGACCGCGCATTTGATCGCCTTGGTCGCGTACGTCGCGCCCTGGATCGCCCCCTGCGCCATCCCGGGCACGCCGGGCACGGCCATCAGGTCGCCGACGACGAAGACGTTCGGGTGGCCCTTGACCGTCAGATCCGGCTCCACCAAAACCCTTCCGGCACGGTCGACTTCGGTGCCGTCGGACTGCTCGGCGAGCCTTTTCCCCAGCGGGCTCGCCGCGACGCCGGCCGCCCACACCTTGCACGCGCAGTCGATGCGGCGTTGCGCGCCGGTTTCGTCCTTGATCTGGATGCCGCGGTAGTCGACGTCGGTCACCATCGCGTTGAGCTGGATCTCGACACCCATCTTCTCCAACCGGCGTGCCGCTTTGCGGCCCAGATTCTCGCCCATCGGCGGCAGCACCGCGGGCGCGGCGTCGAGCAGGACCACCCGGCAATCGCTGGGCTTGATGGTGCGAAATGTGCCGGCCAGGGTGCGGTGGGCGAGTTCGACGATCTGGCCTGCCACCTCGACCCCTGTCGGCCCGGCGCCGACCACCACGAAGGTCAGCCGGCGGTCCCGGTCGGCGGGATCGGTGGTGACCTCGGCTGCTTCGAACGCGCCCAGGATCCGGCCGCGCAGCTCCAGGGCGTCGTCGATGGTCTTCATCCCCGGCGCCCAGGTGGCGAACTGGTCGTTGCCGAAATAGGACTGCTGGGCGCCGGCGGCGACGATGAGGCTGTCGAACGGCGTCACCGTGTTCATCGCCATCAGCCGGGAGGTCACCGTTCGGGCGTGCAGGTCGATGCCCACCACCTCGCCGAGCAGCACGCGCGCATTCTTCTGCTTGCGCAGGATCAGCCGGGTGGTCGGGGCGATCTCACCCTCGGACAGGATTCCGGTGGCCACCTGGTAGAGCAGCGGCTGGAACAGGTGGTTGGTTGTCTTGGAGATCAGCGTGACGTCGACGTCGGCGCGTTTGAGCGCCTTGGCCGCGGTCAGGCCGCCGAAGCCGGACCCGATGATGACGACGCGATGTCGGTTGGCGACGGCCGTGGTCATGGCTCCTCCTTGTGGTCGTTGCGCGATGCGGCGTCACGGGTGGGGCGTCGCCCATGACGGTAGTCGTCCGTGTGCGGGCCGTCGGCGACTTCTCGACAAGTCCCCGCTCGCGGCCGGCCCGAAACCTGTCGGTGTCGACAGCGCCGGCACGTCGTACGCGTCGACTGTGCGCCCACGGCGTCGACTGTGCGCCCAGGGCGTCGACTGTGCGCCCACGGC